>JBGULD010000043.1:0-16384 GCA_045114745.1 Bacilli bacterium
GCATAGGTAGTAATATGCCCATTTTGGCAAACCATCGATAAAGGCATTTCCCATACCTCTCACTAGTGAGGTGCTACCAAATAAATCGAATCCAGCATTGTTGAATGCGGATACCGATGTAAATGCAGAATTCCATAATGCCTTTAAAGGTTCATTTGGGAAGGCAGTAAAGAAGACTGGAAGACCGATGAGTGTACCGAGAATTTCCGCGACGATGTGAATAAGGATGAGCTTACGCACAAACTTCACAACATCAGCGAAACTAGTGGTGCCCACCATTTGGCTGACGAGGTATCTATCTCTGAATTGTAATTTAGATCTAAAAAGTGTAACGAAGAAGGTTAAGACAGTAACGAATCCAAGACCACCGATTTGAATCATGACCATCATCACTAATTGGCCAAAGAATGTTAATTTCTCACCGATACCTTCTACATATGTGCATAAACCAGTCACACATGTCGCGCTGACCGCGGAGAAAAGGGAATCGATATATGTACCCCATTTACCAGATGTCTGGGCAATTGGGAGAGATAACAAAAATGATCCAATAAAAATCACTACCACGAATGATAGGATAACTAGAACATATGGATTTAGTTGCGAAAGTCTCTTCTTTTGTTTGAATTCTGCAGATTTAGCCATATTCGCCTTATTATACAACGGCATTTTATAAAAGTCTATCAATATCAAATTAATAAATAATTTGAAACCTTTTTTGTGCATATTGTGCGATAAAATATTTGGAAAAAAATGAAAATTTCTCTTGCACCCACATATACATATTTGTTAAAGTATACAAGCATGTTGCCTTCACACATGAGAGAGTGTGAATACGCGTGTAAGGTATCGTGGAAGAGTGGCGATTCCACTCATGATAACCACGACACGGACCAATCTAAAAAAGGAGGAATAGTCACGTGAGTAAAAAAATCGCTAAAGTCGTGAAGATGGAACTCCCTGGTGGCGATGCAAAACCAGGTCCAAAACTCGCTTCTGCTGGTGTTAACATGGCGAAATTCTGCACAGATTTCAACGCTAAGACCGCTGACAGACGTGGTGAAGTAGTCCCAGTTCTTATCACAGCTTATGAAGACAAATCTTATGATTTCGTCATCAAGACCTCTCCAGCTGCAGGTCTCATTCTTAAAGCCGCTGGTCTTCAAAAAGGTAATGCTTTAGGTCGCAAAACCGTTATCGGAAGCATCACCCGTGAACAACTCCGCCAAATCGCGGAATACAAATTACCTGACTTAAACAGCAATGACATTGAGGCTGCTATGAAAGTCATCGAAGGCACTGCCAATAATATGGGCATTGTCGTAAAAGACTAAGGAGTAAGCCATGAAAAAGAGTAAAAAGTATGTCGCGGCTTTTGAAAAAGTCGATGCCAATAAGCTTTATACAATTGAAGAAGCTAGCAAATTAGTCAAAGAAACATCCACAGTTAAATTTGACGCTACTGTTGATGTCTCATTCAAACTCAATGTCGATCCAAAACAAGCCGATCAACAAGTCAGAGGAACTCTCGTCCTCCCACATGGTAATGGCAAAACCAAAAAAGTCTTAGCCATCACCGACAAAGTTGAAGAAGCTAAAGCTGCCGGCGCTGATTTCTACGGTGGTCAAGAAATGATTGATAAAATCCAACATGAAAACTGGTTCGCTTACGATGTTATCGTTGCTACACCTAACATGATGGGTACAATCGGTAAAGTTGCTCGTATTTTAGGTCCTAAAGGCTTAATGCCAAACCCAAAAACCGGCACAGTTACCACTGACCTTGCTAAAGCAATCGCTGAAATCAAAGCAGGTAAAGTTGAATACCGTACCGATAAAGAAGCTAATATGCATGTCTCTATCGCCCGCGTGTCATTTGACGAAAAGAAAATTGCTGAAAACTTAACCGCTTTAGTGGAAGCCGTCTTAAAGGCCAAACCAGCTGCAGTCAAAGGCAATTACATCAAAACCGCTGTTATCCACACGACCATGGGTCCAGCTATCAATTTCACATTTAACGGTCGTTAATTAATTCAAGATTTCAATATACCGTAGACAGTAACGGACGTCGTTAGTCTTAATCATGTTACCGAGGCATAGAAACATATTTCTAATAACTCAAGTATATTGGAGCCTCAAAACAACAAAAATTGAAAAGGAGGTCAAGAATAATGAATAAGCAAGTCTTAGAAGCGAAACAAAGTGTCGTCAAAGAGATCGCTGAAAAAGCCAAAGCCAGCACTACAATCGTGGTCGCTGAATACCGTGGCTTAACAGTCGCGCAAATTCAAGAACTTCGTCGTGCTCTCCGTAAGGAAGATGCAGAACTCTGTGTCTACAAGAATTCCTTAGTGGAAAGAGCGAGCCAAGAACTCGGATTTGATATGAAAGACTTATTAAGTGGTCCTAACGCCATTATCTTCTCTAAGGAAGTTAGTAATGGTGCGAAAGTCGTCGCTAAGTATTCAAAAAGATTTGGAGGCACTCTTAAAATCAAGGGTGGTATCGTTGACGGTCAATTCGCTGACGAAGCCAAGATTAAAGAAGTGGCAAAACTTCCAGGAAGAGAAGGACTTATCTCAATGTTCTTATCGTGCTTACAAGCACCAATCCGCCAATTTGCAGCTACAGTTAAAGCTGTGGCGGATGCAAAGTAACGCCAATTAGGAGGAAAAGAAAATGGCAAAATTAACAAAAGAAGAAATCGTTGCTGCATTAAAAGAAATGACAGTACTCGAACTCAATGATTTAGTAAAAGCAGTCGAAGAAGAATTCGGTGTTACAGCCGCAGTTGCAGTCGCAGCCGCTGCTGCTCCAGCTGAAGAAGAAGGCCCAGCTGCTGGCCCAAGCGAAGTCTCTTTATTCATTAAGAGCGCTGGTATGTCCAAAGTTCAAGTCATCAAAGCGGTTCAAGCTATCACTGGCTTAGGCTTAATGGATGCCAAAAAATTAGTTGACGCCGCTCCTGTCGCCGTCAAAGAACACATCTCCCCAGTCGAAGCTGAAGAACACAAGAAAGCTCTTGAAGCCGCTGGTGCAGAATGCGAAATTAAATAGTTTAACTATTTAGTTACAAATACGTTATCCGGTAATTATGGCCCATTATTTTGATTTAGATCCCTCTCTAGCGTCAAAGGAGAGAAACATCGAATACTTTATTGATGGTAGAACAATTACTTTAGTAAGCGATAACGGAGTATTTTCCAAAGACAAAATCGATGAGGGGAGTTTCGCCTTTTTAAAGGTCTTAGTTCCCCTCCGATTGTCGGGAAAAATATTAGATTTAGGATGTGGTTATGGCCCTATCGGCTTAACTATTGCCATAACTAGTCCAGAAGCGAGAGTTGATCTCGCTGACATTAATACGCGCGCTCTTGCATTATGCGAGAAGAACGCCAAGTTACTTGGATTAAGCCAAAGAGTCACTGTCCTTCAAAGTGATATCTATCAAAACATCGAAGGAAAATATGATTCAATTGTTGTGAATCCTCCCATACGAGCCGGTAAAGTAGTTACCTACTCAATGTATGAAGGAGCCTACACACACCTAATTGATGGCGGCTCATTATTCATTGTGATACGTAAGAATCAAGGAGCTCCCAGTGCTAGTAAATATATTGAAGGCATATTTGGGAACATATCTCTTTTAAAAAGAGACAAAGGTTATTACATATACCAAGCAATAAAAAGAGCAAATAAATAATCGATTTAAGGAGCCATTTCAATGATTAGAAACATTAAAGATTTGAGACAACTCAACAATGAACGTTATGACTATTCACACGTTTCCGGAGATTTACCACTCCCAAACTTAGTGGAAATTCAAACGAAATCATATGAGGAATTTAAAGAAAAAGGCTTAGACGAAGTTTTTAGAGAAGCTTTCCCAATTCTCAATTACACGGAAACACTCTCTATCGACTATGTGTCTGTGCGTTTTGGTGAACCAAAACATACATTTTTAGAATGTAAAGCCCAAGACCTCACATATAGTGTTCCAATCTATGTCACCCTTAGACTTAACCATAAGGAAAGCGGTGAAATTCAAGAATCCGAAGTTTATATGGGTGAATTCCCACTTATGACTTCCAGTGGAACATTTATCGTCAATGGTGCGGAAAGAGTTATCGTTTCTCAATTAGTCCGTTCCCCAGGTGCCTATCTCTCCAAAGAGATGAAAGCCGGAAAATACTTATATGGTTGTGACATCATTCCCGGTCGTGGAACATGGTTACAATTTGAAAGTGATAATAAGGACATCCTCTCCGTTCGTATCAATCGTCAAAGAAAGATGCCAGCAACAATTTTGTTACGTGCATTAGGTATTGAAAGCGACGAAGATATCCTCTCCTTATTTGGCAAAAACGAAGCGTTAGAAATAACATTAGCCAAAGATGATGATTTAAAGGTCAAAAATGCGAAGGGTGCATTAGTGGACATCTTTAGAAAGATGAAACCAGGAGAACCAATTACCGAAGAAGGTACAGCGAATTTCTTGGTGCAAAACTTCTTTGATGAAAAACGTAATGACTTAGGTCGCGCTGGCCGTTATAAATACATTAAAAAGTTAAGTGTCTATAACCGTTTACCAGGCAGAACTTTAGCGCAAAATTTAGTCTCTGTTGATGGTGAAGTGAGATTCAAAAAAGGTTATACCTTAACCAGCGAAGATGTCGAAGCTCTTAGAGACGAAGACTTCTTTGAAAAAGGCGCTCACTTACACAAACTCAATATCAATGAGCGTTTAGATAATCACAACTTAGTGAATATCGTCAAAGTCTATAACAACGATAAAGACAAAAAAGTCTGCCACATCGTTGGTACAGATTTATCCAATACCGCACAGACTGTCACTATTAGTGACATCTTAGCAGGATTCTCCTATTTCTTAAACGTCATGGATGGATTCGGTGATACCGATGATATTGACCACTTAGGTAATAGACGTATCCGCTGCGTCGGTGAATTAATTCAAAATCAATTCCGTATTGGACTTGCCAAAATGGTAAAGACAGTCCAACAAAAAATGTCTATTTCCGATTTAGGTAATGTGAAGCCAAAAGCTTTGATCAATCCACGTCCTTTGACTGCGTCAATCCGTGAATTCTTCGCCTCTTCACAATTATCTCAATTTATGGATCAGACCAACCCACTCGCGGAATTAACCAACAAGAGAAGATTATCCGCATTAGGTCCTGGTGGTTTAACACGTGATAGAGCTTCTACTGAAGTTCGTGACGTTCACGTTTCTCACTATGGACGTATCTGCCCAATTGAAACTCCTGAAGGTCAAAACATTGGTCTTATTAACAATCTCGCTTCCTACGCGAAAATAAATAAATATGGATTTATTGAGACTCCATATCGTAAGGTTGACAAGAAAACTTGCCGCGTTTTAAACGACGCCAAAGATTCTATCTACCTTTCCGCGGATGAAGAATGGGATAAATGTATTGCTGAAGCGAATATTAACTTAGGTCCTAACGGCGAAATCTTAGACGACCAAGTTGTCGCCCGTTATAAAGGCGAGAACATCATGGCTCCAAAAGAAGAGGTCGACTTTGTTGACGTTAGCCCAAAACAAATCGTTAGTATTGCTGCTGGTAGCATTCCATTCCTTGAAAACGACGATACCATGCGTGCCCTTATGGGTAGTAACATGCAACGTCAGGCGTTACCTTTATTAAAACCACACGCCCCACTCGTGGGAACCGGTCTTGAACATCAAGTCGCTCGTGATAGTGGTTTAGCGGTTGTCGCTGTCGAAGATGGTGTCGTTACTTATAGCGATTCTAGAACCATCAAGATTTTAGAAAAAGGCAATAAAGAACCAAGAACATATCATCTCCAAAAATTTGAACGTAGTAACCAAGGTACATGTATCAACCAAGTTTCCATCGTCCATGTCGGCGATAAAGTGAAACGCGGAGATATCATCGCTGATGGTCCTGCGATGCAAAATGGTGACTTAGCTTTAGGTCAAAACGTGACTATCGCCTTCATGACCTGGAACGGTTATAACTATGAAGACGCGGTCATCATGTCTGAAAGATTAGTCAAAGATGATGTTTATACCTCTATTCATATTGAGAAATATGAATTAGAATGCCGTAGCATTCCAAAATTAGGTGATGAAGAAATCACCCGTGATATTCCAAACGTCTCCGAAAGCGCGAAAGCCTATTTGGATGAAAGAGGAATTATCATCCCTGGTAGTGAAGTGAAAGAAGGCGACATCTTAGTCGGTAAAATCACTCCACGTGGTCAAACTGAACCAACCCCGGAAGAAAAATTATTAATGGCCATCTTCGGTGAAAAGACGAACGAAGGAAAAGACGCCTCATTACGTGTTCCTCACGGTGGTGCGGGTATTGTCTTAGATGTCAAAGTCTTCAAACGCGAAGGCAAAGCCAAAGATAACGAACTCCCTCCAGGAGTTAACGAAGTCGTCAGAGTCTATATCGTCCAAAAGAGAAAGATCTCCGAAGGTGATAAGATGTCTGGTCGTCATGGTAATAAGGGTGTTATTTCCCGTATTTTACCAGAAGCCGATATGCCATTCTTACCAGATGGTACACCAGTTGACATCATGCTCAACCCATTAGGTGTTCCTTCCCGTATGAATATTGGTCAAATCTTAGAAGTTCACTTAGGCATGGCCTTAAATAGACTCGGCTACAAGATTGCCACCCCAGTTTTCGATGGCATCACAAATGAAGAAATCTTCGACATGATGGAAAAAGCCAAAATGGCGAAAGATGGTAAAACCATCCTTTACGATGGCACAACCGGTGAGAGATTCGATGAAAGAATCACCGTCGGTGTCATGTATATGATTAAACTCGTCCACATGGTCGATGATAAATTACACGCTCGTGCCACTGGTCCATATAGCTTAGTGACACAACAACCTTTAGGTGGTAAAGCCCAAAACGGTGGTCAAAGATTTGGTGAAATGGAAGTCTGGGCTCTTGAAGCTTATGGCGCCGCTCACGTGTTACAAGAAATCATCACCGTCAAATCCGACGATAGAGTCGGTCGTAGAAAGACCTACGAAGCGATCATTAAAGGTCAAGAATTACCAAAACCAGGTATGCCAGAAGCCTTCAGAGTTCTTGTTAAAGAATTACAAGCACTCTCCATGGATGTCACATTACTCGATGGTGAAGGTAATACAATCGATATGGACGCTTTAGCCAAAGAAGCACAAAAAGAAGAAAGAAAGATCAATTCTTCCATTCGTAACTTAACAGGCGAAGCAGGTCCAGAAAGCACTGTTGATACTGAAGCCTTAGGCTATACAGTTCACGATGCTAGTGAAGAAGAATAAGGAGGTAGATTAAGATGTTTGATGTTAAAAAATTAACGGCCATCCAAGTCGGTTTAGCCTCCCCAGAAAAAATTAGAGCATGGAGTCATGGTGAAGTTTTAAAACCAGAAACCATTAACTACCGTAGCCAAAAGCCCGAACCAGAAGGTTTATACTGCGAAAAAATCTTTGGTCCGAGCAAAGATTATGAATGTCACTGTGGTAAATATAAGAAAATTAGATTTGCCGGTGTCGTTTGTGAACACTGTGGTGTCGAAGTCACCACAAAAGACGTGCGTAGAGAAAGAATGGGTCATATCGAACTCGCTTCTCCATGTACACATATTTGGTACCTCAAAGGTATTCCAAGCCGTATCGGTTTATTATTAGACGTCTCTCCTAAACACTTAGAAGAAGTCGTTTATTACGCCGCGCATATCTGCTTAAATCCTGGTAAGAGTGGTGTCCTTTCCTATCGTGAATTCATCAACGAAAGAAATGGTCGTGAAATTTTTATCCCAGCTTTAAGAGAAGTCCAAGAACATGGTGAAGAATGGGGCTTAGTGGAAGGTAGCGAAGATTGGAACAGATGTGTCCAATTAATTGAAAGATTAGAAAACCACGCTGAAGTCTTTGACTTCCAAAGTGTCGCTAACTTCTTAAAGAAATTCGCTGGTGCGGAATTCTCTGAAGGTGCTTCTGCGATTAAACGTTTATTACAAGAAGTCGATCTCGACAAAGAAGCTGAAGAAATCAACCGCAAGATGAAAGAGACAAGCGCTTTATCTAGACAAAAGCTCACCAAGAGACTCGAAGTCATCGAAGCGTTTAGAAATCCAAAGAACAAACCAGAATGGATGGTTCTTGATGTCATCCCTGTCATCCCACCAGATTTAAGACCAATGCTTCAACTCGATGGTGGTAGATTTGCTACCTCCGACTTAAACGATTTATATCGCCGTGTTATTTCTAGAAATAACCGTTTGAAGAAATTAATCGATATGAACTCCCCACAAGTTATCTTGATGAACGAAAAACGTATGCTTCAAGAAGCTGTGGATGCCTTAATCGATAATGGTAGAAGAAACAAACCTGTTCAAGGTCCTGGTGGACGTCCATTAAAGAGTTTATCCAGCGCTTTAAAGGGTAAACAAGGTCGTTTCAGACAAAACTTATTAGGTAAACGTGTCGACTACTCTGGTCGTTCCGTTATTGCCGTCGGTCCATTCTTAAAGATGTATCAATGTGGTCTTCCAAGAGAAATGGCCATCCAATTATTACGTCCGTTTATCGCTTGCGAACTCTTAAAGAGAGGTATCGCTAATGCGCATAGACAAGCTGATAAGATTATTGATAGATATGAAGACATCGTCTTTGATATCGTCGAAGAAATCGTCAGTAAACACCCAGTCTTATTGAACCGTGCTCCAACACTTCATAGACTTGGTATTCAAGCTTTCCAACCAATCTTAGTCGATGGTCGTGCCATTCGTTTACACCCATTAGTGTGTACCGGATTCAACGCTGACTTCGATGGTGACCAAATGGCGGTTCACGTCCCACTTTCTAAAGCGGCGCAAGAAGAAGCCTTAGATTTGATGCTTGCATCAAATAACATCTTAGGTCCTAAAGATGGTAAGCCAATCGTTACCCCATCTCAAGACATGGTTATCGGTAACTACTATTTAACTAGTGAAAATACCAAAGAAGAATTCTTAGCAAAAGCTAAAGAATTAAAAGCTATGGGCGATGACGAAGAAGCGGAAAGATATGAACTTTACGCTGCTAGTGAAGGCAAAGTCTTCAGAAGTGTTGATGATGTCTTATTAGCTTATCAAACCAAACAAGTTCACTTACATAACCGCATTGCCATTTTAGGTAGTGCCTTATTAAAGAGTGATTTCACTGAAGAAGAGAACAAGAGCTATGTCCTTACCTCCGTTGGTAAAGTCATCTTCAACCTCATCTTCCCTGCTGACTTCCCATACTTAAACGAAGTCAGTGGTGCATCTCTTTCTGGCGATAAAGCCGCGCTTAGCAAACATATTGTTAAAAGAGGTACAAATATCCCAGAAGAAATCGCTAAACGCGCAGTCTTAAAACCATTTGGTAAGAAAGACTTAGGAAAGATTATTAATGAAATCTTCCAACGTTATGATCGTAAAGGTAATCCAAAGACCTCTGCGGTTCTTGACAAAATCAAAGACCAAGGCTTCCATTACTCCACAGTCGCTGGCTTATCTATCGCTCTAAGCGATATCCATATGGTCAAAGGTAAAGAAGAAATCTTAAAAGATGGTGACGAAAAAGTCGCTGAACTTACCGAAATGTATCAAATGGGCTTATTAACCAACGATGAAAGACATAAACAAGTCGTTTCCGTTTGGGAAAATGTGAAGAACGAAGTTCAAGGTAAATTAACTGAACAATTTAATAAAGACCGCACCAACGCCATCTTCATGATGAGTGATTCCGGTGCTCGTGGTAACATTTCTAACATCCTTCAATTAGCCGGTATGAGAGGCTTGATGGGTTCTACCTCTGGTGGAACAATCGAACTCCCAGTCAAACGTTGCTTCCGTGAAGGTATGACCGTGTCCGAATTCTTTATCGCCACTCACGGTGCCCGTAAGGGTGGTGCTGATACAGCCTTAAAGACTGCTGACTCAGGTTACTTAACTAGAAGACTTGTCGACGTTTCTCAAGACGTCATCGTCAGAGAAGATGATTGTGGAACCGACCATGGCTTTGTCGTTAAAGAAATTAGAGATTCCGCAAGAAATACTGTCATTGTTAAATTAGAAGACCGCTTAGTGGGCCGTTTCGCACTTAACGATATCGTTAATCCAAATACTGGTGAAGTCATCGTTAAAGGCAACACCATGATTGATGAAGCACAAGCTAAAGAAGTCGTGGATGCTGGTATCAAAGAAGTGGAAATCAGAAGCTTATTCGGTTGTGAAACCAAAGATGGCGTCTGTGTCCACTGCTATGGTAGAAACTTAGCCACAGGTCGTAAGGTCGAGATTGGCGAAGCCGTTGGTATTATGGCCGCTCAATCCATCGGTGAACCTGGTACACAATTAACCATGAGAACATTCCATACTGGTGGTGTTGCTGGTAGCGACATTACTCAAGGTTTGCCTCGTGTTCAAGAATTATTTGAAGCCCGTACACCTAAAGGTGAAGCTTTAATTAGTGAAATCACCGGTAAAGTCGTCAAGATTAAAGAAGATGGTGGCTGCTACTTAGTGACCGTTAGAAACGATCTTGAAGAAAAACAATACAAGACCAACTTCGGTGCTCGTTTAAGAGTTAAAGAAGGAGATACCGTCATCAATGGTGGAAAAATCACCGAAGGTGCTATCTCTCCAAAACAATTGTTAGAGAACTCTGACGTCACCGCAGTGGAAAACTACATCTTAAAAGAAGTACAAAAGGTTTATAGTGCTCAATCCATCGGTATTAGTGATAAGCACATCGAAGTTATCGTGAGACAAATGTTAAGAAAAGTCTTCGTTATCGATGCTGGTGACACTGATATGCTCTCTGGAACACGCGTTAACATCAATACCTTCACCGCGAAGAACGCCAAAGTTTTAGCGGAAGGTAAGAGACCTGCTGTCTTCTCACCATTAATCCTCGGTATTACCAAAGCTGCCTTAGAAACTGATAGTTTCTTATCCGCCGCTTCCTTCCAAGAAACCACACGTGTTCTTACCGATGCCGCTATCAAATGTAAATGCGATAGCTTACATGGCTTAAAAGAAAACGTCATTACTGGTCACTTGATTCCTGCTGGTAGAGGCTTACTCAACTCAGTGGAAGAAGAAGCGCTTGTTGACGGCTTCTCCGTGGAAGGTAAGATGAAAGAAGTTACCGATCGTTACGTCGAAGAACATGACCGCGTGATTAACGCCATTCATGAAAAGATTCGTAAAGCGGACGAAGATAACAAAAAATAGTTAACACTATTAAAATAGGACTCACTTCGGTGGGTCCTTTTATTTTATAAAGTTGATGGCTTTTTTGATTAATTTCTCATCGACCATATTGTTATATTTGTTGCGGTCGATATTTTCTAATAGATACTTTTCTTTATCTTCTTCGGAAGGTTTTTCTTTCTTCACATATTTATCGTATTGGTGATGGATTTTATCGTAATATCTTTTACCCTCTAAAGTGTAATAGACGGTTCCATGTCCGTGCACTAATAAGCGAATAAATTTAAACCTCTTATCATTTTTAAATTTCTCATAATATAAATCGTATCCCGCTGTGATCGGAATGGTGGAGTCATCTTCACTATGAATGATACATATCTTGGCTTTGCTCTGCTCAAAGGATTCTAAAGCGCTTGTTTTACAAACATCGCCAAAAAGAAGCCTCTCGTAGGTATCAACATAGAGCATGAAGTCATTTGCTTTCTCTCCCGCATAACGCTCGCCATTATGCTTAAAAGGTGCGGTTGCGTGGTCAAAACCACTCATCGCGATGACACCTTTTACTCTTTTGTGCCAACCTACGACCGCAGAAACGCTATATGCACCCCAGGAATGACCACATAGGTAAAGTGGTAGATGTTGATATTCTTTCATATTTTCCACAAAAGATATGGCTTGATTACAATCTAATAATCCTTGGGTAAATCCTTTGATGTTGTGGCCTTCACTTTCATCACACGCAGTGGCGTCATAAGCAAAGACTAAATAGCCTTGTTTACATATCGTATTAATGACATCTAAGTAGCAGTGGTGACCGCCACCCCCATAACCGTGAGCAAAGACAAAGATGCCTTGGTTAGTGAGATTTTTATATTTATAAATATATCCGACGAGATTTAAGCGACTATCGGAGTGAAAAACGTATCTTTCTCTTTCTAAATTTGGGAAATCAGAAATGGAAAAATAGAATGGTTTAAATGTCAAAAAATGATGGCCAAACATCTTGTCGTAAACTTGTTGAGTAACGACTGCGGGAGCCACAACTTTCGTGACATTTAAGATATTCTCAAATAGTTTTTTCTTATCCACAAATCTATTATCGTACAACTTTGTTTTAAAAACAATTTCTACCGCTTTTTTATAAATGTTGCTATAATCATAAACATTAACACAAGTTTTATGCCTTAAATGGCATAGGAAAGGAAGAGAAATTATGAAAAAGTTATCGATAATTGGTGGTATTGTTGCCGCAAGTATGATGTCCTTATCGGTCATCGGTTGTTCAGGCGATAAACTCAAAATCGTGGAAGTTGATCCATTCTCATTAACTAGTAACCATCGTAACTTACGTATCAAAGGTATGGGTTATGCTGGCGAACAATATACCGAACTCGAAAAATGGGAAAAAGATCCAAAAACCAAAGAAGATGTCAGAAAAACTGCTTACGCTATTCGCGATGTTAAAGCCTTAGTAGTTCCTGTGGACTTCACTGACTACCCCGCAACATTATTTGGAAACACCGAAAATGATTCCCGTCAAATGCTTCAAAAAGTGTTCTTCGGTGGTCCTAATGATATGGAATGGTATTCTTTAGCGGAATATTATAAATCATCCTCATATGATCAATGTCATATCAGTGGTGTTGTCGCTCCATGGTTCCATACTGGTGTTGCCGCTTCTAGCATTTCTAAAGAAAATAGTGGTTATTCTAGAGAAGTCGCGGTCAAGATTCAAGACTACTATCGTGAACACAAAATCGTTGATGATTTAAATGATAGCAAGGAATATAACCTCGCTGACTTCGACGCTAACCAAGATGGTTTCATCGATTCCATCATCATGCTTTATACCGCACCGATTACCACAACCGGTGAAGTGTGGTGGGCATTCTGCTGGTCTGTCGCTGGTGCTTATGGTAAATACACCAAAGATGGCAGCATGGAAGGTGCGAATAGATTCTTCTGGGCTTCATTCAACTTCTTGTTTGAAAAAGGCAATGGTCAATACCATACCGCGGAAGAAATCAAGAGTGGTGCGGTTAAACCAGACGCTCACACCATGACACACGAATATGGTCACGTCTTATCCTTGCCAGACTATTACATCACCGACTATAACAAATCTGACTATTCAGGTTTAGGTGCGTTAGATATGATGGACTATAACATCGGCGATCACAACGCATTCAGTAAGACTATGTATGGTTGGATTAATCCAAGACGTGTTGATGGTAAATCTGGAAAAGTGACAACTACTCTTAAGAGTACAACCACAACTGGTGATGCGATTATCATTCCTGCACCAGGTGAATGGAATAACACTTACTTAGATCAATATTTGTTAATCGAATATTTGACTCCAGAAGGTGTTGCTGTCAAAGATGGACAAAACAAATATTTAGGAACCTATCCTTTATATTATTCCAAAGCAGGTATTAGAATCACCCAAGTTGACGCTCGTTTAGGTGTCTTTGCTAACGATGGTCAATTCAATGGTTATACCTATTCCACATCCGCGAATACAAGTGGCACATATGTCGACTTTGCCGCTGATAACACCGCGACAAGATCTGCATATTCAAACTACAAACTTATCGAATTATTACCAAGAACTGGTAAATCTATGAAATATAGAACTGGTTCTGCCGGCGATGATTGCTTATACATCGAAGGCGATACATTCGGTAAAGGTGGAGTCTTCGAAGACTTCATGCTCAATGGTATCAGTGGTGAAAAAGATAAGAAATTCGGTTTCAAGATTCACGTTGATAAATTAAACGGCAATGAATCTGCAACCATCACCATCTCCCGTTAATTAAAATAATAAAGGCTTCTTGAAAAAAGAGGCCTTTTCTTTACAAATCTTAAATATTATTTAAAATGTAATAGATGCAAAAGAAGTTTTTATCTATCTTATTAGTTCCTGTTTTACTCTCCTCTTGTGCAAGCGGAATCGATTTGAGATTTGTTCCTTTTTCTAATTACGAAAATGAACAATCTTTGATGAGAGATTTCGATAATGAGATGTTTTATTCTCGTGCGGAAACTACACCTGTTTCTTCAAAAGAAAATGAAAAACAAATCTATGACATTAATAACGTTAGAGACTTGCTTGTATCCTCAAGAAGTGGTGTAGCCAGGAATAATATTCCCACAAAAGGGGAAAGAAAACTTTTAGTCATCCCTGTTTATTTCACCGATAGTGACACTTTTAATAATGAAGAGAATCAAAAAAGAAAGATGACATTTATTCAAAATGCCTTCTTTGGTGAAACCAAAAGAACAACCTATGATTCGGTTGCGGGATATTATAACAAGAGCTCCTACGGTCAATTGAAATTAACTGGTGAAGTCGCTCCTTGGTATAACATCGGTGTTTCTTCTAAAGACTGGAAATCATTATCTTTATCTTATATGACCGCTTCAAATATCATCGCCGAAAAAGCGGTGGATTATCTAAAAGATAATTCCAGTATCAACTTCGCGGATTATGATACTGATAACGATGGTATTATCGATGGTGTTTATGTCATCTATGATCATCCATTTAATGAAGATGACACAAATTCATTATTCTGGGCTTATACCTATTACACCTATAAAGGCGAGAATGGTTTTAATAATGTTGAACCGACAGTTAATGATTATAGCTGGACTAGCGTTGATACAATCTTACAAAATGATAATCGTAGCTACACGAATTATTTAATCCATGAAACTGGTCATTTATTAGGATTAAGTGACTATTACAATACTTTCTCCTCTAATAGTGAAAGTAGCACCGATTTCTTCTATCAACCAACTGGTTGTTTTGACATGATGGACTATAACATCGGAGACCATTCTTCATTTAGTAAATATCTACTTAATTGGGCTTCTCCAATGGTTATTAAAGATGGGGCAAAAGGAACGATTAAATTAAAACCTCTACAAAGTAGTGGCGAATATATTTTGGTCCCTTCCTCTAAATATAGAAACTCACCATTTAGTGAATATTTGTTGATCGAATACTTCACTCCTAATGGATTAAATAAATATTCCGGTTCCTATTCCTATATTGATAAAGATAAAAACCAAGGTATTTATAATTATCCACAACACCATGGATTACGTATTTATCATGTTAATGCCACATTAGGATATTTTAAAAAAGGCACTAATAGTGGACTAATCGCTACACTAGATGATCCTAATTATGATCCGAACGGACAAAATGTCGGTGTAGATTATGCTTATTCAAACACTTTAAGCGATAAACAATATCGCGAAGGAACACCAACATTACTCCATCTCTTGGAGAGTAGTGGTAAGAATACTTTCGCTAATGGTGTGCCAGCGAATAATGAGACATTATTCCGTTTAGGTGATGATTTTGGTATTAATACATTTAAAGATTTCACTTTCTCCACTGGTGAAAATCCAAATTTAAAATTAAAAGTCAAAGCGGTATCGATTAACGATATCACTTTAGAAATAGAAAAAATCCCAGGCTCTATAAAACAAAAATAAGGTAAATATTGATACACCTGGATACGTTGAAAATATTTTTTATATTTTTAATCATTTTTTGCTTGCGTAAATATATCCATTTAATTAATATATATGAGCGTGTGTAAGAAATACACGTCGACCGAGAGGTCATCTTTTTTAAGAAAAGGATATGATACACCCGGTTCCGTGGAAACGCACAACAAGATAAATAAGTAATTGAAAGGAGCAATTATATGCCAACCATTAACCAATTAGTTCGTGAAGGTCGCCACAACAAGACTTGGAAAACCAAGGCTCCAGCGTTAGGTTCAAGATGGAACTCTTTAAAGAAGAAAAACATCAACCAATCTGCGTCACAAAAACGTGGTGTTTGCACCCGTGTCGGTACTATGACTCCTAAGAAACCTAACTCTGCGTTACGTAAATACGCCCGTGTTAGATTATCAAACGGATATGAAGTCACAGCCTATATCGGTGGTGAAGGTCACAACTTACAAGAACACTCCACAGTCATGATTAGAGGTGGACGTGTGAAAGATTTACCAGGTGTTAGATATCACATCGTTCGTGGTACCTTAGACTGCGCTGGTATCGAAGCTCGCCGTCAAGGCAGAAGCTTATATGGCACTAAAAAGCCAAA
>JBGULD010000044.1:0-11554 GCA_045114745.1 Bacilli bacterium
CTCAACAAGACTAAAAAACAGGAACCTTAATTGATTCCTGTCTTTATCCGGTTTTTTTGAAGTGTGTCCATTTCGGGGTTCACTTCACAACCGAGTTTTATTTTTGCATTTTTATAAAGTCTTCTTTTATCTCTTCTATCGGGAAGCCAATTACATTACTGACACTTCCGATGACCGCTTTAACGATAGGGTAATCTTCGTTATCTTGAACACCATAGGCTCCCGCTTTATCAAGTGGAGATTTACTGTCGACATATCGATTAATAAATTCATCGCTTAATTCATTAAAGATAACTTTGCTAATCACATATCTTTCGATGAATTTATCTTCTTTAAATAAACAATAAGCAGTTATTACTTCATGAGTATTATTTGATAATTCTTTTAATATTCTTTTTGCATCATCCGCATCAATTGGTTTACCGATAATCTTATTATTTAAAACCACAATTGTGTCTGCGGAAATGATTAAATCATGAGGATGACTTTCCTTAACTTTTAATCCTTTCCTTTTGGCGATATCTAAAACCGCCTCTAAAGGAGGTAAGGAATAACTTTTTTCTTCATCTATATCGGAAGTGATGATCGTGAAATCACTAGTGATTTCTTTCATCAATTCTTGTCTTCTAGGAGAAGCGCTTGCTAAGATAACCATTTTAGTTTTTACTCATAATCACTGGGATGACGATTGGGTGTCTTTTGGTGTTTCGATAAATATATAAACCAGCGACATCTTTAATTAATAATTTCAGTTCCGCGAAATTAGTTTTGGTTTGTAATTTTTCTTCAATCGCATCCTTTAATAAGCCGATTAATTCATCGTGCCTTTTTTGATTGCCTTGATCGATAACACCTTTTGCGTAAATCTCTGGTTTACCAATCATCATATTCTTTTTGCTATCGACACTGATAGTGACAGCAAGCATACCATCATCCATCAATATACGACGGTCAACGATAACCGCTTCATTAAGGGAGTTAATATCTTTTCCATCAATATAAGTATTACCGTGTTCCACTGGATAACCGCGTTTCACTTTTCCTTTGGAAAGAACAACGGAATCACCGTTATCTAAGATAAAGATATTCTCTTTTGGAACGCCTAAATCTTGCGCCATTTCGGAATGGAGTCTCAGCATACGATATTCACCATGTATTGGCATAAAGAATTTCGGATTCATGAGTTTGAGCATGAAGCGGAGTTCTTGTCTAGATGCGTGTCCGGAGGAGTGAATATCATTCAAGATGGAGTTAGTGACCACTTCCGCACCAGCACGGGAAAGTTGATTGATAACATTATCAATCATGACACCATTACCTGGAATCGCGGAGGAGGAGAAGACAATTGTGTCTCCGGGGATGATATGAATATCTTTATGGGCGCCACCGGCAATTCTGCTTAATGCTGCCATCGACTCACCTTGGCTACCGGTACAGAGAATTAATATCTCGTTGTTTGGATATCTTTTGACATCTTCAGTATCGATAATCGAAGCATCTGGAACTTTGATATAACCAAAGCTTCTCGATATTTCGACAGCCTTTTCCATGGAACGACCGACAATCGCTATTTTACGGTTATGACTAACCGCGGATTCTAAGACTTGTTGAATACGGGAAATATTTGAGGAGAAGGTGGAGACGATTAATCTACCTTGTGCATTTGCGATAATGTCATCGATAGAATCGTAGACATTCTTCTCACTTGGTGTATATCCTTCTTGTTCCGCGTTTGTGGATTCACTTAATAACAAGGCGACACCTTCTTTACCGATTTCCGCCATACGGGTGAGTTCGATATCTTTACCGATTGGTGTTAAATCGATTTTAAAGTCACCAGAAGAGACAATTCTTCCTTCGGGAGTATCAACGACAATACCAAAGGAATCGGGGATACTATGAGTCACTCTAAAGAAGGAAACTTCAAATCTTCCGGTCTTCACAATAGTGTCGCTATCGTATTCTACGATATTAGCCTGTTCTAACATGTGATATTCATCTAATCTATTCTTGATTAAAGCAGCGGCTAATCGTGGTGCATAAATAACAGGAATCTTTACATTTTGTAATAAGAAAGGAATACATCCGATGTGGTCTTCATGTCCATGGGTGATGAAAAGGGCTTTGATTTTATTGCGGTTATTTTTTAAATGGGTAAAATCAGGAATGATGTAGTTGATTCCTGGAAATTCAATACCGGGGAATTTGACCCCAGCGTCAATGATAATAATAGTTTCGTCATTTTCAATGACATACATGTTTTTGCCGACTTCGCCTAAGCCGCCTAATGCATAAACCGAAACGGGCAAACTAATAGCCTTTTCCATTAATATATCCCCCAAATTATAATATGTAAGTTGGTTGCTTATATTATATAAAGCAATTTAAAAGGATACAAGAAACTTGTACCCCATTAAATAATTTCCTCTCCTAACGATTTTCCAAATGGATTTTGTGCATTGATTCTATCGTAATAGAATTTTCCTTCTAAATGATCATATTCGTGTTGTAAGACAATGGCGTCATAACCAGATGCGGTAATGATGATGTCTTCATTAGTTAATGCATCAAAAGCTTTCATCTTAATCTTGTAGTAGCGGTGGACTAATCCTTCATGAGCTTTTGGCACAGATAGACATCCTTCTCCACCTTCTAAGGCACATTTTTTAACGCTTGTTTCTAAGATGATTGGGTTAACTAATTGATATTGAACTATTTCATTTTCTCTTTGATAGTAGATGACGAACATCCTTTTTAATAATCCGACTTGAATGGCCGCCATACCGACACCAGCTTGGATGTTGTGTTTCTTTGCGTATTCTTCATCTTGTGATAATTTGAGATAATCAAGCATCTCGTCGAGTGTTTCTTTATCTTTAATAGATAAAGGCATCTCCACAGGAAGAGATTTTTTTCTCATAATCGGATTGTTATCTTTGACTATTTTTAATTTCATACGTTGATATCTTATCACAAAGTGATGATATTGTGTTTTAAAAAGGAAATATTGATATAATATTTACTGAATTATGTCAGAAGATATCTATTTAAAAGCGGAACATCTAAAACAATCATTAAATAATGACCCACGCATTATTCGTTTAAATGAACTCGAAAAGAAGATGAATGATGATGAAGAAGTCATGGCTTTAGCCTATCAAAAAGATGTTGCGGCGATGAATTATTTCGATGTTTTGAAATATTATTCAGAAGATAGTGAACAAGCCAAAGAAGCTTTAAAAAAGCTTCATGACGCAAAGTTAGCGTTAGACTCTCATTCCTTAGTGAGAGAATATCTATCCGCATATAAAGAAGTAAGAGAGCTATATGAACAAGTGAATGAAATATTATTCGCTAACTTTAATAGCAATCTCTGCCCAAAGGAAAAATAAGATGCGTATTGTCGGTGGTATTTATAAAAGAAGATTAATTACTTATCCGGATGACGCCGCTCATATAAGACCGACTAAAGATCGGATTAGAGAGGCGATATTTTCCGCATTAGGGGATTTATCTAATTATCGTGGCTTAGACCTTTATAGTGGTTCTGGGGCAATGGGTATTGAAGGATTATCTCGTGGTTGTTCTTTTATGACTTTTGTCGATAACAATAAGATTGCGATTGAAACGACAAAAAAGAATATTTCCTCTTTAAATATTACTAATGCTGAAGTCTTATTTATGAACGATGAAAAAGCCCTAGATTCTTTTATTAAAGAAAAAAGAGTATTTGATATCGTATTTTTAGATCCTCCTTATAAAGAAGGGAAATATGAAGAAGTAGTGAATATCTTGCTTAATAATAACTTAATGAGCGAACATGGTATAATCGTTATGGAAAGCGACCGCGATATCGCTTTAACAAGTTCGTTGTTCGCTAAAAGAAGAGATTATAAATATGGCGAAATCAAAGTCGCGATATTGTGGAGGTAATTATGAAGATTGCAGTTTATCCCGGTAGTTTCGATCCCATCACAAATGGACATCTAGATATCTTAGAAAGAGCTTTAAATATCTTTGATAAAGTCATCGTTTTAGTCGCGGTTAA
The DNA here is from genome assembly GCA_045114745.1 of Bacilli bacterium. GTDB lineage: Bacteria > Bacillota_I > Bacilli_A > RFN20 > CAG-826 > RUG13091. The sequence goes on from JBGULD010000044.1 coordinate 4,049, forward strand.
TCCAAATAAAAAATCAAGATTTGACGCTCAAACAAGAAAAGAAATGATTGAAGAAGCTGTCAATAGTGACAAGGTGGTAGTTGATATCTATGATGGCTTAACTGTGAGATACGCAAAAGAGCATGGCGCGACACATTTAATCCGTGGTCTTAGAGCAGTTACCGATTTCGAATATGAATTCCAATTAGCTACCGCGAACGACTTAGCGGATAAGGATATTGATACCGTCTTCTTGATGAGTAAAAACGATAAGAGCTTCATCAACTCCTCAATGATTATGGAACTCCATAATAGTGGTGTGGATGTCTCTGGACTCGTCCCACAAAGTGTTTATAAAAGACTAAAATAATTGATATATTTTTCTAAAAGAAAAACCGCTTCTGCGGTTTCTTTTTTATTTCTTGTATTCGTTGGAGAATGGATTAACTTTGCTATCGACGTTGGTCCAAGCATTACGTAATGTTCTGGCTTTGGCCATATCATCGCTTCCACCGGTTCCATTGAAGGAGAATAAGACTTCTCTAACACCATAATCACTGGTCCAACCTTTTGGGTTATCAGCGGTCATGTCAATGAGGAATGTTGTTGGAGTGGAGATGTCTTCTCTATTTAACAAATTCTTTAAATTTGTGACATAGGTGGATGAATCATCGCAGTTGTCTTTGTATGGGTGATCCACGTATTCACCTGACATGCAAGAGATTGTGTCTTCGAAGATGTTGGTAACACTGTCTCTATCATAGACAGATTCGAATAAGTTATCGCCATCATCGTTTTTGCTATCGACATAGATGGTGTGCATTTTGAAGGATTCACCTTTTAATTCTTCAAAGCTGCCTTTGCCCCAGTTTTCTTCTAAGGCTTTGAAAGCGCCATATCTTTCATCACAAGATGAGCAATCTTCTTGGACTAATGTTAAGAAGAATTTTTCACCGAATTTCTTTTTGCCAGTTTCTTTACCAGCGGCATCGCCATCGTGATAGGCGGTCATGTAATCGAATAAGGCATCGACATCACTCTTGTGATCTTCAGCGTTCTTTAAGCTAACTTTCTTACCAGAGTAATATTTTTCAGAAGCGGAGTCATCATTGAACCATGACTTAACCCATTTGGTGAGATAAGGAATGGAGAAAATAATTGCGAAGATACCACCGACGATAAGTAGTGGTTGTACCCAAGCAGTTTCTTTAATCCAACGGCCGATTCTGACGAAGAATCTTCCAATAGCTCTTAATATAAACATGACGATTGCCTCCTATATATTCATATAGCGTGATAATCTTATCACTATGACTATGTAATTTCAACAAACTAATTTGTATTTTACACGCATATAAAGAGAAATGTCCACCTCGAAAAACGATTTCTTCTTATTGTTTTTTGTTTGCTTAATGATACAATATCAAGCGTCTAAGATGAAAAAGTCAGAGCGATTAAAAAGAAAAATAAATAATTATTTATTTGACCATCAATTTTTGCGTATCTTTCTCTCTCACGCAAGCGCTTTAATTCACGCCTCATTAGCCGCGGCAATATTTGCGTTTGGCTTCTGTGCGTTTATCTCCCCTGCGGATGATAGCGCTCTACACATCGCGACCGGTGGTGTATCAGGCGTATCCCAAACTATCGCTGTTATATTGAAGTTAGTTCACGCTCCGGAATGGATTATTGGTAATAACGCAATTTCGATTGCCTATTTCGTGATTAACATCCCAATCGTCATTTTTGCTTTCTTTAAAATTGGTAAGAGATTCGCTATCTATACCGCAATAAATGTAGGTTTATCTTCATTATTTATTTTCTTATTCACACACGCAGGATTTACTAATGAGATTGCTACCCATCCTTTGATTGCTGATCATGTGGTGGTGAGAGTCTTATTTGGTGCCTTATGTGTCGGTGTTTCTTCCGCGACTGCTTATCGTGGTGATATCTCTTGCGGTGGTATTGATGTTTTCACCTATTATTTCGCTTTAAGAAAGTCCACAAGTATCGGCAAATACGGTATTGCTTTAAACGGTGTTATCGTTACTGCTTATTCTATAATACTTGTTGCGACATCAGGTTCTGATTGGGAAATCGGTGTCATCGCTTTCTTCTTCTCTATCTTCTATTTATTAGAGGTCAATTTTGTCATCGATGCGATTAACTTAAGAAATAAGAAAATACAATTACAAATCATTACTACCAGTGAGTATTTAGCCCCTGTGTTAATCGCTAACTTCCCACATGGTGCAACAGTGACAAAAGGTGAAGGTGCTTATAGTCACGCAGAAAGAAAAATTATCTATATCGTTGTATCGTCATCTGAGGTTAAAAGTGTTGTCTCCTTGGCTCGCAAGGTTGACCATAATGCATTTATATCTGTAACCTCGTTAGTGCAAGTATACGGTAACTTCTTCATCAAACCAGTTGAATAAAATATAGATGCTCTATTGCATCTATTTTTTTATATCTAATCAACGAGAAACTGATTAAGAAAGAAGAACATCTAGATCAATTAGATGGATGTGCTCTGATTCTTTCAACTCCTCGGTAAAACCGGCCTTTGAAAAAAGATAATACTCTCGTATAAGGTTTTTGTTAAAAATTGAATCGCTTTCTTTAAGATGTTTGAACATGTCTAAAGTGAATTTATCTTTTCTATATTTACACTCCACCACAAGTAAATGGCCGTCTTGTTCAGCTAAGCCATCTATTTCGACAGATCTTCCTAACCTTGTATTATCCGCTTTGAATTTTTGTATTTCTGGATAAATATGACCTAGTTTTCCGGTTCTATTAAGTTTATTGAGGAATAGCAAAGATATATCTTCAAACCCAAATTCAATCGCTTGTTTTAAGTCAACTCTTATTTCATCAAAAATCATCTCTGGATTGGTAATAATTCTACCTTGATTTGGATATACTACTTTATACCAGAATTTAAGCAGAGGATCAGTAATTACATAGTAATTGTTCTTTTTATTTCCATTAAATGTCGTTCTTTTCCCGACCACTTCCGAATCTAACAATGTCGTTAAATATTTAGAAACTTTGCCAGTTTCTTCTTTAATAAACATTGAAATATCTGATATGTTTGTTTTTCGATTTGCAATTGCAAATAAAATAGCGTTATAAATATCTGGTTTGTTTGATTTAGATAATACATTCTCTGGAAGATTGAAAAACGGGCCATATTCATTTATTACTAATCTTTTTATTTCCTCTTCAAATGTATTTTTTGTATTAATTGCCGATAAGTAATAGGGGAAGGTGGACATTATTGATAGATAAGAGCAAGCGGTTTCTTTGTCTACACCATCAAAAAAATGCAATGCTTCCTCTAATGGGAGTTTTTGCACATTCATCTCGAATGTTTTCCTTTTATACAAAGGTGATTTTTTATTTCTAATTTCTTTTTTAAGAAAAGATACATCCGAACCAGAAATTAATAACATTAAATTATCATCTGAACGGTCAAAATATTCTTCAATCACGGATGAAAAAGATTTGTCTTGTTTTGTGATAAATGGATATTCATCAATACATAGAATGAACCTAGAATTTTTAAAATGGTCTGACAAAGCATCTAGTGCAGCTTGCCAACTTGAATAAACGAAATCTAACGGCAAGGACAACAATTTATTAAGTTCATATGAAAATGAACGCAAATTGCCATATGAGCTGTCTTCTTTTGCTTGATAGAAAATATGTGGCTTATCTTTAATAAAATGATCTATGAGTTTTGTTTTTCCAATTCTTCGTCTACCATAAATTACGCCCAATTCTTTTTTGTTTGAATTGAAAGCGGCGTTGAGTTGTTTTAATTCTTTTTTTCTGCCGACAAACATCGTTATCACCTCTTATATACTTTAAAGTTACTAACTTTCGAGTATATTATAATATAAATCTAATAATTTTCAAGAAAAAATCCCAATTTCTTGGGATGATTTCGCTATTTTGGCGGAGAGGATGGGATTCGAACCCATGCGGGACTTGCATCCCCTAGCAGTTTTCGAAACTGCCCCCTTCAACCACTTGGGTACTTCTCCAGCGGTCGTTATTATATCATAATTTTATAAAATTACACATTTCAAATAAAATTCCTAATTTTGTCTGAATTATGGCAATTAATTTTGACTTGTACTAGTCAAATTTAACTGAGTTAATTATAATATTCAACGTATGAAATGGTGGGATTTCCAAGACACTAACTTCTTAATCTTCTTTATCATCATCGCTCTTGTATTCTCTTTGATGATTTTTGTGGTGATTACTTTTTCCGTTGTTAACCATAACTTTAGAGCCTATGAAAAGAAGATGGAACAAGAATCTATTTCTACTAGAATCTTCGCTATCGATGTGAAGAATAACCGTGTTGTCTTCTTTAATAGAAGCGATATGAAAAATAAAAGAGAAATGGACTTAACAAGTTTCTATTTCCATTTCCATCAAAACGATACTGAAAAAGTTCAGCAATGGATCTATTCAATTGTCACTAATCCAAGAGGTGCGGATCAATATCTAGAAGCTGACGTTTTAGTTAATCGTGGTAGAGCGACATATTTCTCATTACTTAAACTCATTAAATATGATTCAAAAGTGGGCATCATCCACATCGAAAGTCATATTCTTAAATACATTACACCCACAAACTTTTCTTCTAAAAAGAAAGGCGCTCTTGTTGGCGTGGTTAAAAGAAGTGTCATGAAGGGTATTATTGCTAAGAGTAAATCTCTTAGAGGTTTTACCTTTGCCATTAGATTCTTCTATATTAGGCAAAAAGCTTTGAGCAATGAAAAGATTGAAAGATACATGATGATGACTTTGAAAAACGAAGTCTATCCATTTGCTTCTAACAAACACAATCCTCGTCAAATTATCGATGATAGTGGGTCCGAAATCTTATTATTTGATATCAGAATTCAATCCAAGGATGAAGCTATGCAGCTTGCTGCATCTATCGCTCACTCCTTAAAGAAATGTATCGGTGTTAACGGTTATAACGATTCCGTTAATTTCGCTATCGGTGTTGTGGAGAACGCTCAGTTCTATCAAGACTTTGATATGATCGTTCAAAAAGCTCAAGAAGCTTGTATTACCGCGCAACAAAATGGACAAGATGTCTTCATCTATCAAAAATCTAGAGGTCCAATTTCTCAAGAACTTAATAAGTTCAATGATGAAGTTGATCGCTTGTTAGATAAGAACAATCTTAGATACTTATATCGACCTATTATTGACACAGCAAGAACCGGAAATGCCTTTGGCTATTTTGAATATGTCAGAGCCTATGGCTCTCCATTCTCATCCTTCGCTGAGATGAGTAAGTACGCTGCGCGTGTGGGAAGAAATAAAGAATTATTCGCTACAGTGGCCAAGACTGTTATTCCAAAGTTTGCAAGCGAAAAACCAAATCAAAACTGCCGTTTGTTCTTATCCGTTTCTATGATGGATATCGATAATATGGCGGAAATCTTGCCGCAGATTCCACAGTCAAAAGATGTAAGACTGGTCTTAGTCTTTGACGAACAAGAAGTTAACGAGAACTCCTCACAATTAGAATTATTAAATTCTTCTTTGAAGAAGTTTAGAGTGTTAGGATATGAAATTGCCTTGTTATTACAAGATAAGAACTTATTATTAGACCCATCGGTTTACACGAACTTCGACTACTTCGTTGCAGGTGCTTCGATGATGGGCGAAATTAAAAAGAATAATCGTGTGAGACTTTCCATTCACACACTTATCGAACAATTGATGAAATTCTCGCAACCGATTATCGCTACCGACTTAGAAGGTTGGCCGGCAGTTGAGTTAATCATTAAGAGCGGTATTAGCATCGTTTCTAGTGAATCGATTTCTCCATCTAACGATATGCTCTTACCAGTGGAAAAGAAAAAGATTGATAAACTACACGGAATGTATGAAAACTTCCGTTAGGAGGATATATGGAAAATAATCAAATTAAAAACCAAGCCATCACTAGACAAGAAGATGATTTTGCCCAGTGGTACACTGATGTCTGTCGTAAAGCTGAACTCATGGATTATTCATCCGTGAAAGGTTTTATTATTTATCGTCCTTATGGCTATGCCATTTGGGAAGAAATTCAAAAGTATTTAGACCGTAGATTTAAAGAAACTGGTCACCAAAATGTCTATATGCCCACAGTGATTCCGACTTCTTTACTTCAAAAAGAAAAGGATCATATTGAAGGATTTGCCCCAGAAACCCTAATCGCAAATATCGGTGGTGGACAAAAGATTGATGACCCATTAATTATTACACCTACCAGTGAGACATTATTCTGCGAACACTACGCAAAGATTATTAATAGTTATCGTGACTTACCAAAACTCTATAACCAATGGAGAAGTGTGGTGAGATGGGAAAAGACTACTCGTCCATTCTTAAGAGGTGCGGAATTCTTATGGCAAGAAGGTCATACGATGCATGAAAGCGAAGAAGAAGCGAGAACTGAAACATTAAAGATGCTAGAAATCTATGATGATTTAGGTCGTGATGTCTTAGCGATTCCTTTTATAAAAGGAAGAAAGACCGAAAAAGAGAAATTCGCCGGTGCTTTAGAAACATATTCTATCGAAGCTTTAATGCCAGATGGCAAAGCCTTACAAAGTGGAACCACCCATTATTTCGGACAAGGATTTGCCAAAGCATTTGGCATCCAATTCCAAGGTCGTGATGGTAAACTCAATAATCCATATCAAACATCATGGGGTGTCTCTACTAGATTATTAGGTGCGATTATCATGGTGCACGGGGATGATAACGGTCTAGTCTTACCTCCATTTGTCGCTCCTATTCAAGCTGTAGTTATTCCTGTCGCACAACAAAAACCAGGAGTTATTCCTGCGGCTAGAGAATTAGAAAAGTTATTAAAAGATGCTGGTGTGAGAGTCTATTTAGATGAAAGCGATAAGACACCAGGATGGAAATATTCCGAATATGAAATGAAAGGTGTTCCACTAAGAGTGGAAATCGGACCACGTGATATTGAAAATGGTGTCGTCACCTTAGCGAAACGCAATACTGGTGAAAAGATCACTGTCAAAAAAGAAGAAATGGTGGAAACCGTTAAGAATCTTATGGAAGTCATCCATAAAGAGATGTATGAAAAAGCCTACCGTTACTTATTAGACCATATCACTGAAGTTCATAATTTAGATGAACTCAACAAGGCCTTAGATAAAGGCGGATACGCCAAGATGATGTGGTGTGAAGATGAAGCTTGTGAAAACAAGATTAAAGAGCTCACAACCGCGACCGCAAGATGCATCCCATTTAATCAAATCAGCTTTGCTGATACATGCCCTGTTTGTGGTAAAAAAGCCAAAAAAGTCGTCTTATTTGCCAAGGCATATTAAAAACTATTTATTTTTAATCGCTCATTATGGTAATATAGTGAGCGTTCACCTGGAGTAGTACCCAAGTTGGTGAAGGGGCTTCCCTGCTAAGGAAGTAGATCGGGTAACTGGTGCGAGAGTTCGAGTCTCTCCTACT
>JBGULD010000045.1:0-11862 GCA_045114745.1 Bacilli bacterium
TTCCAATCCTTCGATGATGGAATCTCTAATAATTCCACCCCAAATCACATAGCCATAATAGGAAAGGTGTAAACCATCAGTTCTGAAATAGCCGGCATCTGGTTCACCGTTTTCTTTTAATAAAGCTTCACCTGGATTAATCAAAGTTAGCCAAGAAGCATTATTAGCTTGGTATTGTTTAATGTGTTCATTAACCGTGTTAATTGTAGTTTTGTAATTAGCATAGCCCGGTAATTGATTCATCAAAACATACTGCACTTGTGTATTAGGAAGTGAAGCATGAGTTTCTTCAAAGAAGGCATCAATCTTATTATTGATAGCTGAAGCGCTTTCCTTGGAGTTGATGACATTATTAATACCGACATAGTAGACCACCATTTTTGGTTTATATGGATACACTAATCGTTGATTGAGTTTGCTTGTCCACATTTCAATTGTGGTGCCACCAATACCGTGATTATAACTAACGATAGGATCTAAATCTTGTTTAGAAGTATCCCAGAATTCAATGGAGGAACTACCAGCGAGCATAACGTGGTAACTACCTTCTTCAGCAGCGTTATTTTCATAATTTGTTGCTTTAGTGTCATAGGTCGAATTGCCAACAACATATTGTGCAGCTTTATTGATAACACTGATGTTAGTGACATTACCGTTACAAGTCACAGTTATACTGTTTGCGGCGTATGTTGCAGTAATGGTTTTGCCTTGTTTGACGCGATATTCCATTAATGGAAGGACATCATCTTTGTTAGCTTCAAGTTTTAAGAGACCGCTATTAGGTAGACCAATGGTGTTGCCCGCTAATTTGAAGTTCATGATTGAATCGATGACATAGTCATTAGGAGCACTATCATCTAAAACTGTGGATGGAGGTGTATAAGGTGGTTCTTCCGTGTCATCTTTATGAGAGATACCCCATTTTGCATAAAGTCTAAGATTACTTGTTACTATTTCAGAAGCAAAGTCCCAAGCCTTTTCACAAGTCTTTTCTTTATACCAACCTTGGAACTCATATCTTAATCTTTGTGGTTCTTCACTTGGTTTTTCTAATAAGGAATCTTTTTCGACATCAACGGTTTTGAAGATGACGTTATTACCTTTGACTACTGTGCCATTAGAAAGGGTGAATTCTTCTCTTAAATAGTTATCGAAAAAATCAACGTGATATTTATCGCTTTTCTTACCACTACAACCGGAGAGAAGAACCGCTAAAAGGGAAGGAATAATTAATAATTTGATTTTATTCATAACAATTCTCCTTTAAATAATTAAGAAGTTCTTCTTCTTTAATCGTAGCTAAACAAACGACTTTATCACCCGCACCATAATAGATGTATAAGGTTCCATCTTTTGGCACTATCGCTGTCGGGAAGACGCAACCATTGTAATAACCATTAGTCTCATATTCTTCTTCTGGCTCCATGATGAAGTCTTTGGTTCTAGCGATGATCTTACTTGGATCATTTAAATCTAATAAGATAGCACCGACACGATAAGCATCATCTTTATTAGAAACACCATGGTAAAGGACTAGCCAACCATCTTTAGTTTTAAGTGGGGCGGTACTTGTTCCAATCTTCTTATCTTCCCAGTCTTCTTTACCTTCCATGAGAAGAGAATAATTGTCCCAAGAGAGCAAATCATCGCTATTTGAGAGCCAAATTGCGGGGTTTTTGTTCGGATAACCCTTTCCACATCTTTCCATGGCTCTGGATAACATATAGAATTTTCCGTTAATCTTTTCCGGGAAAATTACGACATCGCGATCATCAAAATGTGGATCGGTAATCGGTCCTAATTTCTTCCAATTTCTTAAGTCTTTAGAAATCGCTAAATGAGTTAAGGTGTTGTTATACACCAAAACTTTCGGACCAAACTCTGGTTGGAAACCAAAGTATTCTTTATCTTCTCTCCAATACTGTCCTGGAGGGAAGGGACGGGAGGCATATGTTAAATAGAAGTAATCTGCCATCTTAATTAAACGAGGATCTTCACATCCACCAGCATCTAATCCATTTGGATCAGGATCAATTAATGGTTTATCACTTTCTCTAACAAAGTTAATACCATCTTTACTAGTGGCTAAGCCTAAATGAATGATATGAGTTTTATCATTTCCCGCTGCACGATAAATCATATAGAATTTATCTTCTTTTTCGTTATAAATAGCCGCGGGATTTAAAACGCATAATTCTTCCCACTGGTTAGAAGGATTTGGTTTTAAAATTGGATTATTTTTGCATTTAACAAGTTTCATAACCATCCTCCTATACGATTGGTGTTGGAGTAATAATATTTTTATAATCGAACGCGTTAGAGAAGTAGAAATTATCAAAATAGATATTACTTTGTGTATAGTTGTTATTCACGATACCGAATGAGATGCTTTCAATATCCTTAGATGTGGAAGCGTAAATCTTCGTGGTCTTACCATTGATTTCTTCGAAATGATGGAAACCAATCTCATAATGTGTCCAACTTGTTGGAGCGCCCTTTAAGGTGTATCTGAGTTTTTGTTGTGAACCATTCACCATAAAGTTGAGATTGATGTAGATTGTGGCTATACCATCACTCTTAAGGTCAAAGGCTAAACCTTTAAGTTGTACTGTATGAGCTAAGCTTGTATTTCTTATATAAGAAACAGAATCATAGCTCTTATATTGCATGTTGATAGATTTGCTGCCACCTTGAGAGGAAACATCAGTGGATAAGCTAATCAATCTCTGTGGATGATTGTTACCATATGACCAGTAGCCGAATAATTCTTCGTCTAAAGCGTATCCTTCAAATGTATCGATGACCACTTTTGTGGCATCAACTGGATCTGGTTTTAAGGTGCCAGGAACTTCGCTTTGACCAGTTTCGGATGCGCTAGTGAGATAAATCTCATCGACATAAACTGGATTAGCGATTGCGTATGTTGGATATGGTTTTTCCTTATCAGGTTTACCATCTCCACCTTGTCTATAGAAGCGATAGCTAAAGGCAAAGCCCATATGCATAATATGATCACTACTTATTTCATTAGGTTCACCAGGAACTTTATTAAAAAGTTCAAAACTGGAGAAGAGGATTGTGTAATTAGTCCATTCCTTTTCGAGTTTTGGAATGACATAACGGTACCATTCACCAGTATCGAGCGTTAATTGAATGGTCATTTCCGCAGCGACATCTTCATAAGTTAAATATTCTAAGACTGACGCGGTTGGTTTTGGTGACATATCTTTAAGCCATAAGGATAAAGCGTTTTTACCGACACACTCCTTGGTGTTCATATAGACTTGATAGGTCGCCGCTTCCATATCGGCTTTATAGTCGAATTCCGCACAGCTATTATTTGTAAATCCACCTGCTTTATGTGTGGTGTCGAGTTTCATCGCTTCATCTTTGTTTTCCACACTTTGATCCCAGTAACGGTAGATTTGTGTATAGATATCATAGTCGTTGAAATCTTCGATACAACCGTCCATACCGACGATGAGTTTTCTTTCATCTGGATGGTCTTTATCCACTCCATAGATATCATCTAAGACGCCAATTTCTAAATCTTTTAAGGATAATGTTCCCGCGGAATAGTTATTACTAATACCGATGGAGAACTTCTTTACGAAACTAAACTGTTTCGCACCATCACCAGTCATGCCATCCGGCATTCTCTGGAATGATTTCAGAGGTATGATTAGTTGTTTGAAACCATCGCTATCTAGACCAGTATCAAAATAGGTGAATGGAGCTTTAAACTGCCACCAGTCAGTATCTTCTTCGTTAATACGAAAGTAGAGAGTTGCGCTACCACCGGTACCGGTATATTTCACTTTGAGTAATATGGCATCACCGGTTGCAAAGAACATATTTAAATTGATGTATTGAACAGCCCAACCATTAAATCCACTTTGTGGATTGAAGGCTAAGTCGAGTTGACTGCCATCTTCTGAAACAGTCTTTTCAAATGTGAGATATTCGGATTTCCAAGAATCGATATCATCGCGTTTGAAGTTCATCTTTTGCATGAACATATAACTATAATCGTCATAGTGAACCGCTTTGATGTTAGAGAATAAACAAACACCATCGCCAAATGTTCTTTCAAAGACGATTTCAAAATATCTAATATGCTGCCAGTCAAATACTTTATTAAATATATTTGTGCCAGCAGTTCTTAATTCAAAGTCTTCATATTTCAAAATAACGGTTTGCTTAACGTTATTAGAAACTTGGACTTTCTTATGCCAGTATTCACCATCTTCATCGAGAACACGGACTAAGATAGTCGCATCATGTCCCGCGTAGAAGAAGTTGAAATAGAAAGAATCTGTGCCATATAATTCACGGTCTTCCGATTTGGTAATAACAATCCAACCATCGCTCTTAGCGATACCCTGGCAGGTATGTTCTTTATCAAATTTAATAACTAATGAATTCTCATTGTTACCGAAGAAATTATTACGGTCGATAGAGATATTAGCATAGCTACCTTCTTTGTGGAGTTCCCAATCTTGTTCATCTTCAATTTCAATTGGAATCTCACCCACTTTTGGTGCGGCATAATAGAAGACACCCACAGTATTAGAGAGTTTCTTATGGTCTTTATTTAAAGCGGTGACTCTCCAATAATAATTAATATCTTTCGCTTTTAAGGAATAAGTTAAATCAAACTTATTTGTGGATAAGTTATTTTCCTTAACATAAACAAAGTCTGGATCATTAACAAATTCTTCTGTGTTAGCGATTTCTAGTTGATAATAATCCGCATTTTTCGCCACTTCCCAAGTAAAGGTAAAACCAGTATCGGTGTGGAAACCATTCTCGGGAGTTAATAGATTAAAGGAATCAATTTCACCGACACTTCTAGCGATGTCGATTTGTTGATTTTGATAAGCATAGTTATCTTTTGAACCACAACCGACTAAAAGTAATGGAAGGAGTAATAAGGAAAGGAATCTTTTTCTCATAATTAAAGCTCCTTACTGGAAAGGATGACCATCGTATCACTTGGAATGGTAATTTCAATTTGATCTTTGAGGCTCATTTCCAAAACTTTATTTTCTTTAACATATCCATCCGCGCCGATTTGGAGTTCGTTTTCGTTATAGATATAGACATAAATCTTTCCGGAATCATTAAAGTCTTCCGCGATTCTAAATGTCTTAGTGAGTGGTTTGATATCTCTATTAATCGCCACTACACCAGCGAAGTCTTTATTGGGACCGATAACACCCATACTTCTAAAGTTCGTGCTATATTTTGGATCATTCGCACCAGAATCATAAATTTGACTGCCTTTTCTCATTAAGTTAGTTAATAAGACGGAAGAATGATACCAAGGTCTTAATTTTTGTTTATCGGTTGGATCGCTACTAAGTGATGAGAACATGCCCCAACCTTTTGATGTCATCGTGCCATCATCTAAATATAAGAAGTGCATACCATCATCAAAGTCCCAGTAGACGATTGAGGAAACACCCGCGATTGCGCATTGTAAAGTGTAGTCCGCCATCCTGAGACCATAGGAATAATTTGCGATATAAGCATTAGAGTCTGTGGCTTGATCTTTACCATCAAATAAGCCCGCTTCCCAGATGTGTGGCATTCTCTTTTTGCCTAATTCACCATCGTTTTGCTTGGTTTTTTTGTAAACATCCTTAATTCTGACCGCTAAATCGCCAGTATCGATAATCATGTTTGGACAATAAACGTGGAAGCCGTAATCACCCACTTTACCACGCAAACTGCTATCTTTGGAAATACCGTTGAAATATTCGGTTGTGCCTTCAAATCCGGTTGTATCACCACCGATGATTTTGATGTCTTTAAAGCCTCTTTGATCAAGAGCCTTTCTAACATTTTTGACACCTTTGGCCCAAACTTTGAAAGTGTTGTTATAGTTTTTCGAACGATAAATCTCACCAGTATAGTTTGGTTCGTTAGAATTCACGAAATATTTAATACATCTGATGCCTTGATATTTGACTAGGTATTCAATGATATCCGCGGTCATCTTCGCCCATCTGATATCGCTTGTTACTTCTGTGAACATATCATATTCATCAGATCTGACATTGCCAGGAACATTCCAGCAGCCAAAAGCGACATCGATGTCGTTATCATCACAGTATCTTAAGATATCCACTGTGTTGTTCATTAATTTATTTGAGAAATTATATTCCCAAGTATCATTAGTCTTATCGTTATCACCTTTATCATCAAATTTGGTAATGAACCAATCGTAGTTGAGCATGCATCTGACGACTTGGGGACTTAAACGATCCATAATCTTTAAAGATCTTTCCCAAGAATCGGAAGTTAATTTGTTAGGGTCTTCATAAGTTCCCCACTCCACGCCTAAACCTTCAAAGTTAGATATCACCACTCGACTTTTTTTAAAGACAAAATTTGTGGTATCGACTTTTTCGTTACTACAACCGGTTAATGCGCAGGTGCACGCCGCTAATAATGATAAGGTTATTATTTTATTCACCTTACTCATAAAACTATTTTCCTAATCTTTCGTTGATTTCTTTCAAAACCTTTTCCCACATCGAATTCTTTTTGAATTCATTTTCATAAGCTTCGATGGAGGTTACTGGTTTACTTGCGTAGCAGTATTTAAGAGCAAGGGTATTTGCTTCTTCTAATAAGCCTTCAGTTTCATCGTTTTTTGTGGGTGTGGACATCCAGTCGATATCCGCTGGTTCTTTGACCACTCTTAGTTGATTATTGGTCTTTGCTTGTTTCATTTCATTGAACCAAGATTCGAGGATTCCATATGTTTTTAAATCGGTATATGGGTCATAGGATTTGGTATCGTTACCAAGTGTAGCCATATATCTTAAATATTTGGCGCCATTCACTTTTGGTGCGTATTTGCCATCGCTACCTTTTTCCCAACCTTTTTCGGTTAATTCGACTTTACCATCAACGATGTTATAGTCATATCCTTCTTGACCATAGATTGCCATTCTGGTTCCTTCTTCGGAAAGTAAGAAGTCGATGATATCTAAAATCTTGTTCATCTTTGTGTCGGAGATATCATAGTTAAATAATGTCGCGGAGAACCAGTTTTCGGTTCCTTCTAAAGCGAACTTACCATCTGGACCTTTGACCTTTAAGAATGCAGTCGCATCATCGAGATTTTCTTCTCTTCTCATTTGTTCTCTGAGTTTGGAATAGTTAGAGAGGGAGAAGTTATCATAAAGAATCGCGGCTTGACCACCTCTATATAAGTCGTTAGCTTTGGTATCTTGGAAGTTGAATTGGTCTTTGGAATACCAGTCGTTATCAACGAATTCTTTAGCTTTCTTTAAACCGTTTTCATATTTGTTGCTTGTAAAAGCGTTAATGGCTTTGCCATCATCATCTTTTGCGTAGCAATGTGGGACGTCTTTATAGAAGTTAGTGACTGATGGGAAGCCCCAAGCTTCATCCACTAGTGCGCAAGCTTGTTCGGATTTAGTGATGGTTTTGATGTTTAATTTGAATGCGTCAACAAGGCGTTCAAATTCTTCCCAGGTATAAACGTCTCCTTCTTTATAGACCTTTTGCCAACCTGGAACATCTTTATTCATTTCATCAATTTGTTTAGCCCAGTCTCTTCTATACACATATGTGAAGTTAGAGAAGTCTTTTTCATAATTGACGATGTCATTCATGATTGGTATGCAATATAATTTGCCATCGTATTTCAAAGAATCTAAATTCGAGACATGAGATAACATATTTTGAATGTTTGGCCACGCTGACATATCTTCTGGTAAGGCTTTAACAATCATGCCATCCACCCATTTCTCATAGGTAGAACCGAAGTTATACGCTTTTAAGTTGAAATGGAAGACATCGGTTAAGTTATTACCGTTAATCGCAACGTTAACCATATCATCCCATGAGTTATAGTCGTAGTTACTTGGAGTAATCTTGACACCGAATTTATCATTTAATGTTTCGGTATAAGTATCACTACCATCCCATTGATCAAAATAGACATTCTTTAGCTCAAGTATAAGACGTCCTTTCTTATCGTATTTGTCCGCGCCACTTTTATTACCGGTACAACCCGCGAGGGCGCCGATAGAAAGTAAAGCGGATAAGCATGCTCCAAATAATACTTTAGTGTTTTTCATAAATAAATTTCCTCCTTTTATTTATCCTTTAATCGCACCAACAACAATACCTTTTACAAAGAATCTTTGTAAGAATGGATAGAAGCACATCATCGGCACAATGGTGAAGAAGATACTCGCCATTGTTAAGCCTTGTGAGAATCCTTCTTTAGCTTCTGGGTTCTCAATATTAGATGAGACTTTATTAATCATGTTTCTTAAGACCATTTGTAATGGCCAAATCTCATTTTTATCTGGTATGAATAGCATCGCATTATACCAAGAGTTCCAGTTACCCACTGCGAAGAATAAGCCAATCGTGGCTAACATCGGAAGAGATAATGGTAAGAAGATTTTCACGAAGATAACGATATCGTTTGCGCCATCGATCTTCGCACTTTCTTCCATCTCTGGTGGTAAGGAAGCAAAGTAGTTACGCATGAGCAACATATTGAATGTATCAATCGCACCTGGAATAATCATGACCCAAATAGTGTTAATCATTCCGAGGTCACGTATTAAGTAATAATAAGGAACCATGCCACCACCGAAGAACATGGTGACAAGGATCATATTCATCACTAAGTTCTTACCAGTCCAGTTATGTCTAGATAAGGCGTAACCTGTAATAACAGTGAAGAATAATTGATATAAAGTACCACCGATAAGAAGAATCATCGTGATGCCAAAACCAGACCATAATTGATTATCTTTAAAGACCTTTTGATAAGAAGATAAATCAAGTTCGGTAGGCCACAACAATAGATTGTTATGTAAATAAGCATCTTCACTAGAAATGGAGATTACAAAAGCGCTCCAGAATGGGAAGATGATAAGAATCGCATAGATCACTAAAATCACAGCGATGATAATATCAAGGCTTTGAATTCTCGTTTCTCTTGATGTTCTCTTTGGACGAAGAGGAAGTCTTTCTAATTGTCTTTTAGCCATATTAGATAATTCCCCTTTCACCACATGCTTTAGCGATTCTATCGACGATGATAACTAGGGTGAAACCGATGACTGATTTAAATAAACCAATCGCTGTACCAACACCCGCGGAATCACTACCGACAATCGCATGGTAGTAGATATATGTATCAATAATATTGACGTCTTCTCTAATTAATGGGTTACCTAAGTTTAAGATTTGATCAAATCCAGCAGATAAAACACCACCGACAGACATGATTAATAAGAGTATTGCGGTGGCTTTAATACCTGGAAGGGTAATATGCCATATCTTTTGTAAACGTGTCGCACCATCGATATCTGCGGCCTCGTATTGATCCTGAGGAATACCCGCCATCGTGGCCAAATAGATGATGGAACCCCATCCTGCTTCCTTCCATATATCGGAAGCAAATATTAATCCAAAGAAGAAATATTTATCCGCCAGGAAGTTCGTCCGACTACCTCCTAAAAAGGCAATGATGGAGTTAACCGCACCATTATAGGCAAATAAGGAGAAGACAAAGCCCGCGACAACAACCCAAGATAGGAAGTGTGGGAAGGTGACAATTGTTTGAATCGTCTTTTTGGTTCTTCTCATTCTTAATTCATTGAGCAATAAAGCGATGAGAATCGCGGCGATAAATGAGATAACAATCTTCACTGAGCCAATGATTAAGGTATTTCTAAAGGCTAACCAGAAATTGTTTTTGGCGAAAACTTTAATAAAGTTATCAACACCATTCCATGGTGAACCCATGATACCGAGTTTGGGTTTGAAGTCCTTAAAGGCCATCAAAACGCCATACATTGGGACGTAGCAAAAGATAATATAGAAAACAACTGCCGGCAAAATCATAAATATCAAGTATTTACTGCGCCAGATCTTTCCTTTTAATTTCTTAAATGGATTATTACGTTGAGCAATTGTCGTTAATTCCATAAACCTATCTCTTATATTTCAAAATATAATCTATTACAGTATCGATATCGGTAAATAAAACTTCAGTGACGGTGTCCGCACCACCAGCATAGATGGTAATGCGTCCTGTTTTAGCATCGGTTAAACAGCTAACTGGGAATAAAACATTAGGAACATATCCTGTTCTTTCATATTGAGTTTCCGGCGCTAATAAGAAGTTTGAACATCTATATAAGACTTTACTTGGATCATCTCTATCTAATATAGCAGCACCGATAGAATAGACTAAACCAGAGCAAGTTAAGTTTGCGCCATGGAAGAAGACTAGCCATCCTAAATCGGTTTCAATTGGCACTGGTCCCGCACCGATCTTTGTGCCGCACCACCACTCATATCCTCTTTCCATAACATGTCTATGTTTGCCCCAATATTCCATATCTTTGGAGAAGGAAATGAAGATATCGCCAAATAAGGTATGACCATCATCGCTAGGACGAGATAGCATCGCATATTCGTTATTAATCTTTCTTGGGAATAAGACACCATTTCTGTTATATGGAAGGAATGGATTATCAATTAATTCAAAGTTTTTAAAATCTTTGGTAAAACCAATGCCGAGTGTTGGTCCATGATTACATGTACAGAAGATGACATAATACTTGCCTTCTAATTCTAATAAACGTGGATCATAGGCATAATCTAATTTCACGGGTTGTCCGTCTTTATTGCGGAAAACGATTGGTTCTTTTTCAAATTCGAATTTCAAGCCATCTTTAGAACGACCTACGAATAAGAATGGGACACCATTGTTGGTATCCGCACGGAAAACACCGATAAATTCTCCTTTATAAGGAATAATAGAACTATTAAAAACCCTTGATACATTAGGGAATGGATTCATTTCGATAATGGGATTTAAAGAATATCTCCAAAGTGGTGCCTCACACCCACTTGGTCTATTTTCATAGGGGATATTTGGTAAATCATTACCATATATTTTGTGTTTCATATTAAATACCTACCTCTTGGTTAGAGTCTCTTTCAATGTAATCACATCTAATGACTATTTGAGACAAGCTAATCTGATGTGATTTGATTGAGTTAGCGACATATTTCGCCACTTCCTCACCAATCTCTTGTCTAGGAATATTAAATGTTGAGAGTCTTGGTGTAGAAAGATCGCCCGCTTTGATATTATCAAAACCAATTATCGAAATGTCATTTGGGACTTTTTTATTCAATCTATTGATTGTTTTAATCGCGTTAATCGCAATGATGTCATTCGCACAAACAATCGCGGTTATGGGATTATTAGTTAATGCATCAACAAGCATATCTTCGTTTGCGAAATTCTTTTGATCATTATTAAAAATTAACGAGTACGATTGCACGTCATCCTTGTGCGCTTCCATGCACGCCATAAAGCCTTCATGTCTTTCTCTAAAGGAAGTACTATGTGAGTCACTTCCATAGAAAGCGATGTTTTTATGACCTTGTTCAATTAAGCGTCTGGCCGCTAGATAAGCGGAGTCATAATTAGAGAACTTAAATTGTGTGGCTTCGGAATAGAATGTTTTTGGATCCACCACAACTGTCGGTTTATTCTTGCCAATAACGACATCCATAATCGCTTTCATGGTGACGTGAATAACGATAAACGCACCACAGGATGATTCTTTTAGTTTTTTTAATAAATTATCATCAACTTTATCTTCATCGAATACAAAGTATTCCATAATTAAATTGAACCTAGAAAGCGTGGAAGAAATCGAGGT
The DNA here is from genome assembly GCA_045114745.1 of Bacilli bacterium. Lineage (GTDB taxonomy): Bacteria > Bacillota_I > Bacilli_A > RFN20 > CAG-826 > RUG13091. The sequence continues at coordinate 11,748 of JBGULD010000045.1, forward strand.
TATGATAGGTTGCCAGAAATCCTCTTTAAAAAGAATTCTTGAAGATGAGATTAAAAGGACATGATTAGAACTAACCTTGTAGGCTTTTAATTTCGTTGTATCATAACCGAGTTCT
>JBGULD010000046.1:0-2867 GCA_045114745.1 Bacilli bacterium
ATTACCTTTTTCTAAAGAAAACAAAAGAATGATTCGTGTCTGGTTACCTTCTGATTATGAATTTGATAATGAAGATAAAAGATATCCCGTTATCTATTTCTCTGATGGACAAAATCTTGTGGATCGATATTTATCCGCTTATGGGGAATGGGAATTAGATAAAACTGTTCAGAAGTTAATGAAAGAAGGATTACCTGGAATTATCGCTGTGGGAATTGATTGTCCTAAAGAACCGATTGAAAGAACGAAAGAATTATGCCCTCCTTATCTTCCGAGAAAAGAAGTATTTAAAAGAGAAGGAACATTTAAACCATACGCCAATAAATATGTCGATTATATTGTTAGTGAATTAAAACCATATATCGATAGTGTATTTCATACCGATAAAGATAACACTGCGATCGGTGGATCCTCTATGGGTGGCATCATGTCGTTTTTTGCGTATATCTATCGTCCAGATATATTTAGATTTTCTTTATCTTTTTCACCCGCTTTTTTCTTTTACAAAAAGAATGACTGGAAGAATATCTTAGATAAATACGATATTAATCCAAACAAGAATGGTGGATTATTCTTATATTCGGGCGGCAAAGACTTTGAGAAATTATTCTTAAAACCCACAATTAATACTTATGAATATTTCCAAAAAAGAGGGTTTGATAATAATCAAGTCGCCTTACTTGTGGACACTAATGAGATACATCATGAAGGCGCATGGGCGAAATATCTCCCGTACGCGTTAAGATTTTGGTTAGAAAAATAGATTTTCAAATCAAAGATTTGACTGTTAATTATCATTTATTCATTATTTATTTAAAAATTTAGAAAAATATTTTGAAACTTTTTATTTGATATACTATGTATATCACTTTTTTATAAATGCTATTGACATTCTACAAAAAAGGACTAATATATATGTCTTCAAATATAAGTACCCCGTCCCCGGCATGACGTTAAAAGGCTAGAAGAAAGTAGGTGCTTATATATGAAATATTACACTTTAGAAACAATTGACAACGGTAAAACCGCGAAAATAAATAAACAATTTACTACCAGAAATGAAGCGATTAGCTATGCCTTCGCTTACTTTGAAAACGAACGTTATAATGAAAACCTTCAGTTAGAAGATGAATATAACATTCATGGTGACAAACACAACGTTGAATACGTTATCGACTATCACAATAGATTCCGTGTGAATCGTGTAATCCTTGCTCGTTAACAAGATTTCACTTATTCTAATAATGTTTTAAGACATTAATATGTATCAGAAACAGTATTACATCGGTAGCAATGACGTGGATAGATTCTTAGATCTTAAGTTATCTTCCTTCTTTAAGCTTATGCAAGACATCGCTACCGAGCATGCTGAAGTATTAGATATCGGTAAGAGAAATACTTTAGATCGTGGTCTATATTGGGTTATCACTCGTATTGAACTAGAGATTATCAAGATGCCACAATATCTAGAGACCGTGGTCTTAAAGACTTATCCTGGTGATGATTTAAAATTTATTTTTCCCAGATATTTTGTTCTCGAGGATTTGAAAGGAAATGTATTATTAAAAGCCTCGTCAACTTGGATGGTATTAGATAAAAAAACTCATCACCCACATCTTAGACCTTTTGAAGGTAAGAGTGTTCCACCTGAACATTATGAAGGTGAATTAGATATGCCAAAGAAATGTATATCTAGCGATGCTTTCCTTGTGGAAACTAGAAAGGTCAGATATTCCGATGTCGATTTAAATGGTCATTTGAACAATACCAAATATATCGACTACATTATTGATCTCCATGATAGTGAGTTCTATAAGAAGAATCGCATTTCTCATTTTGTGATTAATTACAACAAAGAGTTAATGGATAACGATGTTTTCAAAATGTATTCCAATAACTCTAATCCAGAATATATTAAAGGTGAAATTAATAGTGCTGTCGCTTTTGAAGTGAACATCACTTATCAAGAAAGATAATATGTTTAAAGTCGCGATATTAGGTGGAGGAATATCCGGTGTCTTTGCCGGGATTAGAATTAAAGAGAGTCATCCTGACTATGATGTCTTTATCTTTGAACATAACGACAAATTATTAAAAAAGATTTACGCCACTGGAAACGGGAAATGCAATTTCGCAAATTTAGGTTCATTAAATGACAAATATCATAACGAAGATTTTTCTCTTCCGATTATCAAATCTTTTGATGCGGAAAAGATCGTTAGATATTTTGATCAAATCGGTGTGAAAAGCAAATCTATTGGGGATTTACTTTATCCATATAGCGAATCCGCAGAGACGGTCGCAAAGAAATTATTAGAAAGAGTTAATGAACTTAATATCAAAGTCCATTTATCTATAAATGTTAAAGATTATGAAAATGGGCTTATTTTGACCGATAGAGGCACTTTTTACTATGATGCGTTAATTATTTCCATCGGAGGAAAATCTTCCCCTAAACTCGGTAGTAATGGCGATTTTTGGCCAATTCTTATGAAACATGGATATCGTTTTAGAGAAACTAATCCTTCTTTATGCCCAATTAAAACTAAAGAAAACACTAAGATGGTGGAGGGATTAAGAAGTAAAGTATTCGTTTCTTTATATCAAAATAAGAACTTAATCCATGAAGAAAGCGGTGAACTATTATTTAAAAAAGATGGTTTAAGCGGCATGGTGATATTTAATATGACTCACTATATTAATCGCTTAATAGATAAGAATAACATCACCCTTCATATCGATTTCGCAAAAGGGATAGATGGCAGTTATGATTCATTAGTGAATCCAAAAATTGCAAATTATTTAATAAATAATAAGTTAGATATTCATAACACAGTATTCACATTCAAAAACTTCTACGATTATGA
>JBGULD010000047.1:0-2575 GCA_045114745.1 Bacilli bacterium
TGTTAAGTTGAAGTCTCATATTACTTATCCTCGTTTTCTTTGGCTTCTTTCAAAGTATTGGCAATCCATTCTGGAAGTTTATCCGCGAGAGGTTTGAAATCATCAGCGTTAGTTTCAGGTGCTTTTCTCACATTGTTGTTGTGGGAAGAATAAGCTTCTTCTTTCGGGACTTTTTTATAAGAAACCCGCAAAAAGCCATTATTTTCATCAATACTGACGATTACAACTTTCATTTGGTCGCCTTTAGTACCAAACTTTTCAATGTCGCGAATAAAGGAATCAGAGATTTCGGAAATATGCAAAAGACCAGTCACTCCATCTTCAAATTCCATGAATAAAGCATACGGTTTAACGTTAGTGACGGTTCCTAATACAACTTGTCCGATCTCGTATTTCATAAATGAATATACTTTCCTTCTTGCTTATATTACCACTTAAGCATGAAAAAAGGTAGACATTTGACTACCTTTCTCATATTTGATTTTACTTATTTATTCGCTAGTGATTTTTCACGTTTTCTGATTTCTTCAAGCATAGCGACCTTATCAATGATAAGTTTGACAACTTTTTCTAAGTCACTTCCCGCGGAATAATCAGCGCGACACATGAAATTACATCTACCATCGGTGTATAACGCTCTGACCTTATCACTTTCCTTTTCTGGATAGATAGCGATACTTGTACCTTCGTTGTGTTTGACTAAAGTCATACAGGCAACATCGGTCATTCCATCACCCATATAAATGATGTTACGATATGGGATTCTTCTATCAGGTGTTTTCTCATTGACGGAATTATCATCTTTCACATCAACAACACCTTTTGAAATACGGAAGTAGAACTGTGTCTTTTGTGTATAGTTGATCGCGAGCTTTGGCCATACTGGTCTACCATCTTTGTAATAGTATTCACAACCCCACGCTCTGGTGAAGTATGGATAGATAGAACAACCCTCAACAATTTCAATTGTTCCAGAACTGACTAAATAGTGCTCAACTTGAACACCTTTGGATTCACCATATTCATTAATACGTTTAAACCAGGTGGATACACCAGGATAGAATTTAATGTTTTTACCACAATCTTTTAAGAATTCGCGGTCTAACTTGATACCCTTTTGCTCGGCCTTCTCAATCATCATATACATGTATGATAAAATTCTTTCCACGCCAGTGGCATCAGTGAATTCCGATGTTGCACCCCAGAATTCTTCAGGTGTCATTCCAAGTCTAGGAATGAGGTCATAGTTTTGCATATCAGTCGTGGACAATGTTTTATCAAAGTCGTACATGATACCAATAATAGGTTGTTTTGCCATATTTCTACCTCGGTGAAATAATATCACAAACGGATATTATTAGCAATTTTTACACATTTCTGAAACAAAATATTTGTTTTTTATAATTTTGGTCTATTATAATATACGTCTAAAAAAGGAGGACACTATGCCAGAAGCATTAAGAATAACACTCATCGTTCTTGGTTCCATATTAGCAGCGTGGTTGCTCCTTTTAATCTTAGATCTCATCTTCGTCGGCAGTTATCTTACAATTTTTAAGAAACATAGAAAAGCAATGGTGGTCATTCTCTATACAAAATTAGAGAATATGAAAAAGCTATTTGCGCTAGTCAAACAATCAGGTATCAATATTGATAATAGATTAGTTGCCATCCTCAATGACATCGATGAGAGAGACTTTGAAGATCCTTCTTCTCAGGCCTGTAATAAGAGCAATGCCTCATTATCCTACCTGAAAGATGAAATCATGTTCGTGGTCAACCAACATCCTGACCTCACAAATGATCCAGAATTTGTACAAGTGAAAAACAATATTATCGAGTCCGATTCCATCTATCGAAATAACGTCACAATGTATAACGCAGACGTCCTTGGATATAACTACTGGATAAGATTCTTCCCTTGTAAATTCATCTTCAAACTATTTAGAGTTAAGAAAAAAGAAATCATCTCTTAAGCAAATGCTTGTGAGATGATTTTTTCTTGTTAAAATATATACACTTAGCATTTTTTATAGGAGGCTAATATGAAAAACGAATTAAATATGAAATTTGAGGATTTTCCTCTTAACACACCGACAGAAAAAAGAATCGTTAACAAACTCGAATCTTTAGTTTCTGATATCGAAGAATGCGGTAGTGCACTTACAGCGAATCTTGCGATTAAACACTGGAATAAATACATGACACAGTTAACCACCGATATGTCTGTTATCTATGTCCGTTATTCTTGTGACACAAAAAATCCAGTCTATAAGAGAGCACAAGATAGATGTGATGAGATTTCTCCAATCATCTCTAACTACTCTAATAAAGCTGCGAAGATTCTCACTAAAGCTAAATACCGCAAGGAACTCGAAAAGAAATATGGAAAATATTATTTCCAGATGATGGATTCTTCCTTAAAAGCATTTGATGAAAAGATTATCCCTGAATTAATTCAAGAAAATAAATTAGTCAGTGAATACGACGCCTTATTAGGTGGAGCGGAAATTGAATTCCGTGGTGAAACATATAACTTATCTCAACTTGGTAAATTCACTCAAGATGTTGACCG
>JBGULD010000048.1:0-2479 GCA_045114745.1 Bacilli bacterium
AGATTAAGCGTTAAAGCTGGAAACGATCTTGAAATGCCTGGTGATAATACAATTTGCCGTAAATGGTTATATGATGCGGTCAATGACGGATCATTAGATATTAAATATCTAGATGAATGTGTGAAAAACATTTTGAAACTTGTTGAAAAGCATGTTAATAAAGAAAAACCAAAATCAATTGATTGGGAAGATCATAACCAAATCGCAAACAAAATTGCTCTTGAAGGAGCGGTCCTTCTCAAAAATGAAAATGCTCTTCCATTAAACGAAAACGAAGAGCTTCTAGTCATTGGTGAACTCTTTGAAAAAATGAGATATCAAGGTTCTGGATCTTCAATGATTAATCCGGCGATTTATGTCTCTCCAAAAGAAGCATTTGATAACCATAATATTAAATATAAATATATTAAAGGATATAGCGAAAAAGAGACAGAAGTTAATCATAGATTAATTGATGAGGCTCTTGAGGCAAGTAAATCATATCAAAAAGTCGTCTTGTTCCTTGGTTTAACCGATTATGTTGAGACTGAAGGCGATGATCGTGAGAATATGTGCCTATCACAAAATCAACTATCCTTAGTGGACGCTCTTATTAAAGAGAACAAAGATGTTGTTGTCGTCTTTTATGGAGGTTCGGTTACTGAGCTTCCATTCTTTGATGGAGTTAAAGGAATGCTCAATATGTTCCTTCCTGGACAAAGTGGTGGTGAAGCAACTTACGAACTCCTCTTTGGAAAGGCTAACCCAAGTGGTAAACTTGCTGAAACTTGGCCATTAAAATATGACGATGTTCCATTTGGAAATGAATATCGACAAACAAAACAAGAGATATATAAAGAATCAATCTATGTTGGATATCGATATTACTTAAGTGCTTTTAAAGAAGTAAGATTCCCATTCGGATACGGTCTATCATATACAGAATTCAAATATAGTAACCTTAAGGTTAAACAAAAAGAAAACGAATTAGAAATTCAAGTGGATGTCACTAATGTTGGAAAGAGATCTGGCTCTGAAACGGTTCAAGTCTATGTCTCTAATCCAAGAAGCAATATCCATAAACCAATTAGAGAATTAAAAGGATTTGGTAAAGTTCTTCTTAATCCACAAGAAATCAAAACGGTTAGTGTGGTTATTAATAAAGATGATTTGAAATATTGGGATGTCGAACTTAATAGATTCGTTCTTGAAGATGGAGAATACGAAATCCAAATTGGAAAGAGTTCAAGAGATATCGTCCTTATTCATAAAGAAGTTATCAAAGGCGAAAAAGCTAGTGAAAACACGCAAGAAACCTATCAAAACCTTCAATTCGATGAGTTAACAAATGAAAAATACGAAGAGATTTGGGGAATTAAAATTCCTGAACTTACTAAGACCAAACCATTCAGTATTGAAACTAGATTAGATGAATTACAGGCTTCATTCATGGGAAAGATTCTCTTCAACGCAGTAGTCTCTGTGGCAAGGAAAGGCTTAAAAGAAGCTCAAAAAATGCCAGAAGGCACTGAAAAAGAAAACAAAATAAAAGGAGCAATATTCTTAGAGAGAATACTGGTCTCAAATTCCTTACGATCGATGTCGATGTCTTCTTCTGGAGCAATGCCTTATAACTTCGCAGAAGGGTTTAGAGATTTATCTAACGGACACCTCTTAAGAGGAATCAAAGATTTTACATCAAAAATAAAAGCGCCAAACTTACCAAGCGACAAGGAGGGTAAATAAATATGGCTAGAGCAAAATTAATGGATGCAAAAATATTTAATTCAAAAGTGCATTCAAGAAATGTTGAAGGAAAAGAAAAGTGGCTAGGTTACTTAATCGGACCTGCTGGTGCTCTTCTTCTTAACGCTGTCTTAGCAACTTATTTGAACATTTACTACACTGATGTTTTAAAACTCAGTGGTCTGTTCTTGGTTATTTTTCCACTTGTTAGTAAGGTTGTCGATGCTATCACAAATATTGTGATGGGATACATTATTGACAGAACAAAGAGTAAGCAAGGAAAGGCTAGACCTTGGTTATTCCTTTCTGCTTTCTTATTAACTGCGACTGGAATTATGTTATTCGCCATTCCTCAAATGAGTGATATGGGCAAACTTATTTGGATTGTTATTTCTTACAACCTTTTCTATTCGTTTGCATTTACCATCTATAACATGTCTCATAACTTAATGTGTCCTCTTTCTACAAGAAACACATTACAAAGAGGCGAATTATCAGTCTTTAACCAAATTACCACAATTATGATGTCTGGTATTATCGTCGCTCTTATCTTCCCAATGTTAATCATGCCTGTTCTTGGCGTTGATGCTTCTAAATGGATTTTAGTTATGTCTATCTTATCAGCGGCAGCGTTACCTCTAACTTTGTTAGAATACTATTTCACCAAAGAAAGAGTTACTGAAGAACAACAAGGGCAAGAAGAAAAGAAGATTCCATTTTTAAAGCAATTAAAGATTATCTTTACTGATAAATA
>JBGULD010000049.1:0-89494 GCA_045114745.1 Bacilli bacterium
GCCCTCGTAGCTCAGTTGGATAGAGCAACTGCCTTCTAAGCCGTAGGTCAGGCGTTCGAGTCGCCTCGAGGGTACCAGGTTATATGACCAACTTTGATACAAAATTGTGTCAAAGTTTTTTATTTTATGCGAGTTGTCTTCATTTTGTGGACAACTGAAGTTATTTGCCAATGACGGTAAAAAATATCTTTCTGATGTCATTAATGAAGAAGGCGTTAGGCTGTTGCACACCATTATCCCTTCTTAATATAAAAAAGCCATCCTAGATTATATAAAAGAATTTAATATAGATATTGAGAAATAATCATTTTTTAATGACACATCTACAAATGTGTCTTATTATGATAGTAACAACATATTAAATATATTGGTTTGAAAACCATAATATTAGCAATAAATGGGTTGACCCATTGTTAATTTCATAAAGGAGAAAAGTTATGAAAAAGAAAACCTTTTTAGTAACAATTACAGCTAGTGTTCTTGTTGCTGGCACATTAGCGGGTGTTGTTGTTGCTAAAAATGCTTGTAGTAAATATTTCTTTGCTACACAAGCAGACAACTACACACTTAATGCCTTTGATGCTTTCCTTGATAATCCAGGGGCATCAGTCACTATGCATACCACTTTAGGCAACGCGGTTGTTTTATCCACAAGTGGTGCTGCAGTTAATGGTAACAAAATTACTCTTGCTCCAGGCGGATATCTCGAAGTTGCCAGAGATGGAGAAAAGGCAAATCTCAACGCTGTTGATGGTTTAACATCAATTGTCACCGATTTTGAGGGTCGAATTTTATACTCTTATAGAGACCAAGTCGCTTCATACGATGATGCTGTTGATGGGACTTATACTTTCCCAGCGGAACACGCCCCATCTTTCTTTAAACTTTACAATGATTCAGAATCAACAAGAGAGATTACTTCTTTCCAAATTAAATATGATTGTGTCGTTTCTGAGAATTCAATTTCCGCAGCGAACAATACTTATACCGTCGAAAATGGAGTTCTTTCTGCAGCAGAAGATTCAATGACAGTTGATTTATTGCAAGAAACCAAAAAAGGAATCCTCTCCTATACCTGTAAGAAAGTTGATGGAACCGCTACTATGGGTTATATCGGTGGTGTTGTCGGATTATCCGCCACAAGAACCGATTGGTATACTACTGGTTCAACTTATGTCATGGGTGCTTTAAACGGAAAGGGAGATGCGTTCTTAGGAATAGTCAACAGCGCTAATATGAAGTTGTTTGATGGAGTTGTTGACAAAGATCACTTCGTTGCGCACGATTATGTAGCTGACACCTATACTAATTTCACAATTAAATTTGATGTAGATAATAATTATTATGCTTTGTATCATGACAACGAAATTATGGCCGCTGACACAAATAATCTTGCCACCGGTTCTAGATTAGGATTTAGAATTACCAAAACTGGTGACTCGGTGAAAAACATTGTGGTTCAAAAGAATGTTGATTTCAAAAAAGAACCTCTGCAAAAAAGAACAAGTAAACAATTCTATGTTTATAACAACGGAACAACAAATGTTTACGAATCAATCGCGACTTCACAAAATGCTTGGCATTTCTTCCAACAAGAACTCCCTACTACAGGAACTGTTACATTTGATTATGCCAATCATGGTGGTCCAACCGGTTATTGTGAGGGTTTAGCTTTCGCAGAATCTACGGATGTTTCATCACTCACAAATGCCAAATCCGCTATTTTCGGTGCTAATAAGAGTAGTCAATTCTATGGATGGTCTGCATATATTAAAACAGAAGATGGAACTTCTCATAATAATATGTCTATGACTGTAAAAACAGGAGCGTTCTCCTATACTGATGGTGAAGTTCTTCATATTAGGTTGGATTACGATTTATCAACTTGCTCTTGGGAATGTTATAAAAGAGAAACACCAGATAGTGAATGGGTCAAAACCGGTGATTTTATTGAAAATTCATCAAAACGCGATTTGTCTGGACTTAAATATTTAGGTATGAGATTCGGTAGTGCCCACAATGGTGATGATTTCTATCAAAGAATCTCTAACTTGGTTGTTAACGGAGTTGCTTATTAATTTAATCAATTAAATTATGTAAAGGAAGCTGAACGGCTTCCTTTTTTTATACAAATATTCGCTAAATTTCTTTTTCGGCGAACCACAAACCTCTTTTTCAAATATTTAATTTAATAATATTTAATAAAGAAATATAATTAAAAATAGAAAACAATTAAGAACGCAATAAAGAGAAGATCCAATGATTAAATTTTTCTTCGCTCTTTCGACATTATTTGCTTTGGCACGCGGTTTTTCTATTGGACAAAAATATACACCCGCAAGTGTCAAAACCCCATTAACACAAATTACTTATAATGAAGGTAATTTTTCTGGTACAAATGGTTTTACGGTTACCAAAAACGGAAGCGGATTTTTGAGTGACTCAACATACACTAATGGTTTTAATATTTCTGATACTTCTTCTTATATAGAAGTTAACCCAGGAGAACATACAGCGATTGCTAGTGAACACGGCTTCTCTATTGGTTTATATCTCTCCAGTAAAGCAGGAGAAGAAACTAATGTATATGAACAATTATTTACCATAGAAACCAGTAGTGGCAAACTTTCCTATATTTGTGTTGCCGGTTTGTATTATATGGCCTCCAGCAGTGCAACTGTCGAATATTCAATGCCTAACGGTACAAATAAACTATCATTAGACGAAAAAGAAAAATATCAAATTTTTACCGTGGATTTTGATAATGGTGTCATCTATGACTATGTCAATGGTGTCTTAGTTAATCAATTTACTCCCTCAAATAGCAAGGCTGAAGTCATAGAAAAAGCTATAGAAACGTTTAAAGAATTAAAGAATGAAGGCCAAGGTTTTTTCATTAGAAAACCATGTAGCAAGAGGTCAGGTAGAAACACAACATCTATAGTGGCTTCTGAAATTAGTATCTTCAATTCAGTAATTACCGCTGAAGAAGCGGAAGCGATGTTCACTGAAAAGGGAGCAAAAACAAGAACTGACTTACCAATTACTGTCGCTTCTTGTGATGACTATACCTTAACTTCCGTTGGCTATGGAATCGTGGATTACGCTAGTGATAAACCAAATTCATTTAATGTAGAAGATCAAACATCATATTTGAGTTTTAAGGCCGCAAGTGATAAGAAATTAACGCAAAACGGAAAAGGTTTCTCGTTAAGTTTTTATCAAAAATCAACAACCGATACATTCTATTCTGGCAATACCAGCTTAAGACCAAATGTCACTGATGATTTCGAACAGTTATTAACTGTAGAAGATGATACAGGCGCTTCTGCTTATATTTGTATGGGTGGGATTTATTATAGCGAGGATGGCGTGGACTCCACATATGCTATGCCGCGCCCATCAGGTACTGGTCAGGTTTTATTAACAACTAGTTGGAAATATGTCACCATCAACGTTGATGCCGTTAATTTCTCAGTTATTGTTTATATCGATGGTGTGGCAACTCAGTTTTATGATCAAACTCATCCGACTAGAGCAGCAATGATTAAAACTGTCGTCACGATGTTTGAAAATGCCGTTTCTTCTTTAGGTGGCGAAATCTTTTTAAGAAAACCATTCCCGCCAAAAGTTCAACGTAATTCCGCGACCAACATCTTTGACGAAATGGTTTTTAATGAATGCATGACCGTTAATGAAATAAAGATGTTACATGACTCAAAACTAGGGAAAATCAGAGTTATTTTTGAACCAAACATCGATGTTCCATTTGAAGATATTGTAAGTACCACATCAATCACCATTCCTCAATATGATGGTGGTGAGGTAGAAGGTTATGTTTTCGATGGTTATTATTTTGATAAAGAACACACTTTAAAAGTTCCTGGTAATTACGTGACCACTGAAAGCGTAATCATTTACCCATATTTTGTTCCTATAAAATACACAATCACTTATCATCTTGACGGTGGAACAAATAACGAAAATAATCCTAGCGAATATACATCTGAACAAAAAGTTATTTTCTTAGATGCTTCAAAAGTAGGCTGCGCTTTCCAAGGATGGTATCGCACTGATAAATTTGAAAATAAAGTGGAAATGCTTGTTGAAGGCAGCTATGGCAATATCGATTTATATGCCAAATTTGTTCCAAATGCTTTTAAGATTACTTACATTCTCAATGGTGGTTTATTAATTGAAGAAGCGGTGGAATCATTTACCGCTAACGACGGAATAATTTCCTTGCCAAAAGCTTGGAAACCAGGTCTTGCTTTTGTCGGTTGGTACACTGATGAACTATTAACACAAAAAGTCGAATCAATTGATGCCTCTTGTGCTCATGATGTCACCCTTTACGCTAACTTTACCAATATCTACACAATTACATATATCCTCAATGGTGGTCAATTAGGCGATGGTGCAGTGAACACATTTACCATCTATGATGGTATTATTACCTTACCGACCGCTACTAAAAATGGTTATCAATTTGATGGTTGGTATGTCGATGAAGGACTAACTGAGAAAATTGAAAATATTGATTCATCAATTGGAAGAAATATTACTTTATACGCTAAGTTTATTGAAAATAGCGTCGAACCAGAAGAAAAGAAAACTAAAAGCAATAACGTTGGTTTAATCGTTGGATTATCTGTTGGTGGGGCAGCTGTTTTAGGTGGTTCCGTTGCTTTAATTATTTTCTTAGTAAGGAGGAAGAGAATGTGAAATTAAAATGTAACGCTCTTTCTATCCTTGTTATGACATCATTTATGCTCTTCCCATCTATGATGGCAAGAAACACTTTTATAAGTAATAAAGCGCCTCTTGAAAAGAATGAAGAGGCGGTCGTTTACGATGAAAATAATATCTCTTTTGACTTCTATTCATCAGAATCATCGGAAAGTTCTCATTTCACTTATGAAGATGGGCTTTTGGTGTCGACTGCAGATGCTGAACAAAAAGCCATTGTCAAAGATTTCTCTTCAAAAACAGTTGATATTAGTTATACCATTCCACTTATTTCAGTCGATTCCATCCTTAATAGTGGTCTTTATATCCACGCAAAAGAAGCTGGCAATAATGTTGACCAAATTGACGCTTTTAATGTACAAGTGGAAAAAGATGTTGGAAGCGATCACTTTAAAGTCAGTATATTTGAATTTACTAATGGGGCATTTGTTACCAACATAGCTAATACTGTGGAATTCTCTTGTCCAACTCGTAATTTAAATATTCGCGTCACCGCGGATGAGAATGACATCAATGTCTATCTAAAAGATAGTGATGTTCCTTCCATCAATAAAAAAATTCATTCATTTGGAAAAGATGGTATGCAAGTCGGATTTAGAAGCATGTTCGCGGTACAAAGATTCTCTAATATCAAAGTATCATCCGTCATTGAACAAAAAGAGATTCCGACAGTAAAAGTATTAATGGTAGGCAACAGCTATGCAGTTGATACAATGACTTATTGCCATGAAATCGCCGCTTCTCAAGGCGTTAATATGGTTTGTGGTGTTGTTTATTATGGCGGATGTACAGTTAAACAACACGCCCAATTTATCGCTGATAAATCCGCTGTCTATACTTATTACAAGAATGGTGGAATTGATAAGATGAATGCCACTTTCGATGATATCTTATTCGATGAAGATTGGGATTACATCACCATTCAAAGCGGAAGTGGAGATCAAGGCATTAAGAGCACCTATTATCCTTATATTCAAAAGATTATCGCATATATAGAACACAATCATCCAAGAGGCGAAATTGGTATGTTCCAATCTTGGCAAGTTCCAACTTGTTTTGAAGGTACTGGTAACAATAGACTTTCTAAATACGGTGATAGTTCAGAAAATATGTATCAGGCAATAGTGGCTACGACAAACGAAATTCAACAAGAAAATGGCTTAGAATTCATTGTTGCTTCTAGCGAAATCCTTCATCGTATCAAAGATACGGATGTTTGCGATGATACAGTTTTAGAAACTAGTTTTAATCGTGACTCTACTGGGCACTTAAATGAAAATGGCCGTTATATGATGGGTATGCTCATGTATAAAACCATCACTGGAATGGATGTAAGGGGCGTGACATATCTACCATATGGATATTCTTATGGTGAAGTTCTCGGTCCGAATGAAGCAACCGCTTCTGTAGTTAAAGAAGTTGTAGAAGGCATTTTTGATGAATATGAATGTGTGAACTGTCTTGTTGATCCAAACGAAATAGTTGATATCGAAGTTTCAGATTATAAGAGCGTTTATACTGAAGGCGAATATTTTGATTATCAAAATATTAAAGTTGATCTTCTTTATAGAGATGGTCATAAAGCCGAAACTAAATACTTCACAATTGATATTATGAGGCCATTAACCGCTTTTGATACATCAATCACAATTACTTATCGTGGATTATCAAAAACAATAGACATCTCGGTTTCTAAAACTTAAAAGAGGTAATAAATGGATTATCCATTGTTATAAATTATTTCATAAAGGAGGAAAATTATGAAAAAGAAAACCTTGTTAGTAACAATTACAGCTAGTGTTCTTGTCGTTGGTTCATTAGCCGGTGTTGCTATCGCAAAAACCGCCAGTGGCAAATATTTCTCCGCTACACAAGCGGATAACTACACGCTCAATGCCTTTGATGCTTTCCTTGATAATCCAGGCGCATCAGTCACTATGCATACCACGCTTGGCAATTCAATCGTTTTATCCACAAGTGGTGCTGCAGTTAACGGTAACAAAATTACTCTTGCTCCAGGCGGATATCTAGAAGTAGCTAGAGACGAAGGTAAAGAAGAACTTAATGCTGTCGATGGATTAACATCAATTGTCACTGATTTCGAAGGTCGAATTGCATACTCATATAGAGATAAAGTTGCTACCTACGATGATGCTGTTGATGGAACTTACACATTCTCAGCGGAGCACGCTCCATCTTTCTTTAAACTTTACAACGATTCAACAGAGACAAGAGAAATCACTTCTTTCCAAATTAAATATGATTGTGCTGCTTCGGAAAATTCAATTGCCACCGCTCACAAAACATATACTGTGTCAGATGGAATAGTTTCTACAGCCGAGGATAATGTTACATTCTCCTTAATTCAAGAAACCAAAAAAGGCGTATTGAGTTTCAAAGCCAAAAATAGCGCTGGTGGTACAAAATACGTTGGTGCCGCTATTGGTATTACTACCACAAAACCAAATGATTGGTATTACACTGGAACATCTTACGTTTATGCTCATATTAACGGAAATGGCAATGCCACTTTAGCAACCGTTAATAAAGCGTCAGGCACTGATTTGATTGGAATTGATGGTAGAAGTATGCATACAGTACCAAATTTTGTCCTTGGTGAATATGTAGACTTCACAGTCAACTTTGACGTTGATAATCAATATTATGCACTATATTGTAACGGGTACACCATGGCGGTTGATACAACACCGGTTGCCACCGGTTCCATGCTTGGCTTTAGAATTAACAACCAAGGAGATTCGATTAAAGACATCGTTTTACAAAAGAATATCGACTTTAGACACGATCCTCTTCAAGCAAGAGCGCAAAAACAATATAACGTTTATTACGACGGAACTTCTAATGTTTATGAATCAATTGTTACTGAAAAAGATGCATATCATTATTTCCAAGAAGAACTTCCAACTACAGGAACAATCACATTTGATTATTCTAATTTGTCTGGTCCAACTAACTGGGTCGAAGGTTTAATCTTCACTGATGCTATAGGATATAAGAGTATCAATGACGGCAAGATGGCAATATTTGGTGCAAGTGGTGCTTATCAAAATTTCAATGGTGTTGTCTGTTATAACTACGTTGATCCAGACACATCCGAAGCAAGCGTTAAAACTGCATGGATGAATACAAGAGATGGCAAATTTAGTTATCCAGTAGATGGTTCTGTTCTTCATATGAAATTTGAATATAATTTATCTATTCCATCATGGACTTGTTACACAAGAGACACTGTTGATGGAGAATGGACCAAAACAGGTGAAACTGGCACTGGAGAATTTATAGAATCCTCAAAAGATCTCACTGGTCTTAAATATTTAGGCATCAGAAATGCACTTTATCACAAAGATGACGCCTGGCAAATGAGAATCACCAACTTAGTAGTGAACGGTGTTGCTTATTAATTTAATTTATTAAATTATCTAAAGGAGCCTACGGGCTTCCTTTTTATTGATGTGTTTAAAGTAAAAAAGAGTATATAATATTTGCTAGCGTGACTTAAAAGTCACCAAAGGAGATTCATTAAATGAAAAAAGCTTCAGATATAGTCTTATTAGTTTCCGGGATTGTTGGATTTGTCGCTGCCGGTTGTTTATTTATCACCGCGGTGATGTTCACCATCTTTTCCTTACCATTCTTCACTGACATGATAAGAAGTGGTATTGAACAAGGAACCATTAACACCGATTTTGATAATATTGATGCCGCGATGGTTTTTGTGATTTCAACTTTTATCTCTTGTGCGGTTTGTTTCTATTTCGTTTCCATCATCATGATTGTTGCTTCTTGTATATTCTTAAAAGCCAGAAAACAAGGTACTAGAGGATTATATATCACCTCAATCGTCTTTGGTGCGATTTCCGGTTTAGAGGGTGGAGTTGTCGGCGGTATCTTCGGATTGTTTGGAACCAAAAACGATACACCACAAGAAGACGTGGTAATTAAATAGTCTTTACTAAAGTAAAAAGAAAAGGAATTGGTTTGAATCAATTCCTTTTTTCTTATATTGAACTTATTTTGCTTCTTCTGGTTTCTTTTCTTCGACTTGCTTTGGTTCTTCCTCTTTTTTAGGTTCTTCAATCTTGTCGAATTCCACGACCATATTAGCAACTTTCCATCTTTCCATTTTCTTTGGAATCCATAATGCAAAGATGCATAGTGTGATAACGCTTAAGAACATCCAAAGTATCCAACGACCCACTAATCTGCCACCGCCTCTTGTTAAGCGTAAGCGGTAACCATTGACGACTGTGTGGTTGATTTTCCATTTTTCAATCCATCCCCAATAAATTGGGAAGCAGATTCCGATGGTAACTAAGGTGATTAATTCACCTAATAATGTCCAACCTAACCATTGGAGCATCTTGCCATCGAAATATGTATTTTCACTATTCTTTTCTGGAATAATAGCGACTGGTTTTTCGACGATAACTTCAACTGGTACTTCCTTGATAACCTCTTTAATTTCTACGATTGGCTCTGGGGCAGGTACTGGTTGTTGTGGTTGAGGCTGTGGTTCCTCTTTTTTAGGTTCTTCGCGTCTTTCTGGATAAGCATATTCAGGAGCTTCACGATCTTCCTCATTGAATTTGAATAAAACATTACAACGTGGGCATCTATCGGTCTTACCTTCAAAAATGGCACCACATCTTGGACATCTAAATTTTGCCATACTAAATAACTCCTTATTTTAATTATATTAATGTTTTGGTGAGTTTCAATACTGAATTAGATATTGTCTAATTCTTTTTTTATTCCGGTCTTATCAAGGTTTTGTCCAATAAAGACAAGCTTTATTAATTTATCTCCGTATTTCTCGTCCCAGTCATGGGCGAAGTTCTCATCATTTTCAATGAGATATTTGATTTGCTTCTTGGTTAATTTATCACTATACCATTCGCCGGTTCTTTCTAATTTTCTTTGTCTACCTGCGGATTCATAAACATAAGCAAATTTCTCTTCTTTTAAGAAATATAAGATTCCTTTAGCGCGTATGATGTTACGTCCATTATTAGCGATCCAGTCTTCAAATTTGACTTTATCAAATGGTCTTCTACGATAATAGACAAAGGTATTGACGTTATATTCATCTGCGGTACCTTCATCATCATTTTCATCAACACCATGTTCGTGGTGATGGTGATGATGGTGGTGATGTTCGTGTTCTTCATGATGATGCTCATGATGGTGTTCATCTTCATCTTCGTCATCATCGTCATCGTGATCTTCATCAGCGTCAACTTCGTTGCTCCAGTCTTCAAATTCATTGATCCAGGCCGCGGAAGTCGCTGCTTTTTCGAAGTCGAAGAGATTAGTGTCTACTAATCGGTCAATATCGATATTGCAATAATCACATTCAATGATTTCCGCTTTTGGTTGAATAGCCTTAACAGCGATTTTCACTTTTCTTAATTCTTCGGCACTAATTTCACTAGCTTTGTTCAAAAGAACAATGTCACAGAATTCAATTTGTTGGATAACAAGATTTTCTAAATCTTCTTCCCCTCTAACTGTGTCTTTAAAGACATCGCCACAACTGAATTCATCTCTGAGTCTTAATGCGTCAGTAACGGAAATAATCGCATCTAATGTATAGAACTTTGGAAGATGTTGTTTTTTGAATTCTTCTTCCATGTAGCAAATTGTTTGAGCAATTGGAACTGGTTCACATATTCCAGAAGCTTCAATTAAGATATGGTCAAACTTTTGGGAATTAACTAACTCCGCTAGTTGGTTGATTAAATCTTTTTTCAGTGTGCAGCAAATACAACCATTTTGTAAGGAGACTAAGTCTCCATCTTTGGAATTAACCACACCACCCTTTTGGATGAGTTCGGCATCGATATTGACTTCTCCTAAGTCATTGACGATGACCGCCATCTTGTGGTTGTTAGAGTTTTTCAAAATATGATTAAGAAGTGTAGTCTTGCCACTTCCTAAATACCCAGTGATAAGAGTAATTGGTACAGTTTTGAAATCCATATAAATTTGACCTCCGAAAATAATTCTATCACTTTTGCTAAATTGATAGAAAACATATAAGAAAAAATGCACATTTTCTTCATAATTTGAGTAAAACTAGAAAATTAATAACATAGTTATTACAAAATATTTTAGCACTCGGACTTGTAGAGTGCTAATTTTGTGCTACAATAGATTTAGAAAAGGAGGATTATGTTTATGCAAATGGAACAAATGCCTGACTACGAAAATGATAAAGATGTCCTTCAAAAATTTGGCCGCAACATTAATGAAGAGGTCAAGAAAGGGAAAATTGACCCCGTCATTGGTCGAGATGAAGAAATCAGAAAGATCATTGAAATATTAGCCAGAAAAACAAAAAACAATGTCATATTACTCGGTGAACCAGGTGTTGGTAAAACCGCGATTCTTGAAGGTTTGGCGGAACGTATCGTGAAAGATGATGTTCCTTCTATCCTTAAAGATAAAACTATTTATGAGCTCGATATGGGCGCTCTCGTCGCAGGTGCTAAATATCGTGGTGAGTTTGAAGAGAGGTTAAAAGCGGTTCTCAATAAGATTAAGGAAAGTGAAGGTAAAATCATTCTCTTTATCGATGAGATTCACCTTATCGTGGGTGCTGGTAGAACTGATGGAGCGCTCGATGCTTCTAATATGCTCAAACCAATGCTTGCCAGAGGTGAAATCGACTGTATCGGTGCGACTACTTTAAAAGAGTATCGCGAATATATCGAAAAGGATCGCGCGTTAGAAAGAAGATTCCAACCTGTTTTAATTAATGAACCAAGTGTGGAAGATACCATTACTATTCTTAGAGGATTAAAAAATAGATTTGAATCATTCCATGGTGTGAAGATTACCGATAACGCTTTAATCGCCGCTTCAACATTATCAAATCGTTATCTCACTTCAAGATTCCTTCCTGATAAGGCCATCGACCTTGTGGATGAAGCTTGTGCCTCTATCAAAGTGGAACTTGCTTCCATGCCTAGTGAACTTGATGAATTAGAAAGAAGAATTCGTCAATTAGAGATTGAAAAAGCCGCTTTAAAGAAGGAAAGCGATGAAGCGAGCAAAAAGAGACTTGCGGATCTAGAAGAAGAATTATCTTCACTTTTATCTAAAGATAAGGAATTAACTAAAAAGTGGAAACAAGAAAAAGATTCCATTCTCAAAGTTAAGGAAATCAAAGAAAAACTAGAGAAAGCGAAATTCGATTTAGAAGTTGCTCTATCTCATTCAGAATATGAAAAGGCTGGCGAGTTACAATATAAGAGCATTCCAGAACTCGAAAAGAAACTTAAAGAAAGTGATACCCAGGGTGATGGTCATAAACTATTGTCCGAAGTAGTCGATGAAGAGCAAATCGCGAGAATCATTTCTCGTATGACAAATATTCCTTTAAGCAAGATTGAAAAAGGTGACCGTGAAAAGGTTTTGGATTTAAAACAAACCTTAGCGAAACGAGTCATTGGTCAAGATGAAGCATTATCTTTAGTGAGTGACGCTATATTAAGACAACGTGCCGGAATTAAAGATAGCAATCGTCCAATCGGATCGTTCTTATTCCTCGGTCCAACCGGTGTCGGTAAAACCGAAGTTGCTCGCGCTCTTGCGGAATCATTATTCGATTCCGAAAGTCATATTATCCGTATTGATATGAGCGAATATATGGAGAAGTATTCGACTTCTAGATTAATTGGTGCCCCTCCAGGATATGTAGGATATGAAGAAGGTGGACAATTAACCGAAAAAGTGAGAAGAAATCCATATTCCATTGTCCTATTTGATGAAATTGAAAAAGCTCATCCAGAAGTCTTTAATTTGTTATTGCAAATGTTAGATGATGGAAGATTGACCGATAGTCAAGGAAGAGTCGTGGACTTTAAGAATACGATTATCATCATGACTAGTAACTTGGGTAGTGAATATCTTTTGAATAATGAAAGAGATAAAGTGGAAGCTTTGCTTCACCAGACATTCAAACCTGAATTCTTAAATAGAATTGATGAGATTGTCTATTTCTCTCCTCTTTCTAAAGAAACACAATCGAGAATCGTGGAAAAGATGCTCAACAACCTTAATGAGAGATTAAAAGAATCCTATTATTCATTTGAATTCTCGGACGCTTTGAAGTCTTGGATTCTTGAAAGTGCTTATTCACCAATCTATGGTGCTCGACCAATTAAGAGATTTATTCAAAATAAAGTTGAAACCGTTATTGCGAACAAGATTATTGCTCAAGAAGTTGACACTAATCACAAGTATGTTGTCGATTATAACGACAATGAAGTCGTAGTTAGACAAAAATAAACATATTGTTTGAGGGAGGATTTCCTCCCTTTTTATTTTGGTTATATAATATGTTTTGAGGATTAACTTATGGATGCAGATAAATTAGTTGTTTTAAAAGCCAACGTCAGAAATATGGAATATATCTCTTTAGCGGATATAAAGATGTTCTTTGGTGTCAATGATCAAGAAGCACAAGAACTTCTCGATAAAATCATTCAATGTGGTTTGGTTCAACCATACCCCATGGATGGAGTTCATTTTAAAGTTAATCGCTAGTTTTTATTGAATAATAAATAACTTTTCTTTATAGTTAATTTCATTATGGAAAACGAGAATAAGTTTCTAAAATTTCTGAAATACGCAAAAACGATATTGATGAAAACGACAAATGGCATGGCCATTGGTCTTTTTGGAACGCTTATTATCGGTACTGTCATTGCTTTATTCGCCAAGATTCCTGGTTTAGAAAGAATTGGCGACTGGGCGAAGATCATTCAAGGTTTGATGGGCGCCGGCATTGGTTTAGGCGTGGCCTTATCTCTTAAAAGAGATGGTGTCACAGTCGTCACTTTGATGACCGCCGGTTTTGTCGGAAACTATATGTTCCAATGGTTACCTAATCAAGCGGTAGCACAGTGGAGCGTCTCGCCAGCGTTGGGCGATCCATTATCTTGTTATGTTTCAGTTATGCTAGCTGCAATCGGATTGAAATATATTATGAGAAAGAAAACCCCTGTGGATTTAATTCTTATTCCATTGGTTGGTTTATCTATCGCCATTGCTTATTCTTTCTTATTAGCGGAATGGGTTCACTATGTGACTATCGGTATTCAATTTGTTATTGAATCAAGCTTTAAAGCTGTTCCATTCCTCATGTGTATTATTATTTCCACACTCATGGGTATGGCGCTTACCGCACCTATATCATCCGTTGCTATCTGCGTTGCGATTAGTATCGGCAATGTTCCAATGGCCGCAGCCGCGGCGCTTATCGGATGTTGCACCCAAATGGTGGGCTTTGCGGTACATACTGCAAAAGATAACAAATGGGGTAGTGTGATTGCCGTAGGCATTGGAACCTCAATGTTACAATTCAAAAACATTTTAAGAAAACCATTAATCTGGGTTCCCACAATTGTGGTTTCCGCAGTTTTGGGTCCAATAGCGATGCTATTCCCATATGACAAACTAGCTAATAATACCGGCCTCTCTGTTGGTGCTGGTATGGGTACATGCGGTTTAGTAGGACCACTCAATTTCTTTGATGGTTTCAATTATGATTGGTTATTAATTGTTATTGTTTTAAGCATTATCGTGAGTTCTGGAGTCTTGGTTTTCTTCATCGACCTTTTATTTAGAAAATTAGGTTGGTTCAAAGAAGGAGATTTCTCCCTATCTAATAATTTATAATTATTCAACCGCTATTTGTTGCCAAAATGATAAAATAATCATATTATATTACTAGAGAGGCACGTCCTCTTAACTACCAACCGCAGGTCTAGTAAACAGCGAGGGCTAGTAGTAACGATGCAATCACCACAAGGATGATTGCTTTTTATTTACAATAAAATATTAGTCTTTTTGATACTCTAAAACATCGCCTGGTTGGCAGTCTAATATTTCACATATTTTAGATAAAGTATCAAATCTTACGCCTTTAACTTTTCCGGTTTTTAATAAAGACATATTTGCTAAAGTGATACCGACTTTTTCGGCAAGATAATTAAGAGATACTTTTCTTTTGGCCATCATGACATCTAAATTTACAACAATCATATAATGGCCTCGCTATCATCTTTATATTCTTTGCCTTCTTTAACGGTTTTTGATACTTCAATCATTGTGATAGAAATACCAACTCCAATAATAGCAATTAAAAGAAGCAATGTTTCATGGGATGAAATAAAAGGAAAACCACTTTTTACGTTCGCACATTTAATGATAATAAAAATGATATTTGCTAAGCAGAATAGGATTGAATCAATTAATAGAATGAAACCCATTCTTTTTATTTTAATAAAATTTGTTTCCAAAGATGATGCTGAAGCGAGTTCCTTAGCAACTGTAAAACCAATAAATAAGATGTAGAAACAAGGAATGGATAAAACAATTTGAACGACGAATTCAGATATCGACAGTGCATTTGATGAACCGTTATATAATCCCATAACTGAGGGGAAATATCCAAAGCACATAAATAAGCCCACTAATAAGAAGAGAGCTAGTAGAAAATACAAAACTTTTGATAAACCTTTATTATTCATTATTTTTGCCTCCAAAAATACTTTAACATAACGACGCACTCATTAAAAGAAAAACAATAAAAATTTATCGTAAAACAATAAAAAATGAATTGAAATCTTTTGTTTTGATCTCTATCATAAAAATAAGGAGTGAAATGACCATTACATATTTAACAATGAAAAGCAAGAAACACATTTTAATTTTTATTCCTCCATTTTTGATACTTATTTATGTTGTTTTACTAGTTGTTTTTAATAGCATCTCCAGCCATTTTTACATCCCGTTTGTTTTTTCTTCATTCATTGTTATCTTTGCTTCAATAACCATTTCTTTGTTTGGTGCAATTGAAAATGAAAAAAACGAAAAAAACATCTCGATAGTTTACAGCATAGTTTCGTCAATGTGTTTATTGATCAATGTATTTGTGGTTGTTGCTCCGATATTTCGTAACATTGAATTCGAAATAATTTACACAATTGACTACGTGGAAGAATATGGAACACCACAAAAGGCTTTAAGCTATAGTGATTGCAATATTAATTGGATAGTAAATGAAAAAATGAGAGATTTGGGCATTCAAGATAAATGCCTTGACTACAACAAAGAAATATATTACATGCTCATTAACGAGAACTGTATGGTAATAACAGACGAAAAAATTACATCTAAAAGTAATAACTATCTATGTTATCATCCCGCACAATTATCAAAAGTTTATCTTTATATTTATGGGGATGGTATAGGATATGTATGGATTTCTGATCAGAGCTATCTAAAATTACGTTATTTTATTTATAATCAAACATTTACCGATTTATTGTTCAAAAAAGCAAATGAAATAATTAATTCTTTTCTCGAATCAAAGGCGATATGATTAGTTTTTTTAATATGATTTGTGGCCCTATTAATACATCTTTTATTCAACAAGTGAACTTAGTTCAAAATTGTGGTGATTATTGATTATGAAAAAAGAGAAAAAGCGAAATTTGATATTTCTTATCGTGTCGGTAGTTTTATTTGTAATTTATTTTATTCTTTTGATTATTCTAAATCACAATTACGCGTCATTTTATTCTTGGTTTTTCTTTATTTCTTTTGGAACGCTATTTTCAATATTAATCCTGTCTATTTTGAACATAATTTATGGTAGTAAATTTAGCGCAATCATATCTTATACAATGTGTGGAATTGTAACCATTTGTTTGCCATTTAACCTTTTTGTTGTTGTTTTTAGCCCATTGATTTATGGTTCTTCTCTCTCAACAAAAAATGAATTGAGTGAAAAATATGGAACACTACAATTACTATTAAATAGTAATAGCAATCCTTGCCGAAACCGTTTATATACCGACTACTATATTTATCACACAAAAAACAAAAAATGTTTCGACTCGGATAAAATCATCTATGACATTTTAATAACAGCAGATTATCAATATGTTTCAAAAAGCCAATTGAGTAAAGACAAAAGCGAATGGGTGAAGTATTTTGTTGATTGCAATGATGGTAGCGAAGCCCACTTAAGCATATACAAAGATGCAACATGTGAAATTAGTGTTGTTACAGGCAAAAGTCTATCTACCCAAACATATCGGTACTATATTTGTTTTAACAAACAAACGGTAGATTTATTATTTGAAAAAGCAAATGAAATAATTAATTCTTTTCTCGAATCAAACGATTCTTGAAAGGCAATAGATTAATAACTTTGATTGGTTCATTTTGATGGGAAAAATAAATGAAAAAAGCTGTTAAAAACATAATTTTTATCATCATACCCGCCGCTCTAGTGGTGAGCTACTTTGCGTTTTTTGGAATGATTGTTCTGTATTTTAAATACCCAACAATTGATTCAATTTATTTTGCGTTTGTCTTATTCTCGATATTTTTGCTGTTAATTGGATTTATTTTGGCGTTTATTGGCGTTTTTGTTATTAAAGGAAAAAGCGACCTTTTTCCCATTATTTGCACTTCGATTGTTTCAGTGACTTTTATCTTTAATTGTTTGAGCGGATACATCGGTTTTACGCGATATATTAGCCATGGTTCTGTTGATTATATGGGTCGTTGGAAAAGCAAATACGGAACAATCGAATTGTTATTGACGTTTCAACATTATTATTCGTCGCATTACATTATTACTGATAAATATCAGCCAAAACAAAATCAACCAAAATGCTTTGACAAAGATGGTAAATTATATTATTTATTTCTGAAAGCGCCATATTCTGAAATTAAACAAAGTGATTTGAATATAGATAATACATATATTAAATATGTAATGACTGATTTAGCATACATTTGTGTCTATGGTGACGGGAGTGGTTTTTATCGTTGTAATGAAGAACGAGATTCGTATCCACCAGTTTACATAAAATTCGATGAGACTACTACACACACTCTGTTTGAGACAGTTGATGAAATGCTTTTGCCTTTTGCTTAAACCATATTATAAAAGGAGATAAAGCAATGCATTTAAAACAAAACAAACTAAAAAATATCATTTTTACGATTTTACCAATATTGTAATGAAATAATTGCAAGTTTTCTCCGAAACAATTAAAACAATAGTTATTCAACAAAACATCTAAAAGGTATAAGATGTTTATGTATGCATAAAAAACTTATCATCTTTGATATGGATGGTACGATCTATTTAGGTAAAAATCTATTTGAAGGTGCATTAGATACTTTTAAATATTTAAAAGAACATAATATCGACTATGTTTTTTTCACCAACAATTCATCGCATGATTTAGATTTCTATTTTAAAAAGATGACCGCTTTTGGTGTGGAATGCGATTTAAAGAGAAACTTTTATTCTTCAACAGAAGTAACCATTTCTCATCTTTTAAATCTTGGCGTTAAAGATGTTTATGTTATTGGTAACAAATGTTTAAAAGATAAATTAGCCAAGCACTTTAATATAATTAAAGAATATCAAGAAGGTGGAAAGATTGACGCGGTAGTCGCTGGTTTTTCAACTGAATTAACATATAAAGAATTACAAGACGGATGTTTGTATTTACAAACAAATGATTGTTTATTCATTGCCACAAATGGGGATTGGAGATGTCCAATTGAAGATGGTTTATACATTCCTGATTGTGGTGGCATGTGCGAATGGATTTATCGTTGTACTGGTAAAAAAGCCACAGTTATGGGTAAACCAAATCCTGAAATCATTACTTATTTAGCAAATGAATTTAACGTCTCCCTCGATGAAGTTTTAGCGGTGGGAGATCGATTATATACGGATATCCAAGTAGCGGTTAACGCTGGCGTGGATTCCCTTGCAGTTTTATCAGGAGAATCTTCTTTAGAAGATATTAACAATTATCCCGATAAACCAACATACATTTTAGATTCGATTAAACAACTTCCAGAATTACTAGAAAAATAGGAGGAAAATTATGGAAAGTAGTGCAGCTCAAAAGCCTTTTAAACTTAACTACAAAAGAACAATGTTAATTGGCTTTGCCTTTTTTGGCATTTTGCTTTTATGGCAAGTCTATGATTCATGGTGCCCAACATTCTTAAGCGAATTATTCATGAAATCATTCAACTTGACCGATGAAAAGCAAGTTCAGTATTTAGTCGGTATCATGATGGCTATCGATAACTTGGCAGCATTAATATTGTTACCAATATTCGGTCGTTTATCCGACAAGACCAGAACCCCGATTGGAAAGCGTATGCCTTATATCTTAGTAGGTACCGCCGTATGCGCGATTGCTTTCCCATTTATTCCTGTTTTATTCCATTATCAAAACACGGTTGGCGTCATTGTCTTAATGGCGGTCGTGGTCTTGTTTGCGATGATGTATCGTAACCCGGCAGTCGCCTTAATGCCAGACATCACACCAAAACCTTTACGTAGTAAAGCTAATGGCATTATCAATATCATGGGTTATATCGGTGGTGCATTTGCCACAGTTGTCGGTATCTTCTTTGTTTTATCCGATTATTTAGGAACCGCGGTGAATAAAGATGGTACACCTAAAGCTCACACATGGGCGTATAACAACATTTGGGCCGTTGAAGCCCCATTCTTAATCGCTTCCGTTTTAATGCTTGTTTCCGCGGTCGTCTTATTCTTTACAGTTAGAGAAAACGAAATAGCCGCTGAAATGAAAGAAGAAATGGAAAGAGGCGAAGAAGTCGCTGAAGTCGTTGATAGAGTGAGCGAAGATGCACCTCTTAGCAAAGCTAATAGAACCATGCTTCTCCTCATCTTAGGAGCAGAATTCTTCTGGTTTATGGCGGACAATGGTATTGCCACATTCATGGGTAACTACGCTATTTACTTCTTAAAAACAAACTCCAGTAGCAATATGATTAACACCATCGTGGGTGGCGTTGGTAGTGTTGTTGGTTTTGCTGTTGGTGGTATTATCGCCAGTAAGATTGGTCGTAAATGGACCTTATTTGGTGGTTTGGGCTTATCCTTATTAGCCTATATCGTTTGGATCATCCTCACCTTTGGTGTTGGCGGTCTTGCTGGTTCAGGTCAATTCCCAGTTTGGATTTATGCCATTTGGTTTGTGAAAGGATTTGGTATGTCACTTGTTCACGTCAACTCCTTCCCAATGGTCGTGGAATTATGTCCAAATAGCAAAATCGGTAGATATACCGGTTATTACTATGCTTCCTCTATGGCTGCTCAAACAATTACCCCAATTGCCTTAGGCTCTTTATTATTAGTTCCTAATCTTTCTTGGGAATATCTCCCAGTTTATGGTGGCATCTGCTTAGTGATTTCCGCAGTCATCTTCTTCTTCGTGAAAAACGTGAAGTCCAACAAAGTTGGATTCAAGACTGGATTGGAGTCCATGGACGTCGATGAATAAAAAGAAAGTCCTCTCTAAGATTAATCCTCTGTTTTTAGGCGGCATCGCGCACCGCGGCTTTCATAACGAGCAATTTACCGAAAATGGGATGAAAGCCTTTGAGAATGCCTTAAAACACAACTTACCGATAGAATTCGATATTCATCTAACCAAGGATAACGAATTAGTGGTGTGTCATGACGAGGATTTGCTAAGAACGACCGGTAAAAGTGGAATCATTGAAGATTTAACTCTAAAAGAGATTAAAGAAAACTACCGTTTACTCGATGGTGGTGAGATTCCCGCATTTATTGAACTACTCGACTTCGTTGATGAAAGAGTGCCTCTAGTGATCGAACTCAAAGTCTTTAGAAAGAACTATAAGCCACTTTCAAAGAAAGTGATTGAGGTCTTAGGTCCAAGAATTAAAGATAAGAGAAATTATTTACTCATCTCCTTTGACCCTCGTAGTTTATGGCCATTAAAGAAACTCGGTATCATCAGAAGCTTACTAGCCACTGGTGGAGAGTACTTCTATGTATATAGATACTTCCGTCATTCCGTGGAATCTGTGGATTTAGATCAAACATTATTCAACATCAAGCAAATTCAAAGATATCACAAACATTATTTCGTCAATGCTTGGACAATCGAGAACGAAGAACAACTTGAAAAGGTTCTCCCATATGTTGATACAGTGACATTCCAACACATGAATGAGAAGATTGTTAGAGAGAAACTTGCTAGTAAATAATTAGTTAAAAATTAGTAGTTGTTATTATAATAAAACCGCTGAGAGTATCGGCGGTTTTCTTCTTTTTAAAGTAGTTTTTGGATGTCTTCTTCAAAGTCTTTTGGCTTTGCTGTGGGTTCAAACCTATTAATAATATTTCCTTCTCTATCAACAAGGAATTTGGTAAAGTTCCATTTGATCTTTTTGCCTTTATTAACTGGGCAGTTTGCTTTTAAGTAAGTATATAATGGGTGTTCTTTATCGCCATTAACTTCGATTTTTGCGAATTGTGGGAAAGCAATATTAAAACGCAATACGCACGCGCTATGAATTTCTACATCGCTTCCTGGTGCTTGACGGAAGAATTGATTGCATGGGAAGTCTAAAATGACAAATCCTTGTTCTTTGTATTTTGCATATAATTCTTCTAACTCAGTATACTGAGGTGTGAATCCACACTTTGTCGCGGTATTAACTATTAATAAGACTTTGCCTTTATATTCTGACAAAGACACTTCATTCCCCTTGTAATCTTTTGCTTTGAAATCATAAATGTTCATAGTTTTTCCTCCTGTGAGTATATATTACACGATTAGTTAGATAATATTAACTGAAACGCTCAAATATTTTTATTTATTAAAAAATGACCCGTTGCTACAATAGTGGCATGGATTGGTGGATTATTCTCCTTATCGTACTAGGTTCCCTCTTGCTGTTAGCCATGATTGGCTACCTTTGCTTTATCATCGGCATTTCTAGCATGATGTGTAATAAGATTTGCACACCTAAACATTACAAGGATCAAGCTGATAAAGATAAAGAATTTGCTTCACTAGGCACTATTGATGGTATTGATGAATATCAAAGAACACCAATTGAATTTATTATGCCTGATGGCTATGTCATCCATGGTGATTATTCCTTGAATAACAAAAAGAAATTTGTCATCTGTATGCACGGTCATACATCTAATAGACATGGACAAGTGAAATACGCTTATGCTTTCTATCGTCTGGGCTATTCTTTGGTGTTTTATGACCACAGGTCACATGGCGATAATCAAAGAGATTACATCACAATGGGATACCGCGAACATTTCGACGCAATTGAAGTTATCAAACAAGTCAGAGCGAAGTTTGGTGAAGATATCGAAATTGGTTTATTTGGATGTTCAATGGGTGGAGCAACTGCGTTGATGTGTTTAAAAGAAACACAAGACTTATCGTTCGTCGTCAGTGATTGTGGCTTCGCTTCTTTAGAAGAATTAGTAAGAGAAATATGTATTAACCACAAATCTATTCCTTGGATGTTCCTTCCTTGGACTAATCTTTTTATCAAAAAGAGATTCCATTTTTCATTTAAAGATGCGCGTCCTATTGATGCGGTGAAAGAAAACAAAAATGTTCCGGTTTTATTTATCCATGGACAAAAAGATGACTTTGTCTTTCCGATAAATGCCGAACTTTTGTATAATGCTTGTGCTTCCAAAAAGAGAATTGAGCTCTTTGAAAATGCGAATCACTGTGGCAGTGTGACTATAGATAAAGAAAGATATTACAAAGTAATAGAAGAATTCATTAAGGAGAAATAAAGATGGCTAAACAGAAAATGTCTCCAGAAAAGAAAATCAAACTCATTTATTGTGGTGAATTAATATTAATCGCGATTGTTTTTATTGTGATCGCCACGCTTGATATTACTAGAGTTTTACATATTAGAGACTGGGTCTTAATCGCTTTTAACTGGATCACCTTATTCGGTGGTATGTGGATTATCGCAGATTTTATCTGGACACTAGTTTCCCCAAAGAAAAGAGCGAAGAATTCCTTATTAGATAAAATCTTATTATTACCTGTCGGACTATTTTTAATAGTCTTTGACATCATTTGTTTCTCCAAGAACATCCAAAAGAGCGATGTGACATATGATTTCCGTCTATATATGATGGTCAGTGCGTTCTATTATGTCGCTGCGGTTTATATTTTCGAAGGCATTTATCATTATAAATATCCAATTCCAATGATGAAGATTGCCATCCAAGAAGCGGAAGAAGAAGAGAAGATGAAACTCGCTCAAAAAGAAGAAACAAAAACTCCAGAAGAAACTCCTGAAGTTGTTGAATCTAAAACTGAAAAAGAAATGAAAGATTAATCTAATAGATTAAATAATATACGACCAAGGCGCACATGAGTGGCGCCTTCTTTTATAGCGTCAAGGTAATCTTCGCTCATCCCCATTGAAAGATAAGGAAGTTTGATATTTAATTTTTCTTCCATCTCATCTCTTAATAAGCGAAGTTTTTTGAATTGTTCACATAGTGACTCATCGTTGCTACTACGGATGGCCATCATCATTAAACCGACAACTTGAACATTAGGAAACTTCTCTAACTCTTTTAAGAATGTTTCTAATTCAAAATAGGGCACTCCGTTCTTGTTTTCTTCTAAATTGATTGAGACTTCAACAAAGCATTTTAAAGGGCTTAGACGGTGCATATTGATTAATTCAGCGAGTTTTAAGGAGTCAAGTGATTCTAGATAATCAATTTTATCAATGACTTCTAACGCTTTGTTTCTTTGTAGATGTCCGATAAAGTGCCAGATGACGCCTTTATCTTTTAAGGCTTCATATTTATGAAGAAAAGAATCGACGCGGTTTTCTCCAATGTTATTAATACCCGCATCTAAAAGAGTGGCGACATCAATAGCGTCAACATATTTACTAGCGGCGACAATCGTCACATCGCCAGGAATACTTTTTACAAATTCTTTTATATCTTTTCTAACCATCTTATTTCACTTTAGTGACGGTGATTGTAATGGAGTCTTCAGTAATCTCTCCAAAATAGATTTCATATGGGAATTCTTCCCCATTATCCATTGTGGATTGTATTTTAGCTTGTTTATTTAAGAAGTGGCTATATTTTTCAAATGTGAAGACATCGCCTTCTTTAAATAAGTCAGTTGTACTCAAGGCGTGATTTCTGGAATCTTTCTTGGCAAAGGTGAAATCACCTTTCTTTTGAACGATAGAAAGGAGTGGATGATCTTTTAATTGTTCAATGCCACCTTCATAATCTCTCCAGTTGGAGCAGTTATTAGCGCCTCTGGTGATGTATTTATATTTAGCGCAATCTTCGACAGAATTGATTTCTTGTTCTTCGAGATTGTCTACTATAAGTAGTTCTTGATTATATGGATCGGTTTTGTCACTTCCATACGCTCTGGCATCGACGTGATACATTCTGACACCAGGATCACTACCTATTTTGCCAGTATATTTTTTCCAGTCTTTTTCGTTATTACCAAATGGTGCGAATAATTCTATTAAGAAATATTCGTCAAAAGCGGAACCATTCCATGTATCATAATTAGCAGGGATGATCAAACAATCGCCATTTAAGGAAGCTGCTTTTAAGGTAATTTTGGTTTTCTTTTCACTTCCATCAATGACATATGGATTGACCCAACCAGTTGTTAATTTGGAAAATGAATTCCAGTCAAAGACGTTATGGGATTGCATATCTAGTTGTCCGATATAATCAATTGGACTTTGTCCATTGTCACTATAATCGTAATAATCATCTAGTCCAAAGATATGTCCTTGTTCATGAATCGCTGTAATCGCATTAGTAACAAATGCGGTTCCACTCATGGAATAGACATTGACCATAGGTCTCTCGATAGTGCCTTTACGATTAGTCCAGAACATGTGAGGCCAAAGATTGGTATTCCATTCTTGACTGCAATAATCGGTAATGAAATGGATGTTATCGATACAACCATCTTGATTTAAATCATATTCTTGCCAGTTGATATTTGTCGCGGTGTCATGGAGCCAATTAAGAGCATCATCCATCAAATCGCGAAGTCTTTCCATACTTCCGTCATTTAAAATTGTGGAAACGGAAAGTGTCGTATTCTGATAAATATCAGAAACCATACCGGTGATTCTTAGTTTGTTAAAAGAAGCAGTGCGATAATACGCTGCGAGAGAATTGGTCTCACCAAAATAATATTTATTAACATCAGAAATCTTCTTTTCGGTCCATGGTTGAATGGATTCTTGATGACCAGAGGCTGTTGAACCCGCAAAAGTGATGGGAACTACAAGTAGTTTGACATCGCCTAATGCTGGGGCATAAGCATTTTTTAAATCCTGAGATAATATGGTCATTTTCTCAGCTTGGACATACCCCTTTGGTCCTTTTTGTTGGTTACAAGATGTAACCGTTAAGGAGATTAAGGGAATTAAGATTTTAATCGCAGTATATTTCATAATCATCACCTAGTTAGCAAATATCATACCACAAGAATATGAAATAACACTCAACGAGTTTTATTTTTTATAAAAAAAGTATATATTTGTATCATGATTAAATTTGATCCCATCATCTTTGAAGAAGCGGAACAAGCTAAGAAAGTGTTATATAATCACGGCGTGATTGCTTTTCCTACGGAAACTGTTATGGGTTTAGGCGTCTTATATAATGATTTTGAAGCTTATAGTAAACTCAATAGAATCAAAGGAAGACCAGAAGATAAACCATATACTTTAATGCTTAAAAGCATTGATGATATTAGTAAATATGGAATAATTAATGAAGCCACTCAAAGAGTGATTGACGCTTTTATGCCTGGTTCATTAACTATTCTCGTGCCTGTAAAAGAGAACTCAGTGCCTGGATATGTCACGCATAACACAAGTGTTATAGGTATGAGAGTACCCACAAATATTGAAGCGGAACACGTTCTCATGCAAGCTGAACTCCCTTTATTAGTCCCTTCGGCAAATAAAAGTGGTCAAAAACCAGCATTAACATCAATGGAAGTTAAAGAAACATTTGGTGATGAGGTGGATTTTATCGTCTCAGGTATGGCAAAAAGCGCTGTTCCATCGACCATTGTGGACCTCACAAAAGAGACTCCAAAAGTGGTTAGACAAGGGCCAATTTCCGAGGAAGAAATCATCAGAGTGTATAAAGGCAAATAAAAACGTTAACCTACGCAATTTAACTAAGTTAATAAATACTAAAAATATACTAATAAATAACTAGAAAGGAAAGACAATATGGACAGTTTAAAGTCATTGATGGATCGCAAAGATTATGAGCTCGTTATCAAACTTACAAACGACACTCAGGACATGAATTATCTCTTCTATCGCATCTCGGCTTTTTTGGCGCTTGGTAAAGGCGAGGAAGCTTTAGCGGTTATTAAAAATAATCGTCAAATCCTTGAAGGCGATCTTTCCTTACTCATGAAAATTCATATTGAAATCCTCTGCTTGCTCAATAACTTCGATGAAGCGTATGAAGAAGCTAAATATTACGAGAATCTTCCTTATGTGAATCAGCAATGTGAGGAGATTATTCGTGAACTTCCTAATTTAATTAGGACAGAAGAGAAAAAGTCTCTTGCATCACGCGAACTAAGTAACGAGAAACTAAAAGAGAGATTGAAATCTCAAGATCAAAATGTCGTTCTTCCCGCTTTAGATATGGTCAGAGACCGTGACATCAATATGTTCTTGAATGAAATTCAAAATATCATGTTGAAGTTCCCCAAACAATCAATCCGCTCCTTTGCCTTACTCCTATTAGTGCAAAAAGGTGTGAATAAAGAAGTTGAATTTAACCATATCGGAAAGATCATTGTTGTTAACCCAAGTAAACTTGAACCTCCATTTATCGGTCAAGAAATTAACGACTTCTTAAGAGCGATGTCTTTAGAATTCAAAAACCCTGCCCTTAATGAAGATGCAGTGCAGATTCTTAGTTCATATATTATTTATATGTACCCAGAGAAACTGGAAATTAACTATGGAGTTCTCCTTGAAGCATTAAGAAGTATTTCCGAGGAATACTTACAAATCGATAATCCCGAGCCATTAAGTCAAAGATGTCAAAATCGTAACATCGATTTGAAGCAAGTTGAAGAATTAATTCAGAGAATTAAAGATAGTCTTAATGACTTCTAGACGAATAAAAACAAGAAAAAAAGTGCGCTCTTAGGAGCGTTTTTCTTGTGAGAAAATATAAACTTGTTTATAATCAATAACGCATATTATTTGGAGGCATATAAATATGGAAAGAAAAGTTACTAAACTCGAACATTCTCATGTTCAAGTCGATGTTGTTGTCGATGAAAAAACATGGAAGGGTGCTCAAGAAAAAGCCTTTAACAAATTAGCGGAGAACGTCACAATCGATGGCTTCCGTAAAGGAAAGGCTCCAAAAAATCTCGTCAAATCAAGAATTGACCCCATGAAGGTTTTGGATGAAGCAATCAATGCTTTATTACCAACCATTTATCAAGAAATCTTAGAGAAAGATGGCATCAGACCATATGCGCGTCCAGCAGTGGATGTTACTAAAGTAAGTGACACCGAATTAGAAATTAAATTCATGCTCGTCGTCGCTCCAAAAATCAAGCTTGGTAAATACAAAGGTTTAGAAATCGGCAAAGGTGAAGTCAAAGTTACCAAGAAAGACATCGAAGAAGCTTTAGAAGGTGCTCGTAAAGATAACGCGACATTAGTCGTTAAAGAAAACGAAGCGGCTTTAGGTGATACCGTTGTCATGGACTTTGTTGGTAAAGTCAATGGTGAAGCCTTTGAAGGCGGCAGTGCGGAAAACTATGAATTAGAATTAGGTTCACATCAATTCATTCCTGGTTTTGAAGAACAATTAGTCGGTCACAAAGCCGGTGAACAAGTTGACGTCAATGTCAAGTTCCCAGAAAACTACACCGAAGAATTAAAGGGCAAAGATGCGGTCTTTGCTTGTACAATTCACGAAGTGAAAGAAAAGAAATTACCAGAACTCAACGATGAATTCGTCAAAGAACTCAAGATCGAAGGTATCGACAACGTCGAAGCTTTTAGAGCGAGAAAAGAAGAAGATATCAGAAGACTTAAAGAAAACGAAGCTCGTAGAGAATATATGCAAAAGCTCGTTGCCGCTATTGCTAAAGACTCCAAAGTCGACTTAGCGGAAGAAATCGTGCAAAACCAAGTCGAATCTAGAAAAGCTGATATGGTCAAACAAATCGAACAAAACGGTTTGAAACTTGAACAATATTTACAAATCTTAGGTCAAAGTGAAGAACAATTTGAACTTCAACTTCACGAGCAAGCCTTAAAAGAAACAACTGAATACCTCGTTTTAGAAGAAATCGGCAAAGCCGAAGGTATTGAAATTACCGATGCTGACTTAGAATTCGAATTTGCCAAAATCGCGGATCAATACAAGATGACAATTGATCAAGTGAAATCCGCTTTAAGCAATAATCTTGAAGAATTCCGTCACAACATCAAGATGCAACGCATCGATGACTTATTATACAATTCAAACAACTAACTTATTATAAGTTAAAGGAGGATGACTTATGGCAAATAAACCACAAGCATTAACACTTCCTCTTCTCATCACACGCGCTTTAGTGGTCTTTCCAAACACTCAGCAAGTGATTGAAGCAGGAAGAGACTTCTCCATCTCTGCAGTGACCGCATCTAAAAATGAATGCGACTCACTCATTTTGGTGACATGTCAAAAACATTTGAGCACAGAAAATCCAACTGGCGAGGATGTTTTCGAAGAGGGCGTTTTATGTCACATTATCTCCGTCTCTGAACGCGATAACCGCTTAAAAGTGAGACTTGAAGTTGTCGAGAGAGTAAAACTCTCCGATGTGAGATTTGAAGAAAACGCCGGATATTATTCCGCGATTGGTGGTATGGATCCTCTTCCATCCATCTCTCCTGTGGAAAATGAAGCCATCATTAAGGCTGTTAATAAGGCCATTGAAGGTGTTCCTAATGTCTTTTCCGCGATGCCGAAAAACATCGCTAATATCGTCTTAAAAAGCCAAAGCGCAATTGCGGTGTGCTTTAACTTAGTTTCTTATTTAGAAGCACCTACCGACACCAAACAAAAAATCTTGGAAAGCAAAGATGCCAATTCTTTGATGGAACAAGTTTTAATATTATTAAACGGTGAAAGTCAACGCAACCAAATCGAAAGAGACATCTCTGAAACAGTCAGAGAAAGCGCTGAGAAATCACAAAGAGAATATTTCTTACGTGAAAAGCTCAAGGCTATTAAACATGAACTAGGCGAAGATGCTGGTGGCGCAAATGATCCAGATTCTATTTTAGAAAAACTAGAAAAGAATCCTTACCCAGAAAACGTCAAAGCCAAAGTCAAAGCGGAACTCAAGAAATATGAAATGATGCCTCAAGGTTCTTTAGAGGCCGCTTTAATACAGAGCTATCTCGATGTCTTATTAAATGTCCCGTGGTGGCAAAAGACCGAAGATAATGATTCTTTAGAAAATGTCGAAAAGATATTAGATGAAGACCATTATGGATTAGAAAATCCAAAGAAGAGAATTATCGAATATTTAGCAGTTAAGAAATTAACTGGTAATTTAAAATCTCCTATTTTATGTTTCTATGGTCCTCCAGGAACTGGTAAGACTTCCTTAGGAAAATCCATCGCTAGAGCGTTAGGAAGAAAATTCTTCAAAGCCTCATTGGGCGGTATTTCTGATGAAGCGGAAATCCGTGGACATAGAAGAACATATGTCGGTTCCTTACCTGGAAGAATTATTCAAGGCATGAGAAAAGCAGGTGTCAATAACCCCGTCTTCTTACTCGATGAAGTCGATAAACTCGCTAGTAGCTATAAAGGCGATCCCGCTAGTGCGCTATTAGAAGTTTTAGACCCTGAACAAAATTATCAATTTAATGATAATTACTTAGAAGAACCGTACGATTTAAGCGATGTCTTATTTATTTGTACTGCAAACTATCTAGAAAACATTCCTGGTCCATTAAGAGATAGACTTGAATTAATTCAATTATCTTCTTATACAGAACTTGAAAAAGTACAAATCGCTAAAGGTCATTTAGTGAAGAAACAACTCGAATTAAATGGTTTGCAAAAGAAGCAAGCTTCTTTCAGTGATGAAGCCATCAAACTCATCATCCGCAGCTACACGAGAGAATCTGGTGTTCGTGAACTCGAAAGAAAGATTGCCTCTTGCTTAAGAAAAGTCGCGGTTGCGATCGTCAAAGATCCATCTATCAAAACCATCAAGATTGATGAGAAGAAAGTTAGAGAATATTTAGGCGTCGCTCCATTTGAAGATAGCAAGAAAGAACAAGAACCACAAATCGGTGTGGTAACTGGTTTAGCCTATACCGAATTCGGTGGAGATATCCTTCCGATTGAAGTAAATTACTTCAAAGGAAAAGGCATGCTCGTATTAACTGGTAACTTAGGCGATGTCATGAAAGAAAGCTGTTCTATCGCCTTAGACTATGTCAAATCTAATGCTGAAAAGTTCGGTATTGATTCATCGCTATTTCAAGATAACGATATTCACATCCACGTGCCAGAAGGCGCCGTTCCAAAAGATGGCCCAAGTGCGGGCGTGGCTATTACCACAGCGATTGTCTCTTGTTTATCGAAAAAACCAGTCAGCCCTGATGTGGCGATGACCGGTGAAGTGACATTACGTGGTAACGCATTACCAATCGGTGGATTAAGAGAGAAATCTTTAGCCGCTTTAAGAAGTGGTATCAAGACCATCATTGTTCCAAAGGAGAACAAGAAAGATGTCGATGAGCTTCCAAAGGAAGTTAAAGAATCCTTGAAGATTGAATTCATGACCACTGCAGATGATGCAATTAAAATCGCTTTAGTGTAAGAATGATTAACTATAAAAATTCCACATTTATCAAATCGACACCCAGCGTCAAAGAAAGACCTCTGGATCAACTTCCAGAGGTTTTGATAGTGGGTAAATCCAATGTTGGAAAGTCTTCTTTGATTAATTCGTTATGTCAGAGAAAAGGCTTGGCATTTACTTCTAGTAAACCAGGTCATACGAGATTGCTTAATTATTACAATATCGATAATAAGTTTTTCCTCGTGGACGCTCCAGGATATGGATTTGCTAGAGGTGGAATTGATTTAGACCGTTTGTTTGGGACAATGA
The DNA here is from genome assembly GCA_045114745.1 of Bacilli bacterium. Taxonomy (GTDB): domain Bacteria; phylum Bacillota_I; class Bacilli_A; order RFN20; family CAG-826; genus RUG13091. The sequence continues at coordinate 30,855 of JBGULD010000049.1, forward strand.
TGGAAGAATATTTTGTTGATAACAAGTATTTAAAATTAGTCCTTTTATTAGTGGATTCTCGTAGAGAATTCTCGGATAACGATTTGGAAATTTTGAATTATTTAATTGAAAATCAAATCTCTTATTTCATCATCATAACCAAAACCGATAAGATCAATCAAAAAGGTCGTTCTGAATTAAATAAACGTTTGAAGAGTTTAGGGGTAATGGAAAATATTTATTACACCTCCTCTTTAGAACAAAAGACTTTGGATAAATTAAGAAGCGATATTGACCTATATATTTAAGGATGACATTTTCAAAAATATAGGTATAATATTTTTAGCCGATGAAAAAGAGGAGTAACTAATCCCCTTTATCATAGAGAGTCGAGGATGGTGGAAGCTCGATATAAAGAATTAGTGAAGGTCGCTTTGGAGGATAGCTACCTAGCGAAAATAGGTTAATGAAGTGCGCTAGCAAATAGCGAACTAAGGTGGTACCGCGCGTTAAGCGTCCTTAGACGAGGACGTTTTTATTTTTTAGGAGGAATTCTTATGTTAGATAAAAGATATGATCCCCACAAAGTAGAAGAAGGAAAATACGAGAATTGGAAAAGTAAAGGTTATTTCACCGCTGGTGATAAATCTAAACAAGCTTTTTCCATGGTCATTCCTCCTCCAAATGTCACTGGTAAACTTCATATCGGTCATACTTGTCAAACCACCATTCAAGATATCGTTGCTCGTTATAAAAAGATGCAGGGATATGATGTCTTATGGCTTCCGGGTATGGACCACGCTGGAATCGCCACTCAAGCAAAAGTTATGGAGAAACTCCGTAATAACGGAGTGGATGTTACAAAGATCTCTCGTGAAGAATTCTTAAAAGCGGCTTGGGGATGGAAAGATGAATACGCAAATAACATCCATTCTCAATGGGCCAAAATGGGCTTGGCCTTAGATTATACAAGAGAAAGATTTACCCTTGATGAAGGATTAAATTACGCTGTTAGAACAGTGTTTGTTTCCTTATATAAGAAAGGATTAATCTATCAAGGCGAAAGAATTATTAACTGGGATCCAGTACAGATGACTGCATTGAGCAATATCGAAGTCATTCACCAAAACGATGCTGGCCAAATGTTCTATTTTAAATATCCAATCGTCGGTACAAACGAACATTTGATCGTTGCCACAACTAGACCAGAAACCATGTTTGGTGATGTTTGTGTCGTCGTTAATCCAAAAGATAAAAGATATAAGAAATATGTGGGAATGAAGGTTATAAATCCTGCGAACCATGAAGAAATTCCTATTATTGCCGATGAATATGTCGATGTCGAATTTGGAACAGGCGCGATGAAATGTACACCTGCTCATGATCCAAACGACTTTATCATTGGTGAAAAATATCATTTCCCAAAACCAATTATTTTTAATAAAAACGCCACAATGAATGAGTTGTGCGGAAAATATCAAGGCATGGACAGATTTGAATGTCGTAAAGTTCTTGTTGAAGATATTAAAGCCGATGGCAACTTCGTGAAGATTGAAAATATCGTTCACCCAGTCGGCCATAGTGAAAGAAGCCATTGTGTTGTTGAACCAATGCTTTCTAAACAATGGTTTGTAAAGATGCGTCCATTAGCGGATCAAGCTTTAGTTAACCAAAAGACAACTAACAAAGTGGAATTTGTTCCTAAGAGATTTGAAAAGACTTTCATCCAATGGATGGAAAGTGTTGAAGACTGGTGTATTTCCCGTCAGTTGTGGTGGGGCCATAGAATTCCTGCTTATTATAATAAGCAAACAGGCGAATTGCTCGTCTCTATGGATCCTCCAAAAGATATGGAAAATTGGGAGCAAGAAAGCGATGTTCTCGATACTTGGTTCTCCAGTGCTTTGTGGCCATTCTCCACATTAGGTTGGCCAAATAAAACCGAAGATTTTGAAAGATATTTCCCAACTGACACGATGGTGACAGCATACGATATTATCTTCTTCTGGGTTTCCCGTATGATTTTCCAAGCTTTAGAAATGACTAAAGAAATTCCATTTAAGGAAGTTGTTATCCATGGCTTAGTGAGAGATGAACTCGGAAGAAAGATGTCTAAGTCATTAGGTAATGGTGTTGACCCAATCGAAGTTATCGATAAATATGGTGCGGACGCTTTAAGATATTTCTTAACCACAAATGCGGCACCTGGACAAGATATGAGATATATCGAAGAAAAGGTCATCGCTTCAAGTAATTATCTTAATAAGATATGGAACTCCGCGCGTTACGTGTTAAGTGTGTTGCCAGAAGGATTTAAAGAAGAAGAACTTAATGTCAAAGAGTTCTCCGCTTTAGATCAATGGATTATCAATCGTTTAGAAAAGACTATCAAAGCGGTCACTCTCAACATGGATAAATATGACTTTAACGCTGCGAGTAGTCACTTATATAACTTCGTTTACGATGACTTCTGCTCACAATATTTAGAGATGAGCAAGGTTGCTCTTTCATCTAATGATGAAAAAGTGAAAAATACTACATATCAAGTATTATTCAGATGCTTAAAAGATATCATCTTATTAATCTATCCATACACTCCATTTATCGCTGAAGAATTATATTTGAATTTACCGATTCACAAAGAATCAGTGATGTTAGAATCCTATCCAAAATATGAAGCTAACAAACTTCACACAAATGTCGATAAACAAGTGGAATTATTATTCTCCATTATTAGAGATGTGAGAAATTATAAGATTGAGAATAAACTCGCCCCTAATGCGAAACTTGATTTATCAATCAATCTACGCATCAAGATGTTTAACGGTTATGAGAGTTATCTCCAAAGATTCACATTTAGTGAAATCAAACTAGTGGATGATTCCATCGTTCATATGTCTGGTGAATTAAAGATCTACAATAATGCTGATTTATTAATCGTCAATGAAGCTGGTAAAGATGAAATTATCGCCCGTATCGATAAAGAAATCATCGAGGAAGAAAAAGAGATTGAGAGATGTCAAAAAATGCTCTCTAATCCTAACTTCATCAGTAAGGCACCGAAAGAAAAGGTCGCTTTAGAAGAAGAGAAACTAAAAATTCATCAAGAAAATTTAGCTTTGCTAAAAGACAAAAAGACAAAACTTTTATAAACTTTTTTGAGACGAAAATCGTCATTTACCCCCTATTTATATAGTAGGAGGTATTTTTTTATGAAATACGAAATTCTATCAAAACAAGAATGCGATAACCATTACGTTGGTGAAGCTATTTCTTTAACCGCGGTGATGGCCATTGCCGCGATCGCTGTCATGGCGGTCGTCGTGTACCGTTTATTTATGTCGGGCAAAGGAAGCGCCGCTATACCGGGTGGCTTCAAGTTCTCTTGGGCGGAGTAAAGCTTTGGGAAAGATAATTGAACTTCCGAAATTAGAAAGACCAAGAGAGAAAGCTCTTTATTACGGCATTGAAAAATTATCAGATTATGAATTATTAGCTTTATTAATCGGCAGTGGTTGCAAAGATAATTCAGCGATAGACATTGCTTATGCAATGCTGCGCGATAGTAATGGCTTAGCATCTTTAGTGAATAAGCCCTTTTCCGACTTGTTATCTTATAAGGGAATGGGGAAGAATAAAGCCATTAAAATTGAAGCGGCTTTTGAGATTGCCAGAAGATTTCAATCCTTAAAGAAAGGCGAAGTAGAAAAAGTGTTGGATGGAAGAGTAATTTACGAAAAAATGAAAACCAGTATGTTATTTAAAAATTCCATCCAAGAGCACCTATATCTAATTATATTAGATAAACAAAAGAACATTATTCACCAGGTCAATTTATATAAAGGCAATGAGAATAGTGTCAATTATTCCTCGTTACAAATCATTAAAGAGGTTCTCCTCCATAACGGCCACTTTTTCTACATCGTCCACAATCATCCGAGCGGGATTTTAGAACCATCACAAGATGATATCTTCTTTACTATTAATTTGATAAATGAAAGCCGAAAAATGAAGATTACCATGCTTGACCATTTAATTATTTCTGAAAACGGATATTATTCTTTTTTAGAGCAGTCATCGTGCTTTAATAATTAAACGATTAAAATTTATCAAAATTTTGTTATACTAATTGCGCAGGTATTTTATTATGAAAAAGTTAACAAAATTATTGATGGTATCATTATCGATGCTCACTCTTACATTAACCGCGTGTTCGGGGTTCTTTGATCCAAATAACTGGATTATGAATAGTTCCGATACTAATAGTGGAAATGGAGATGAAGAAGAGGACTTCGGGTATAAAGATCATTTCACAGACCAGAACGGTGTTGTTAATTATGTCTCTTTGAATAAAAAAGATATCTATTTATTGCCCGGGACTAGCGAAACATTGATATTCACCTTGTATAAAGAAGGTCAAGAACCTTTATATAACGAAACCAGAACCGTGACTAGTTTAACATGGTCAGTTGGCGACCCATCTATTGCTTCTTCTTCTGAAAAGGAGACTAAAGCAGTTACCGTCGTAAAAGGTCTTAGTGTTGGCGAAACAAGAATCCATGCGAGAATGTTCCAAAGCCAAAATGTTGGTGTTAACGCAAAAATTCACGTCTTAGAAAAGAAACTAACCAACCTTGTTTTAAAGAACGCTAAAACAACGTATTTATTAAATTCTGAATTCAAGCCTCGTTTTACTTGCATCGGAATTTATTCCGAAAGAGTCGAAGAAGAAGTGGATATTAACGATGTGGTCGTCGATTCTTCTAAAGTCAACATGGCTGTTGCTACAGCGGCGAATCAAACATATCCAGTGACTGTTTCTTACACTTATGAAGGCGTGACTATGTCAGCGACATATGGCATCAAAGTTGTCGATAATCCAACATATGTTGCAAAAGATTTAGATTACGATGTCAATGATTTAAATAGATTTAAATCCGGTGGTGGACATTGTCCTAACAAAGGAAATGTCAAAACACTAGTTATTCCAATTTGGTTTAAAGATTCTAGTAACTATATCACCTCAACTTCAGAAAAGACGCAAATCCTTTATGATTTAGACAAAGCATTTTATGGTGAAGCCGATTCTTCAACAGGATGGAATTCAGTAAAGAGTTTCTATTATGCTGCATCAAAAGGTAGTTTAATTTTAACTGGCACAGTTTCCAACTGGTATAATGCAGATTATTACATTAGTGATTTTAATACCGACGACGGCGCAAAGATTAAAGCTTTACTCAATAGTGCGGTGGAATGGTATTTCACTTGTAACCCAAGCGAAGACCCATTAACTTATGATTCTGATCACAATAATTATTTCGATGGAATTTATTTAATTTATGGTGTTCCAGATTCCGATGATAATCATCCAGAAGTTCCTGATACATTCTGGGGCAAAATCTCTTTTGCTTATAACTTAAGAGTCCCGAGCGTAGATATGCCGGGCATCAACTTCCATATGTGGGCCAGCTATGAATCATTATATGAAGATAATAGCCACACAACCACAGACTCCCATGTTTATACCCACGAATTTGGTCACACCTTAGGTTTATCCGATTATTATGATTATAGTTCTGATAAATATTATCCTGTTGGTGGTCATGCAATGATGTTCCATAACACCGGTGAGCAAGATCCATATTCTACATTATCTTTAGGCTATAGCAAGGTCATCGTTCCAGAGACTAGTTGTGTCCTTGAAATAGATGATTTCCAAAGCGGTAATACTGCGATATTGTTGTCAAATAGTCCAGAGAGCGTGAACTCTCCATTTGATGAATATATTCTCGTTGAGTTATATGCGCCAAATGGGTTAAATAGATTTGACAGTACTTATAGTTGGAAGAATAGTTACACGAAAGGCCCAAGTGAGCCTTGTGTGAGATTCTGGCATGTCGATGCAAGACTCGCTTATCAAACTTCTTCAACGACATATGGATTCACAAACAATCCAAATGAAACCGGATCATTTATCGCCTTTACTAATTCCTGGGGTAGTAACCACGGAACAAAATTAGGACGCGATTATGATGATTATTGCGAATTGTTTGATATTAGAAAATCAACAACCTTATCATATCGACCAAAGAGTTCTGATCCCGGTTGTATGTTCAATGATTCAAATGTATTTAAGAGTGGTGATACCTTCAGCCAAGCTGATTACGCTAATCAATTTAAGAATGGAACAAAACTCAACAATGGTAATGAATTGGGATGGACTGTGACCATCGAATCCATTTATCCAAATGGAACTGGTGGATATACCGCAACCTTAGTCTTAGACTACAACTATTAAAAATTTCTATAAAAATAAATTGACTATTATATATAACTTTTGTTATATTAATCACGTTGTCGCCTCACTAGCTACAACCGCATAGAGAAGGTTTTCCAAAACCTATTAAGGTTACCTTAATAGCGAGTCATTAGTGAATCTATTTTAAGGAGGGACATTATGTACGCAATTATCGAAACAGGTGGTAAACAAGTCCGCGTTGAAGTGGGCAGCAAAATCTATGTTGAAAAACTAGAAGCTGAAGTTGGTTCAACCATCACAATCGACAAAGTTCTCTTACTCGGAGATAAAACTGTTAAAGTTGGCACCCCATATGTTGAAGGCGCTAAAGTGACAGCCAAAGTCGAAAAACAAGGATTAAATAAGAAAATCCGTGTCTTCAAGTACAAGAGCAAAGCAAATGAGCACAAGACCATCGGTCATCGTCAACCATATACTTGCTTAGTTATTGAAAGCATCAAGTAATCATGATTAAAGTTTTAATCAATCAAGAAGAAAAGAAATTCAAATCCCTTGAAGTTAAGGGCCACGCCAATAGTGCACCGCATGGTGAAGACCTTGTCTGTGCCGGAGTGAGTTCCATTCTCACTGGTGGACTTAACAACTTGGATAATCCAAAGGATTTCCAAATCAAATTAGAAGAGGGATATGCTTATATCGAAGCTAAAGGTTCTGTTTCTTCACATGATGAAGTTGTCTTAGAAACAATCATCACTAGTCTTAAGACTATGGAAGAAAGTTATGGCAAATTCATTCAAATCAAAATTCTTTAGAAAGGTGTCAAAGTTATGTTGTTTAAATTAAATATTCAACTCTTCGCTTCTAAAAAAGGTGTTGGTTCAACTAAAAACGGTCGTGATTCCGCTGGTCGTCGTCTCGGTGCTAAAGTAGCTGATGGACAATATTGCCACTGCGGTTCCATTATCTATCGTCAAAGAGGAACAAGAATTTATCCAGGAGAAAATACCAAGAGAGGTAAAGATGATACAATCTTCGCTACTGCCTCTGGTGTTGTTCGTTACGAACGCCTTGGAAAAGATCGCACTTGCGTGAGAGTTGTTGTCGCTAAGTAATAAGCGATAATAATTGCAGATAAGACCACTTAATTGTGGTCTTTTTATTTCGCTTTATATATAATATAAGCGGGTATATATATGAAAAAAATCTCATTAGTTATTCCGATGTATAACGAAGAGCCGATGGTCACTCTTCTTTTTGATACGATTGAAGAAAAAGTTGTTAATCCTTTAAAAGGAAAATATGAAGTTGAGGTTGTCGCTGTTAACGATGGTAGTAAAGACCAAACCCTTTCCCTATTAAGAGAACAACTTAATAAACATAGTTTCTTAACTATCGTTGATTTATCCCGTAACTTCGGTCAAGAAGCAGCGGTGAGAGCGGGACTAATTACCGCGACCGGCGATTGTGTCATTCCGATGGACGCTGACTTACAAGATCCACCAGAAATCATCCCCGAAATGATTAAGATGTGGGAAGATGGCTATCAAGTCGTCAATGCCGTGAGAGTATCCCGTGTTAAAGACAGTCAATTCAAACGTCATAGTGCCGGTTTCTTCTATCGCATTTTAGATAAGATTGCTCCCCGTGTTAAGATTCCTGGAAATGTTAATAATTTCAGACTACTAGATAGAAGAGTCGTTGACGAAGTCAACGCATTAAGCGAATCAACTCGTGTTTTACGTGTTGAAATTCCATTCGTAGGTTTTAAAACTGGAGCGATTGAAATCGTCAGACAAAAAAGAGCCAAAGGTAAAAGTCATTATCCATTTAAGGCTATGTTCTTATTAGCCAAAGAATCGATGGTTTCCGTTAGTGTTAAACCACTTGAAATTGGCTTATATGTAACAATCTTTATCGGTAGCTTATTCTTTATCTCTGCTTTAGCAGAATTAGTATTTTTCATCTTACATTTAACTAGAGTCCTAGTGTTAAATGATTTAGCGTTATGGGCTTGGTTAATTATCAATATCATTCTCTTTATTTCTTCCCTTATCAGTGGTGTTCTAGCAGTTAATTCTATCTACCTTGGTAAAGCGGTAGAAGAAAGCGCTCATCGACCAAGCGTTATTATTAAAGAAGTCATCAGGAAATAAACTATGTTTATAGATCGCGCGATTATCGAAGTCAGAAGTGGTAAAGGTGGCGATGGCGCCATCGCTTTTTTGCGCGAGAAATATGTTCCTAAAGGTGGTCCAGCTGGCGGTAATGGTGGAAGAGGCGCTTCTATCTATTTAAGAGCGAACGCTCATATCAACACCTTATTTAACTTCCGCCACAGCAAAGCCTTTATCGGTAATGATGGTGAAAAAGGCGGTATCAAGAATCAATTTGGTAAATACGCCGAAGATGTCATCGTTGATGTTCCTGTGGGAACCGTTGTCTTCGAAGAAGAAGGTCACAAATTCTTAGGTGACTTAAACGAAGACGGCAAGATTATCAAAGTCGCTAAAGGCGGTAGAGGTGGTCGTGGAAATTCCGCGTTTAAAAGCAGCACTAACCGCGCTCCTAAAATTGCTGAAAACGGCGAACCAGGAGAAAGAAAAAGATTAATTCTTGAACTTAAATTATTAGCGGATGTCGGTTTAGTGGGTTTTCCAAGCGTTGGCAAATCAACACTTTTAAGTGTTGTTAGTTCCGCTAGACCTGAAATTGCTGATTATCCATTTACCACAATTATTCCTAACCTCGGTGTTGTCTCAGTGAAAGATGGACGCTCCTTCGTTATGGCGGATCTTCCCGGATTAATTGAAGGTGCTCATCAAGGCAAGGGTTTAGGATTACAATTCTTAAGACATATTGAAAGATGTCGCGTTATCATCCACATCATCGATATGGGTAATTCTGGAAGAGACCCAGTGGAAGATTACAAAGTTATTAATAATGAACTTAAATCCTATGGATTTGGTTTAGATAAAAGACCATGCATTCTTTTAGCGAGCAAGATGGATGAAGATGGCGCCATTGAAAGACTTAAAGAATTTGAAAAACATGTTAAAGAAGACATCATTCCAATCTCCGCGTTAACCGAAGAGGGAATTGATGAATGTTTATATAAATGTGCTGATTTGTTAGAGAAGACACCAATCTTCCCACTTTATAGTGAAGATAGTGAAGAACTCGACACCAAGATTTATGAACTACCAGAAGAAGAAAAAGAATTCTATATCGAAAGAATCAATTCTCATGAGTTTGAAATCAAAGGTGATAAAATTATTAAATTTTATAGAATGACCAACATCTCCACAGATGAAGGTATGATGGTTTTGATGACTAAATTAAGAAAACTCAAAGTGGATGATGAATTAGAGAAGATGGGAGCGAATGATGGAGATATCGTCTATTTAGACGACTTCACATTTGAATATGTGAGATGAAGTTAGAACAATACTTAAACGAAGTCGAATTATTCTTAAAAGAATATTTAGCTAATTCTCATATGGATGGCTATGTTCTCGGTCTTTCTGGTGGCGTGGATTCCTCTTTAGTGGCCGCTTTAGCGAAGAATGCAGTCGGTAAAGATAAACTCATGTGTATCATGATGCCAATTGATTCTCATCCAAGTGATTTAAAGGATGCTAAGAAAGTCGCGGAAGCTCTTGGTTTAAGATATATCGTTTTAGATGGTAGTGAATCATATCACGCTTCTTTAAAAGAATTTGAAAAACAAGGTATTACTTTAGATAAAATGAGTCAATCTAACTTGAAAGTTAGAATTAGAATGACTCTTCTATATGCCTATGGTCAAACACATCGTTATTTAGTTTTAGGAACTGATAACGCTGACGAAAGATATACTGGTTATTTCACCAAATATGGTGATGGCGCTGCCGATGTCTTACCAATCGTTTACTTATTAAAAAGAGAAGTCGTGGAAGGTGCTAAGATCAAAGGTGTTCCAGTTTCATTAGCGGAACGCACTCCAAGTGCGGGACTATTTGAAGGTCAAACCGATGAAAAAGAAATGGGTGTTTCCTATTTAGATTTAGATAAATATCTAGAAGGTAAAAAAGTCGATCCAAAAGTTCAGGAAAGAATTGAATATCTCCACCGCATTAGTGAGCATAAGAGAAGTCCAATTCCTATGCCTAAAGAGTTCAAGCGTGATAAAGATGAAAAATAGCAAGATTGATGGAATTATTATCGCGGGACTTGTGACCGCCGTATTAGCGCTTATATTTATTATTTTATTTATATGGATTTATAGATAAGGAGGAAGAAAAATGATTTATTTCTTAAAAGGTAAAGTCGCCCTCATTGATGGTGATACAGTGATTATCGATGTCAACAATGTTGGCTATCAAGTTTTAGTGTCTCATATCGATGATTATGAAGTGGGTGAAGAAGTACTCGTTTATACCTACAATGTCGTCAGAGAAGATGAACAATATTTAGTCGGATTTTCATCATTAGATGAAAAATCAGTTTTCCTCTCCCTTATCAAAGTCAAAGGACTCGGTCCAAAATCTGCGATTGGCGCTTTAAGTAGCACCACGCCAAGTGAAGTGGTGAATGCGATCGCTAGTAATAACGTCGCTTTCTTAAAGAAACTTCCTGGTATTGGTGCCAAAGCCGCTGCTCAAATCATCCTCGATTTGAAGGGTGAATTAACTGGTGGTAGCAAAGGCGATCCAACTGTTTATGAAGAAGTTTATGATGCCTTAAAAGCGATGGGCTTTAAAGGTGCGGCAATCGATAGAGTTTTAGCCACGATTAATGAACCAGGAGCTTCAGAAGAAGATATCTTGCGTATGGCATTAAGCAAATTGAGGAAGTAATTATGTCTCGACTTTTAGATGCTCATATTAATAGTGTTGACGCTCAAGAAGAGGTATCTTTAAGACCGCAACGTCTTGAGGAATATGTCGGGCAAAAAGACCTAAAGAAAAACCTTAAGGTTTTTATAGGTGCGGCCTTACATCGTGATGAACCTCTTGATCACCTTCTTTTCTATGGTCCTCCAGGACTTGGAAAAACCACATTAGCTTATGTTATCGCTAATGAGATGAACGCTCATATTCATGTCGCTAATGGTCCATCAATTGAAAAGATTGGTGACCTAGCTGCTATACTTTCTGGACTCGAACCAGGAGACATTTTGTTTATCGATGAAATACATCGCTTGCCAAGAATCGTGGAAGAATCCTTATATACCGCGATGGAAGATTTTAGGTTTTCCATTGTTATCAATAGGGATGTTAATTCCAAAGCTTTGACGATGAATTTGCCACCTTTTACGCTTATCGGTGCAACAACTAGAGCGGGCGATTTATCTGCACCTTTAAGAGCGAGATTCGGTATAACCGAAAAACTCAATTTCTACGACCTTGATGAAGTCGAACAAATTGTCAAAAGAACGGCTCGAGTTTTTAATTCCAAAATCAGCGATGAAGCCGCGAAAGAAATCGCCAAAAGAAGTCGTGGAACTCCACGTATCGCGAACCGTTTATTCAGAAGAGTGAGAGACTTTGCTAACTTCAAAGGCAAAGATGATATTGATGTGAATGATGCTTTAGAAGCACTCAACGCTTTGAAAGTGGATGATATTGGTTTAGATGATGTTGATATTCGTTATCTTAAAACCCTCATTGAGCGTTTCAATGGTGGACCAGTCGGTCTAGATACCTTAGCAAACGCGATTGGGGAAGAGATTATGAATTTAGAAGATGTTTATGAACCATATCTATTGCAAATTGGTTTTATTGATCGCACTCCTAGAGGACGTGTCGCAAATCAAAAGGCTTATAAGCATCTAAAGATTACTCACCAAGTAAGTTTGTTTTAAGGAGAATAAATATGAAAAAGAAAACAACTTTATTATCAATCGTCACTGTTGCTTCAGTTGCGGCATGTTCATTTGCTGTTTTAACAGCAAAACGTAGAACTTTCTTCAATGCTAAGGCCAATCCAACTTATAAGCAAATTGTATTATTAAAAGGGAACATGACTTATCTTCAAGAAGGAGATGATGGCCTTTTTGATTTTTATGGCAAGTGCGCTTTTGATACAGAACGTGATTTCTCCATCAAAGATGGTGAGTCATGGGGCCCAATTACTTTAGGTGGAGATCACATTTTTACAGTAGCTTCATATGATTATTGGTATTTCCAATTTAATGTCAAATTAAGAGGCACTCATAACCAATTTGAATATATTTCCTTTTATGGTACTTTCGATGGTGTCGAAAGAGCGGTGCAAAGAAATAGCGAATATTTCGAATATATGACCTACGATCCCGATGAAGATCTTTATAACATCCCAGTTTATGAAGATTCCGGATACTCTGGTTGTACTATGGATTATTCTTCAATTACCATTGATAAAATAATTATTTCTTACGGTTGCTAAAAAATATACACCCACGTGTGCGCATTTAATTGTTGAAAAGTGGGGATAATTAGAGTAATGTAATTACTGACGCGTAAGCGCGTATGTATTTTTGATTGTGTAGGAGGAACACATATATGAGAAGATTATGGTCTTACATCATATTAACTGGTGCGTCCCTTGTCTTAATGGGATCAACCTTTACTAATGTGTTTAAAAGAAGTACTTCGAATATTGAATATTCTGATGGTAGGGAAATGGTTTTTCGCATTTCCGATAAAGACGAAGGTGAATTAGAAGAAAAGAACACTGATGGAAAAATGCCATCTGAAGTTATCGCTTCATCAATGATGAAACGCCTTGATTCACTCAAAGTCACAAACTATGAAGTCGCTACTGAAAGTTATGACACAGTGAAAGTGACTTTAAAACAAGATACCAATGAGAACTATACCAACATCGAAAAATTAATGGCCTTTAACGGTTCATTAGCTCTTTCCTCCAGAAAAGATGGCGATATCATTCTCGATAACTCCGTTGAAGATGAAAAATTCATCACTGGTGATGCCTACTTAGAAACCAAAAATAACTATCCTTCCATTAACATTCCTGTCGGTGGACGTTTCAAAGATTTATATGATGTTGTTAAACAACATAAAGAAGAAAATGATACCGATGCCGCCGAAACAAGTGGTGAGGGTGATGAAGCCACAACAACATATTGCTTATATTTATGGCATGACTATGTGGATGGTGATACATTCTCACAAACCATCTCTGGAAACGAGAACTATGATTCTCGTGTTGCGGAAAAAGTCTTCATGTCCTTCGATATTTCTGAACTAATCTCATTAGAAGAAGAAGGCAAGGAAATTGAAAAATTAACCGCTTACGTTAACGTCTCTGACGTCAACAGCAATGAAAAATATGAAGCCAGCGAAGTCAAAAAAGCTTTTGATACCGCTAGATTCTACGTTTCATTAATCAATAGTGGTGCTTTGGATTATAAAGTCACATTCTTATATTCCAATAACATCGCTGCTGTAACAGAACAATTAGTGAGTACTGATGGTGTCATTCAATGGTCCGCGACATTAAGAGCGACTATTGTCTGCGTCGTCATTCTCTCCTTATTGTTATTAGTCTTCTATCGCTTAAGTGCGTTATCCGTTATTACAGTTACTATCGCTAGTGTATACGCTGGTGTAGGTAGCTTAATCCTCTTCAGTGCTGAATTTAACGCTGCTGGATTAATCGCTTTATGTGCAGTAGCGATTGCCTCTTTAATCTGTGGAGTTATCTATTTAACAAAGTTAAAAGAAGAATCATATCGTGGACGTTCTTTAAAGAAAGCCAATAGTGAAGCGGCGAAGAAAGCCTTGCTTCCAACCCTTGATATTAATGTTGTTCTCATCGTCATCGGTGTCTTTGCTTATGTGATGGGTGGCGCTTTAATGAGAAGTTTTGCGATTATTACCGTTCTCGGTGGTTTAGCCTCCTTAATCTTAAACCTCTTAGTTTTAAGAGGACTCATGTGGTTAGCGACAAATACCACAAAGTTACAAGGTAAATACGAAACCTTTGGCATCGATAGCAAACTCGTTCCAAATCTTCTTAAAGAAGAAAAACAAACATTCTATGGTGCTTATGCTGAAAAAGACTTCACCAAGAAGAAACTTCCTATTGGAATTATCGCTTCCTTATTATTCGTTGCTGGCTTAGCTGGCATGATTGTCTTTGGAGCTATCAATAAAGGTGTTGTTTATAACAATGGTGGCACTGTTAAAACAAGTGAAATCTTTGTGGAAACCACAAGTAAAAATACATTAGTTACCGAAGACGCTGTTAGAAAAGCATTAGGTAACATCTACACATACGATAAAGATGAATCTAAATCTAAGACATTAGAAAGCCAAATCTCTGAAGTTGTCTATAAGACAAGAGAAGATATTGGTGAAGATGAAGATGATAAGATTTATTACACCTATTACATCGTTAAATTATCTAGTAAGTTAGATAATTCCGCGAACGCATATTACGTGAGAATGGATGCCGAAGGTAAAGAAATCGGTGAACGTTTATACGCCAAAGATGTCGATGGTGGTATCTCCGCTTTAATTAGCGAACACCTCGAAGATGATGGCGGCTCATTAATTGACTCCGAAGCTACTGCTTCCTTAAAGAATGTCAATGTTGTCTCTACCGCTCAACCAGAATTTGCTCCTGTCATTTGGGGTACTTGGATCGGTATCGCTGTAAGCGCATTCTATCTCTTACTCAGATATCGTTTATCACGCGGCATTGCTTCATTTGTTATTCCAACAGCTGTTGCTGGTATCGTCGCTGGATTCTTCGCTTACACCCGCTTAGCGGTCACTAATTATGCAGTTGTTGTTATTCCAGTGATTGCCTTTATCTCCTTAGCGGTTTCAATTCTCTTTATGAACAAAGAAAGAGAAATGGTCTTAGAAGATAAGAACCACGATAATTCTGTTGAAAACAGAAATGCGATTATGATTCGCGCGACATCACTATCTTATTCCGCGATTTTATTAGTCGCTGTTCTCGCCATTTATGTTGGCATCAACTTCTTCGGATTTGGTGCGGCGAGTAACGCTTGGTTGTTCTTAATTTTAGTCCTTGGTATCTTGGTCTCTGTCATCTTAGGAACAACTCTATTCGGTCCTCTTTCTCAATTCTTCTTCAAGTTATTCTCGAAGGTCAATGTTGAGAAGTTCACTAGCAAATTCAAACGCAAGAAAAAGAAGAAAGTTATTAATGCTCCTCGTTCCGCGGAACCTGAAGAAAGAACCTTCATTGGTATTAATGACTAATTAACAAAGGCTGCCTCAGGTAGCCTTTTTGGATTTATGAAAGACACATTATTTGAACGCTTACTAAATCACTTCCAAATCGATGAAAAAGAATATGAGAGATTGATCGCTCCTGTTTCTATCGATACCTTTTTAGGTGAGCATCGTTTTAAAGATATGGATAAGGCCGTCGCTTTGGTCAAAGAAGCGATTGAGAATAAAGATAAAATCTTTATCTATGGCGATTATGACGCGGATGGAATTATGTCCACCTCAATTATTTGCCGGAGCTTATTAAGACTCGGTAATATCCCATCTTTCTATATTCCTAACCGTTATAACGACGGTTATGGTATCACATTAGAAAAAGCCCATGAAATAGTGAAAAAGGGCTTTAAACTGGTTATTACAGTAGATAACGGCATTTCGGCGAATGAACCGATTAATTATCTAAAAGATAATGGTATTAAAGTTTTAATACTCGATCACCACACAGTTCCTGAAGAAGTACCAAATGCGGATGTCATTATTCATCCTTCCTATAGCGAGTTTGGAGAAGTCGCCACCTCAGCGGGATTTGTCTGTTTTATTTTCTCTTGGAATTTACTTGGATATTTTGATAAATATCTTTCCACATTAGGGGCGATATCAGTTATCTCTGATATGATGCCTTTAAAAGAATACAACCGTAATTTCTTAAGACTTGTTTTCTCTGATTATAAAGACGGCGAATTTTACGCGATTGATTTATTAAAAGAAGATTTGCCTTTTGATGAGATCGCTATCGGCATGAAAATCGCTCCGAAAATCAATGCTTTAGGCCGTTTGATTGACGATACCACAATTAATTATATCGTCCATTATTTTGTCACTAGTGACCGTCAAAAAATTGATAAATTATCTTCTTGGATAGTTTCTATGAATGAGAAGAGAAAAGAAGAGTCTAGAAGTGCCGGAGGAAGCATTCCTGACCTTGATGAAAATAGCGCATCCATTGTTTATGTGACTGAAGCTAAAGAAGGTTTGTTAGGCTTAATCGCTAATCAAATTTGTAGTGAATATCATAAACCTACAATTGTCTTCACAGAAGAAAGAGATGGAGACGTCTATAAAGGTAGCTGTAGAGCTCCAGAAGGATTTAATGTAGTCGACGCATTTAATAGTTGTGGAGAGATCATGTTAACCGCAGGCGGACACGCTTTGGCGGGTGGCTGCTCTATCAATAAGAAAGATTTAGAAGAATTCAAAAATAGATTTGAAAAATACGCAAAAGAGAACCCAATTGTGGTCATTGAACACGATGATATACCAATTGGATTAACAGAAGTGAATGCGGAGAATTATGAATTAATACGTACCTTTTCACCTTTTGGTGAAGGTTGGCGCGCACCGACATTCTTACTCAAACACATCAAAACCGATTCCTTGATGTATTCCAAAAACGGAGAACACATTCTCTCTTATATCGGTCAAGGTGTTAAACTCGTGGGATTTAATTTCCCCAAAAGAGAAGTTAATGAATTTAATTACGTTGATTTTGTCGGTCAGATAAAAGAGAGTGTTTATCGCGGACAAGTCAGTATTGAATTCAATATCAAAGAAGTCAAAGAATCTAATTAATAATTAACCTATATTTTTATAAAATAGCGCAGAGACATCTTTGCGCTTTTTTGCATATTAATTGTTTAATTTATATTCTATGATAAACTGATTAAGTTAATATTTAATTAACTTTTGTTATGTTATTCGGACGCTATATCAACAAGTATTACTTAAAATACGCTATCTTCTTCATTATCGGGGTAGCGGCTTTAGTCGCGGTTGATATTGCCCAAATGTTTGCTCCAGAGTTTTTAGGTAATGTCGTCGACTTATTAAAAGATGGCGTTTTATCTAAAGAAGAACAAGCCAAAATGATTCAGATGATCATCGCCACTTTAGTGGTGGCTGGTGTCATGATGCTCGGCCGTGTTTTATGGAGAATTACCATCTTCCATGCCAGCTTTAGAATTGGCAGTTCCTTAAGGAAAGAAATGTTCTTAAAGGCAGAAAGATTATCACAAAGATATTATCACGAGAATAAAGTCGGAACCGTCATGGCGTGGTTTACTAATGATGTTGAAACCATCGAAGATTATTTCGGCTGGGGAACTATCATGCTAGTTGACGCCTTCTTCCTTTCAACAATTGTTATTGTCAGGATGATCATGCTTGAATATGTTCTTTCTTTAATCGCCTTTATACCAATTATCTTAATTATCTTGTGGGGCGCTTTAGTGGAAAAATTCATGTCTGACAAATGGGATGCTAGACAACAATCATTTGATAAACTATATGACTTTTCACAAGAAACATTTACCGGCATCAGTGTCATTAAAGCCTTCGTTAAAGAAACGCAAGAATTACACGCTTTTGCTAAATTAGCAAAGAAAGATAAAGAAACCAATATTTCCTTCGCTAGATTATCGGTTTTATTTGATACATCAATCGGAATTATTATTACCGCGATCATCGTTGTCATCATGGGCTTTGGTGGCTGGTTTGTTTATAACACAGTGATGGACACTCCAGTTGTTATCTTTGGTCATAGTATTCACCTTTCCGCTGGTCAATTAGTGACCTTCACTGGATATTTTGATTTACTCATTTGGCCGATGATGGCGTTAGGACAAATCGTCTCCATGCGTTCAAGAGCTAAGACATCTTTAAGACGTATTAGCCATTTCCTTGATGAAGAAGAAGAGATTAAAGACCTTCCAGATTCCGTTGAATTAAAGAATGTCCAAGGTCAAATTACCTTCAATAATTTAACATTCACATATCCTGGTTCAAACATCCCTTCATTAAAAGGAATTTCTTTAGAAATTAATGCTGGAGAAACCATCGGTGTCGTGGGAAGAATTGGTTCTGGTAAAACCACATTAGTGAACTCTTTGTTAAGACTTTATAACTTAGATAATGGTGCGGTTAGTATTGATGGTCAAGATTTAATGACTTCCACAATTAAATCAGTGAGAAAGAATATCGCTTATGTCCCACAGGACAACTTCTTATTCAGCGATCGCATTTCGGAAAATATTTCCTTCTCTGATGAAGAATTACCGATAGATGTGATTAGAAAAGGGGCGGAGTTCTCGGATGTCGATAAAGACATCATGTCCTTTAAAGAAAAATACGAGACTGTTTCTGGCGAAAGAGGCGTCACTCTTTCCGGTGGGCAAAAACAAAGAATTTCCATCGCTAGAGCCTATGTTAAGAACGCTCCAATTATGATTTTAGATGACTCCGTTAGTGCAGTTGATGTTAAGACAGAAGAAACAATATTAGCGAATATCGCTAATGAGAGAAAGGGAAAGACCACAATTGTCGTGGCTTCTCGTGTTTCCACTGTCAGTCACCTAGACCGCATTATCGTTTTAAAAGATGGGGAGTTAGAAGCTTTTGGTAATCACAACGAATTATTAAAGATTTCTCCAACTTATCAAAAGATGGTCTACCTCCAACAACTCGAACATGAAATGGAAGGAGGTAATAAGTAATGCAAGACGATTTAGTCAAACTTAAAGGCGATAAACCGATTCCTCGCAAAGTGATGATTAAAAGAGTTTGGAAATACGCTAAACCCGAACTCCCATCCATCATTATTTCCTTATTCCTCGTCTTCTTGAACGTCGCTATCGATATCGTCTTCCCGATCTTGATGTCGAGATTAACTGATAACCTTCAATCGCCAGATATTTCTTTAAAAGTTATCAGTATGATCGCGGCCGGTTATCTCGGTTTATCGGTCTTCTCTTTCATCTTCACTTATTTAGAAGCAATGATTCTACAAAAAGCAGGACAAAGAATTGTTTATAGCCTCCGTATGGAAGTGTTTGAACATATTGAAAATATGTCTCAGAACCAATTCAATGAAATGCCAGTCGGTTCATTAGTCACTAGAGTGGTGTCATATACATCATCCTTGTCTGAACTATTTACTTCCATCTTAGTGAACTTAATCAAAAACATCGTGACCATCATTGGCGTCTATGCGATTATGCTATTCATTTCCTGGAAGCTATCTTTAGTCATGCTTGGCATTGTCGCTGTGGTGTTTGTCATTTCATTTTTCTTTAGAAAAATCATCCACAAGATTTTCACTCAAGAAAGAAAATACATCTCTGATCTCAACACCTTCTTAAATGAGAATCTCTCTGGTATGAAGATTATTCAACTCTTTAACCAAGAAAAGAGAAAAGAAAAACAATTTGATGTGAAAAATGATAATTTGAGAAAGACTAGATACAAAGTTCTCATCGCCTTTGGCATTTATCGTCCACTCATTTCCTTCATCTATTTCGGTTCAATCGCTATAACCTTCAATTTTGCTTTGCAAGCGATTATTACCGCCGGTGAAGTGGTGGCGTTCTATCTCTATTTATCTAAACTCTTTAACCCGATTCAAAACATCGCTGATCAAATCAACGGTATCCAAAGAGCGGTCACCGCTTCAGAAAGATTATTCAATCTTCTCGATGTTGAACCGCAAGTTTTAGATGCTCCTGATGCGATTGAAGTTGACCATCTTGAAGGCAAGATTGAATTCAAGAATGTTTGGTTTGCCTATAACGAAGGCGAATGGATTCTTAAAGACGTTTCATTTACCATTGAACCTCGTCAAACATGCGCTTTTGTGGGCGCGACTGGTGCGGGCAAAACAACCATCCTTTCTTTGATTGTCAGAAACTACGAAATCCAAAAGGGACAAATTTTAATCGATGGCATCGATATTAAACATATAAAGATAAAATCTTTAAGAAAAGCTATTGGCCAGATGTTACAAGATGTTTTTCTCTTCTCTGGAAACATTAAAGACAACATCGCTTTACACGATGAATCATTCTCCATGGAAGAGATTGAACAAGCTTGTGAATATGTCAATGCTGACAAGTTTATTGATAAACTAGAAAAGAAATATGATGAGGAAGTCATTGAAAGAGGCGAAAACTTCTCTCAAGGTCAAAGACAACTTCTTTCCTTCGCGAGAACGGTTTTAAACAAACCACAAATTCTCATTCTTGATGAAGCGACTGCGAATATTGACACCGAGACAGAAGTGTTAATTCAAGAATCGCTAGAAAAGATGAAGAATATCGGCACGATGTTAGTGGTGGCACACCGCTTATCCACAATTCAAAAGGCCGATCAAATAATTGTCCTACAACACGGTGAAATTATAGAGCATGGTAACCATCAACAATTATTAAAGAATCGTGGGTATTATTATAAATTATACAAACTTCAATTTGAGGAAAGATAAAGCCACTTTGTTGGCTTTTTCTTTAACAATTTAAGACAGAAATCTTTTATTTTGTTCAAAAAACAAATAAAAAAATGTAGAATGTATTTGTTGATATGGAAAAGGCAAAAGTATTAAAAGTTAATGGCGGTTATCCGCTTCATACGTTTGAAGATATTGAAGATATCTATTCTTCGTATATTTTTGATACAGGCGACAAAACTAGAATTCGTGAAGCCTACGATTTCATTATCACTAAACACGAAGGTCAATTAAGAAGAAGTGGTGAGCCATATTATCACCATCTTATAGAAGTGGCTTATATCCTCGCAAATCTCCACTGCGGCCCGAACACAATTATTGCTGGTTTCTTGCACGACGTTGTCGAAGATACCGAAGTGACCATTGATGACATCAAGAAGAAGTGGGGCGAAGAAGTCGCAATGATCGTCGACTCTTTAACCAAGATTCAAAGATTAAAGTTATCAAAGATAACTAGTGAAGAATTTGAAGCGGAAGATCACCGCAAAATATTCTTAGGCATGGCCAAGGATATTCGTGTCATTATTATCAAGCTTGCTGACCGCTTACATAACATGCGTACCTTAGAGGCCTTAAAACCAGAAAGGCAAATCGCTCTTTCTAATGAGACGATGGATGTCTTTGTGCCAATTGCTCACCGCTTAGGTCTTGATGTTATTAAATCTGAATTAGAAGACTTATGTCTTAAATATCGTGAACCACAAAAATATCAAGAGATTACCAAACTTCTTTCTAAGAAAGCTAAGACCATGGGCAAATCCCTTGAAAGTTTGAAAAAGAAAATCGCCGATACCTTGTTCCAACACGGTATCCCATTTGATATTTCTTCACGTGTTAAATCCATATATTCGATTTATCGAAAGATGTATATTAAAGGGCATCCATTCGATGAAATTTATGATATTTTAGCGCTTCGTATTATTACCAAAACAGAAATACAGTGCTATGAGATCTTAGGTCTAATCCATCAATCCTATAAGCCAGTTCCTGGCAGATTCAAAGATTACATCGCCATGCCAAAAACTAATATGTATCAATCTTTACATACGACAGTTGTCGGTGGTGATGGTAACTTCTATGAAGTACAAATCAGAACTGAAGATATGGATAAGATTGCCGAAACCGGTGTTGCTGCTCACTGGGCATATAAAGAAGGTAACGGTTATAACTCCGCTAGAGAACAACAAGAAATCGAGAATAAATTGCACTGGTTTAGAGACTTTGTCTCTATGTCGTCCATTTCTTCCGAAGGCAACGCTAAGGAATACATGGATAACTTAACTCATGATATTTTTGAAGCTAATGTCTATGTCTTTACACCAAAAGGCAAAGTTATTGAACTTCCTCAAGGAAGTACACCTGTTGACTTCGCCTATCACATTCATACCCGTGTTGGTGATACATGCGTTGGCGCTCTCGTTAATAGCGTGATGGTTCCATTAAACACCATCCTAAAAACTGGTGACTTAGTGGAAATCAAAACTAATAAAAACAACCCTGGTCCAAGTGAAGGCTGGCTCGACTTCGTTAAAAGTGGTGCGGCCAAATCCGCGATCAAGAAATATATTGCCAAGAAGAATGCTGAACTTATCAGAGATGAGAAAGTTGCCAAAGGCAAACAATCTTGTTTAGATGCCTTCCATGATCGTGGCATCGAAGAAGAAGAGATGATGAAATATCTCACTGATGAGAAGCTATTAGGTAACTTTGGATTTAGTAATGTCGATGACTTATTCGTCGGTGTGACTAATCGTAAGCCTGTGCCTAGTGCGCTCATAGAATTTTTGCACATTAAACGACCGGTCAACATTCCGACTGGCGGAAGAATCAAAACCAAATCCGGTGATAATTGCCCAGTCTATTGTCCTGGTGTCGGCAAGATTGCTATCTCCTTATCTAACTGCTGTACTCCTCTTCCAGGAGATGACATTGTCGGTTATGTTACCAAAGGTAAAGGAATAGTTGTACACCGCAAGAATTGTCCAAACATCATCAACGAAAATGAACGTTTAGTAAATGTTCTTTGGAGAGATGATATTGAGTTTGCGACTTATCCAGTCGACATTCTCATCAAAGCTAATGATAGAAATAACCTAGTCGTGGATATTATGTCCACGTTAACCGCAGCTAAAGTATCGCTTAATAGTTTCCATGCTCGATTAGCGAATAATGGAACTGTCGATATTACCGCGACACTGATGGTGAGTGACTCCAAGAGACTAAATGATGTCTTCAACTTATTAAGATCAATCTCTGGAATTTATGAGATTAATCGAGTCATTCATTAAAAATGAATAAAATGAAAGGAAAGATATATTATGGCCATTATTAACGTCAAAGGGACACATGATATTATCGGTAATGAAGCTGATAGTTATTCATATGTTGAAAACCTAATGAGTCAAGTTGCATCTTTATATGCATTTCAACAAGTGAGACCTCCTGTTCTTGAACATAGCGAATTATTTATTCGTGGTGTTGGTGAAAGTAGTGATGTCGTCAGAAAAGAAATGTACACATTCGAAGATAAAGGCGGAAGAAGTTTAACCCTCCGTCCGGAATTCACTGCGGGCATTATGCGCTTAATCGTGCAAAACAAATTAATCCCAGTCAGCGAACTCCCACTTAAACTTTATTATTGTGGACCTGTCTTTCGTTATGAAAGACCACAACTCGGCAGATATCGCCAATTCAATCAATTTGGCGTTGAGAGTGTGGGTCATGGTTCCCCATATGCAGATGTTGAATGTATCGCTTTAGCCTATACCATTTTACAAACCTTAGGTTTAGCTAATGTCACCATTAAGATTAATACTTTAGGTGATGAAATGAGCCGCAATGCTTATCGCGAAGCCTTAAAAGAATTCTTTAAAGGGAAAATTGAACACATGTGTTCAGATTGTCAAATGAGATATGAAATTAACCCATTAAGAATCCTTGATTGTAAAGTTCCGGAAGATCAAGAAATCGTCAAAGACGCTCCAACGATGAGTAAATATCTATCTTTAGATAGTCAAAAGAGATTCGAAGTCGTTTTAAAAGCTTTAGAAGCGATGGGGATTCCTTACGAAGTCGATGATACTTTAGTTAGGGGTTTAGATTATTATTCTGAAACCGTATTTGAATTCCATTACGTGAGCAATAAAGGTAACGACTATGGCGCAATCGGTGCTGGTGGTCACTACGACAAATTAGTCAAAGAATTAGGTGGCCCAGATGTCCCAGGTGTCGGTTTCTCCTTTGGAGTGGAACGCCTCGTTAATGTTTTAAGCGATGATGGTTTATTACCAAATATCGAATCCGGTTTAGATGCCTATGTGATGCCCATCGGTGAAGAGAGCTTCCAATATGCGCTTAATGCCGCGGATTACATTCGCTTGCTCGGATATCGCGTTGACATGTGCTATGACAACGTGAAACTCGGCAACATGTTCAAGCGCGCGGAAAAGAAAGGCGCTAAGTTAGCCGTCATCATCGGTGAAGAAGAAATTAAAAATAACAAAGTTATTATTAAGAATTTAAAAACCACTGAACAAATCACCGTTTCTATTGAAGAATTAGAAGCAAAAGTGGATGAAATATTAAACCCTCAAGAATGCTGCCATGGTAAACGTGAATGCTGTGAGGGCGATGAATGTTGTTGTGGAAAGGATGAGAAATAATTATGGAAAGAACTTGTCGCAATACTGAATTAACAATTAATGATGTTGGCCGTAAAGTCACCCTTTTAGGGTGGGTTGCCAAAAGAAGAAACTTAGGTTCCATTCTTTTCATCGATTTAAGAGACCGTTCTGGCATCATCCAAATCATGGTCAAGGACGCTGATGCTGTTCCTGATGTGAGAAATGAATATGTCATTCAAGTTATCGGAACAGTTAGTAAAAGAGAAATGCCAAATCCAAAGATGAAGACTGGCGAGATTGAGGTGGTGGCGGAAAAGATTATTGTCGTTAACACCGCGAAGACCACTCCAATTATTGTGGCCGATGAAACCGACGCTTTGGAAGAAACGAGATTAAAATATCGTTACTTAGATTTGCGTAGACCATGCATGCAAAAGTATTTTGATATCCGTGATCAAATCAAAATTACCACTCATGCTTATTTACACAAACTTCAATTTATTGAAGTTGAAACACCAATGCTCTGTGCTTCTTCTCCAGAAGGTGCTAAAGAATATTTAGTTCCATCAAGATTACATCATGGAACATTCTATGCCCTTCCACAAAGCCCACAAATGTTCAAACAACTTTTGATGGTAGCGGGTTTTGAAAGATATTATCAAATCGCGCGTTGCTTCCGCGATGAAGACTTACGTGCCGACCGTCAACCAGACTTCACACAAATCGACGTGGAGACATCATTCCTTGATCAACAACAATTCTTGGAGATGATGGAAGGTTTAGTTCATGAAATATTCATGAACACAATCGGTTATGACGTCAAATTGCCACTCCGTCAAATGCCATATAAAGAAGCTATGGAAAGATTTGGTAGTGATAAACCAGATACTAGATTTGGTATTGAACTCCATGATTTAAAAGCGCTCTTTAAAGACACAACCTTTGAAGCCTATAAGAATGCAGAAGCCGTTAAAGGCATTTGCGTTCCTGGTGTTGCAGAAGAAACAAGCCGCAAAGTTATTGATAACTTAACCCTTGAAGCCAAAAAGTTCGGTTTAGGCGGTTTAGCGGTCATTAAAAAGGAAAACGGGGAATTAACCGGATCATTCGTGAAATTCCTTTCTGAAGCGGAAAAAGTGGCTTTAGTTAAAGAATTAGAAGCTAACGATGGTGACATCATCATCATTTCCGCTGGTCCATATAACCGTGTCACACCTTTATTAGGCGCGATAAGATTACAATACGGTAGACAACTTGGTTTAATTAAACCAAATACCTATGATTTATTATGGGTTGTCGACTTCCCAATGTTTGAAAGAGATGTCGAAAGTGGCGAAATCGTTGCTACCCATCACCCATTCACACGTCCAAGAGATGAAGACCTCCAATATTTAGACACTGACCCCACAAAGGTCATCAGCTATGCCTATGACATCGTCATTAATGGTTACGAAGCTGGTGGTGGAACACTCCGTATCTTTAACCAAGATGTGCAAAAGAAGATATTTAATATCTTAGGTTTAAGCGATGAAGAAGTTGAAAAGAAATTTGGCTACTTTGTCAACGCTCTTAAATATGGCACACCTCCACACGCCGGTATGGCCTTTGGTCTTGATAGACTCGCCATGATTCTCGGTGGCACTGATAACATTAGAGATGTCATCGCCTTTCCGAAGAATTTAGCGGGTGTCGATCCAATGAGTATGGCACCGACAGAAGTGACCCCTCAACAGCTCGAAGATTTGGGTCTTATTATCAAGGACAAAGAATAGTTTTATAACAAAGTTATAACAAATACTAATAATATACTGAAAAACTACTAGTCAAAGGAGATTAAAAATGAACAAAAAAATTGACGAATTATCAGTAGCAACCATCCGCTCATTATGTATTGATGAGATCAACAAAGCGAATTCTGGTCACCCCGGAATGGCTTTAGGCAGTGCGCCTATCCTCTACACTTTATTCACCCGTCACTTAATCGCGGACCCCAAAGATCCTGAATGGTTCAACCGTGACCGCTTCGTTTTAAGTGCCGGACATGCATCTGCATTGCTTTATGCAATGTTACACTTATCTGGATATGAACTAAGCCTTGATGATCTCAAGAGATTCCGTCAACTTGATTCCTTAACTCCAGGCCATCCTGAATACCGTTGGACAAAAGGTGTGGATGCCACAAGTGGTCCTTTAGGACAAGGTATCGCACAAGCCGTCGGTATGGCGATGGCGGAAGAAAGCATCAGAGCCAACTATGTTGATGGTGAAAAACTCATGAACCATTACACATATGTGCTATGCGGCGATGGATGTTTGCAAGAAGGTTTGTCTCAAGAAGCAATCTCCTTGGCTGGACACCAAAAACTCAATAAATTAATCTTATTCTATGACGCTAATCAAGTTACACTTGATGGTGCTCTTGATTTGTCATTCTCCGAACAAGTCAAAGCCAGATTCATCGCTAGTGAATGGAACGTCTTAGAAGTCGCTGATGGTAACGATATCGAAGCCATTGATAAAGCCATCGTTGAAGCCAAGAAATCCAAAGACAAACCAACCATGATTATGATTCATACCGTTATCGGCTTTGGTTCCGCCAAACAAGGAACAAGCAAAGTCCACGGTTCTCCTTTAGGAGTGGAAGATGGCAAACACGCCAAAGTGGATGTCTATGGATTTGATCACGAAGATTTCTTCGTTCCAGAAGAAGTTAGACAACAATTTGCTGAAACATTTATGGCTCGTGGAGAAAAGGCTCACGAAGAATATAACAAGACACTTGAACAATATGGCAAAGCTCATGGTGCCGAACTCGAGAGATTTAAATCCCTCATCAACTTATCCGTTGAGAACTATTTACCAAAGGTAATGCCTGAATTTGTCGAAGGCAGTTCGACATCTACACGTGTCGCATCCGGAAAAGCGCTCAATGCCTACATGCTTAACTTACCAAACTTAATCGGTGGTTCCGCAGACGTCGCTGGAAGCGTCATGACCAAACTCGATGGTGGTGTGAACTTTGAACCAGGCCATAGAGAAGGTCATAACATCAACTGGGGTATTCGTGAATTTGCTATGGCAAGTGCACAAAACGGTATTCTCCTCCATGGCGGTTTAAGAACTTATGTTGGTTGCTTTGCCGTTTTCGCTGATTATATGAAGGCTGCGATCAGAATGGCGGCCCTCAGTCACTTACCTGCTATCTATTTGTTCTCTCACGACTCAATCGCCGTTGGCGAAGACGGTCCAACCCATCAACCAATTGAACAATTAGCTATGCTAAGAAGCATTCCAAATATGCGTGTTATCCGTCCATGTGATGAACGTGAAACATATGCAGCGTGGGCCGAAGCGCTTAAAAGCATGAGAACGCCAACAGCCTTAATCCTCTCTCGTCAAAACCTTCCATTAATTTCAGGAAGCTCTGCTGAAGGAGTGGCCAAAGGTGCTTACATCATTTCTAAAGAAGCCAAGAAAGCTCAAGTGGAAATTATCGCCACTGGTAGCGAGGTCTCATTAGCGATTGAAGCACAAAAACTTCTTAAAGAAGAAGGCGTTGATGCTAGAGTCATCTCCATGCCAAGCTGGGAATTATTCGAAGCGCAAGAAGAAGAATATAAGCAATCCGTCTTATCACTTCCTTGGGAAAAGAGAATCTCTGTGGAAATGCTTTCAACCTTTGGTTGGGATAGATATGCAAAACATCATATGGGCATGGATACATTCGGTGCGTCCGCTCCTGCAAAAGATGTCATTGCGAGATTCGAATTCTCCGCTAGCAGATTAGCGAAACTCGCCAAAGAAATCGTTAAATAACGATAATTAATATTAATAAGCGGTGGAAATTCCATCGCTTTTTTCTTTATGAAAAATACTAGTTTGTTGCTTGTTTCATATATTTCATATATAGTATTAGGGAGGTAAATTTTATGGCGGATTATGTTTTCTTAGACAACTATTCAAAGAAAGGTAAACTCGGCATTCATCGCCACGTTTTTGATCAACTTGTGACATCTTGTTTACAAAACGTCAAAGGCATCGCTAAATCTGAGAAATACATGAAAAGAAACCAATTCATCATTTTGAATAGACCAGTGCAAACATATATCGTTCGCGATATTGTTCACGTTTGGATTTATATTGATGTTGCCAAAGGCAAAAACATTCAAACCATCGTCAGCGAAATACAAAATGAAGTCTATAATTCCCTCATGCTCATCACCGAGCAAGTCCCTGTGAATATCCAAGTGAAGGTTGAGTCAATAATCTAATGATTGGTTTTCGCAAAAGGGGTCCTGTATCTTATATCGACACCCATAACGCTGCGGTCATTAATTACCGTCGCGCTTGCAAAGCCTTTATCTGGGTCGGTGTCGTCAACTTCGTCGGTTTATTGGTCGGAATCATTCAGTTCTATATTCAAAACTCTGGTGAAGTAGTGCCCTTTTATTATTGCTTCGGTATTTGTGATTTCTTGTTTAACTTGTTAGCACATACAAGTATTCATCCCGCATTGTTCTGGGTTATCGTTGCCTTTATAACAGTGGCCACAACTGCGGGAGCAGTCCTATTAGGACTATTCTCTTCCCAAGGAAAGAAAAAGCTATTAATCACAATGGTGAGCGTATATTTTCTAGATTGGGTTTTTGTCTTTCTCGCCTTCTTTTTAGCGGGTGAATCCACAGTCGGTTTATTGATCAATGCCGGTATCCATGTTGTAGCGACATTCTTCATCATCATGGCAATCTATCAATACTATAATGTATTGAATATCGAAAAGAGATTTAAAAATATTCCGACAGTGGCCGAAGTTAAAGAACAAGAAGCAAAACAAAAACAAAACGAGGAACAACAAGATGGAAATTAATCGTAATCAACAACACTATATCATCATGACCGTCATCTATGATGAACTTAACGATTTCCTCATCGGTGGTGGTAAGACTTTTCGTGATGCTCGTGATTTAACAAGCGAGTTATGTGGATGCGAATATGATGAAGTCGATAACTACATCAAAGTTTCCATCGCTGCAGTTTTAAACAATTATGGCGTTATTAAAAGCGCTTTCGAACCATATTTAGTCAACTGGAAGTGGGAGAGATTACCATTATTAACACAAGCCGTTTTATTAATGTCTTACGCTCATTTCTTTTTCGTTGAAAAAGTGGACAAGAAAATTGTCATTAATGTCGCGGTTAATTTGGCGAAGAAATATATCGATGAAAAACAAGCCAAGTTTATCAACGCGATACTCGATAGGATTTTAAAATAAATGATTGGTGAACGAAATATATATTCCGTTAGCGATGTGAACCGCTACATCAAGTCGGTCATATCTCAAGACGAGAATCTAAAATTCATATCCGTCAGAGGAGAATTATCAAACTTCAAAAGAGGGGCTAATGGGCACCTTTATTTTTCTTTGAAAGATAAAGACTCTTTAATTAACTGTGCGATGTTCTCCACTTATTCATCACGTCTAGCCTTTGATCCAAAAGATGGAGACGAAGTCGTGGTAATGGCGAGCGTTGATGTCTATACCGCAAGAGGCAGTTATCAACTCATCGTTTATGAAATGAATTCCATCGGCCAAGGAGAGATGCTTTTAAAGTTAGAACTACTTAAAAAAGCTCTCGCTAAAGAAGGTTTATTCGATGAATCGAGAAAAAGAGATATAAATATCTACCCTAACGCAATCGGGGTGATTACTGCGAAAAATGGTGCCGCTGTTAGAGATATCGTCACTAATATCAGAAGGCGTTATCCGATATGTGAAATATATGTTTTCCCCAGTGCTGTACAAGGAGAAAGCGCACCGAAAGAATTGCTCGACGCTTTTAATAAAAGTCAAGAATACGATTTGGATACCTTGATTATTGGTCGAGGTGGTGGCGCTAGCGAAGATTTGAGCGCGTTTAACGATGAAAAGCTAGTGAGGGCGATTGCTAATAGCAAAATGCCAGTTATCGCCGCTGTCGGGCACGAAATCGATACTACGCTTGTGGATTACGTCGCGGATAAAAGAGCGAGCACACCAACAGGCGCTGCCGAACTCGCAACCGTTGATATGCGTGAGATTCAGCAAATGTTCCAATATAGTTTGGACACTATGAAAGAAGCATTGTTGTCTCGTGTTCAAGATATGAAAGATGATGTTTCTTCATTAAATGAAGAATTAAACGAGTCTATCAAAGATAAGTTAGACTATCTGAATAGAGAACTTAAGGCCAAGAAAGATCAATTAGAGGCCTTGAATCCAAAGAAAGTTCTCGATCGCGGCTATTCCATATCGGTGGATAAAGGTGGTCGAGTCATCAAGAGTGTAAAAGATGTGAAAGTGGGCGAGGAAATTACCACTTCTATGAAAGACGGTACTATAATTAGTACAGTAGAGAAAGTTGAGGAAGAATAGTTATGAGCGAAAAGAAAATTGATTTTGCCAAAGAGATTAAAAGACTAGATGAAATCGTAAACGAAGTTTCTTCTAAAGCTTTATCACTCGAGGAAAGCCTTAAATTATATGAAGAAGGCACTAAGATTATCAAAGAACTTGAAGCTGCTTTAAAAGAGGCAGAAGGAAAAATGGAAAAGATTGTTGACACCAAAGGTGAGTAATTAAAAATAGTTAATTTTTAGTAGTTTATTAGTATAGTTATGTCGAACAAAAAAGAGGTCAAAAGAGTCGAGTTAAACAAGATCGAGAATCCAAATTTCTTGAAAGATTTGTCTTATCAGGAATTGGATGTTTTAAGTAACGACATCCGTAATTATATTATCGATATGACCTCAGTCAATGGTGGTCACTTAGCCGCTAGCTTAGGTGCAGTGGAAGCCACAATTGCCTTATGCCGTCAATTTGATTTCAGCAAAGACAAGATTATTTTTGATGTTGGTCATCAATGCTATGCCTATAAAGTTTTGACAGGCCGTTCTTTAGAACGATTAAGAAAATCTGATGGCATTTCTGGTTTCCCGAAGATGAGTGAATCTATATATGATCACTTTGAAACCGGTCATAGTTCCACATCCATCAGCGCTGCTACAGGTATGGCGATGGCTCGTGATTTGAATAAAGAGAATTATGAAGTGGTGGCTTTCATCGGTGATGGCAGTATCGCTAATGGTTTAGCCATGGAAGGTTTGAACAACCTTTCCAACAGTGGTCATAAAGTGATTATCATTCTAAATGATAACGATATGTCAATTACCAAACCAGTTGGTGGCTTAGCAAGATCGTTTAGAAGCCTTTCTAACTCTATGCTTTATCGCCGTAGTAAGAATGGTTTCCAAAGAGTGATGAAGAAAACCAAATTCGGTCGCTGGAATCTCAAATGGATGGCAGCAGTCAAAAACTGGTTTAAACGTCACTTAATGGCAATCAATATTTTTGATAATATTGGTATTTCTTATGCCGGGCCAATCGACGGGCATGATATCAAAGCGATGGAAAAAGCTATTGCTAAAGCAAAAGCATATAATAATTCATCCGTTATCCATATCAAAACCATTAAAGGCAAAGGCTATAAATATGCGGAAAATGATGATTCCGGTATTTGGCATGGTGTTGGTAAATTTGACAAAGATAGTGGAAGAATCCTTGTTGATGATAGTACCGTTTCCTGGTCAGAAGTTTTTTCTGACGCACTTATAAGTGCGATGGGCGAGAACACCAACGCAGTTCTAGTTGTTCCTGCCACAGGAGTGGGTAGTTCCTTACAAACAGTTTTTGAATTATATCCCGATAGATGTGTTGATGTCGGCATTGCCGAAGAACACGCTTTGACTTTCTCAGGCGGTTTAGCGGTTTCTGGAAAGCATCCAATCGTGACAATCTATTCCACATTCCTCCAAAGAGCGTTTGATGAATTGAGCCACGATGTGGCTAGAATGAATCTCAATGCCACATTGTTAATCGATCGTGCCGGTTTAGTGGGAGAAGACGGCAACACTCACCAAGGCATCTATGATGAGAGCTATCTTTTATCTGTTCCTAATACCGTTGTGGCGATGGCTTCTAGACAAAGTGAAGCTTATAGCTTACTTAAAGAATCATTCAACAATCATGGTGTCTTTGCAATTAGATATCCAAGATGCAGAATTGAACCATCAAGTCAAAAAGAAGATGTCCCATTTGGTAAATGGAAAAAAGAACTTGATGGACATAAGAGTGCGATTGTTTCTGTTGGACCAATCACATTAGAACTCAAAAAACTTCTTTTAGAAGAGAAGAAAAATGTCGCTTTATATAACGCGATATATTTGAAACCGATGGATCAAGAAGTGATTGAAAAAGAACTTCTTAAATTTGATAGAGTCATCATTTATGATGCTTATGGAATTGAAAACGGATTTCCATCTTATTTAACAAGTGAACTCGTTCGTCTTGGTTATCAAGGAAAGATTATTATTAAGTCTATTCCAGATGTCTTCGTGGAACACGCAAGTCAAGAAGAACAACTTAATCAATTTGCGTTAAAACCTGAAGAAATCGTGAAATTATTATAATTTGGTTAACATAATCTAATACTCCATTATATAATAATGATATGAGCAAAGTTATCGTTCATATCGATTTAAACGCGTTCTTCGCTAGATGTGAAGAAATAAAAGATCCCTCTTTAGAGAACAAACCTTTTGCGGTTGGTAGAGAAGGCAGAGGCGGGATTGTTTCTACATGTTCCTATGAAGCGAGAAAATATGGTGTCTCTAGTGGGATGCCGATGTTTAAAGCGAAAGAACTATGTCCTCGTTTAATCGTTAAACCAGTCGATTACCGCTATTACGGGGCGCTCTCAGACCAATTTCGTAAATTCTTAAGGCGATATACCAAATTACTTGAAATCGCCTCTATTGACGAGTGTTTCGGCGATTTTACAGAAACCATTAAAGGCGTCAAAGATGTGCCGGCCTTTTTTAGAAAGCTGCAACAAGACCTTTATAAAGAAACAAAATTAAAATGTTCTATCGGTGTCGCTGCGACAAAGTTTTTAGCGAAGATGGGTAGTGACTATAAAAAACCGATGGGCTTAACAATCATTAGAAAGAGTGATATTCCAAATATCTTATATCCGTTATCTATAGATAAAATGTTCGGAATTGGTAAGAAAACATATCCCAGACTCAAAGCCATTGGAATCAATACAATCGGTGATTTAGCCGCTGCAATTGAAAAGGATGATCCGAAAGTCAGAAAAGAATTTGGCAAATTCTATCAAACCATTAAAGACTGGATAAGTGGCAAAGGAAGCGATGACATTATCACTGAGCCCGATGATCCAAAATCAATCGGTAATTCCACAACATTGATGGAAGATACCTCAAATCGAGAATTAATCGCCAGCACCTTTAGGTGGTTAGCTAATGAAGTATCAGAAAGAGCAATTAGAGAAAACAAATTAGGATACACGATCCAAATTGTTGCCAAAGAGAGCGAATTTGTTGATAACACATTTAAAGTCCATAACAAATCGATGACTTTTGATAATCCGACCAATAATGCGGAAACGATTTTTAACATCGCCATGGACCTATATGATCGTAACTTCTCAAAACTATCAGTCAGACTTTTGGGAATTACCCTACAACACTTAGTAGACGTGAAAGAAGTTAAGATTCAAATGAGCCTCTTTGATTATGAAAAACATGAAGAGGAAAGTCGCACCAAATTATTGATTAATGACTTGAATCGAAAATTAAAGAAAAAAGCTTTGATGAGAGCTAGTGAGGTCAAGAAAAATGATGGAGATAAATGATGCTGTTGAACTATTTAGACAGCATCTATTAGTGGAAAAAGGTTTATCTAAGCAAACTGTTGATAGTTACACAAACGATTTAAAACAGTTCTTTTTGATATTTAAAGATAGATATTATGTTGAAGACTTAATGCCTATGGATTTAGATGAATTCTTGGCACAAAGCTTAGCGCAAGGCAAATCTGCATCCACCGCAATTAGAAGGCTTTCATCAATGAGAAGTTTCATGGTCTTTCTGAAGAAAGAAGGATACTACAAAGAAGAGATTCCTGAGGTTGATCCACCGAAAAAACCAAACCGTCTTCCTAACTGCTTATCTTTAGAAGAAGTTGAAATGTTATTAGATGCTCCTGATATTGAGAAGCCTGAAGGCTTAAGAGATAGAGCCATGCTTGAAACTATGTACGCCTCTGGTTTACGCGTGAGCGAACTTCTTTTATTAGAAAGAGGACGCGTGAATCTAAAGAAGGCTGTCATTACTGTTTTTGGTAAAGGTAGCAAAGAAAGAAAAGTTCCTTTAGGAGATTTCGCCATCGAATATATCCAAAAATATATTGAAGAAGCGAGAAACAAGAATCCAGGAAAAGATAGCAAATATCTATTTTTAAATAGATATGGAGAACCATTATCAAGACAATATTTCTTCAAACAAATCAAGAAATATGCTTTAGAAGCGGGAATTACAACATCCATCTCTCCACATACACTAAGACATTGCTTTGCCACACACCTTTTGGAAAACGGCGCTCAATTAAGAGCGGTACAAGAGATGTTGGGCCACGCGAATATTGCGACAACGCAAATATATACTCATATATCAACCAAGCGTATTATCAGCGCTTATGATTTATACATGAAGAGAAAATAGATAAAATTTTTATTTCTATGAAATAACGAGTTGCTTCGGCAACTTTTTTAAATTTTTTTGAGACGAAAATCGCGATTTACCCCCTATTTATAATAATGAGAGGGCAAAAATATGAACGAGTCAGAAAATCCGAAATTCAAAACCGAAAAAGTTGATCTAAATAGTTATGGAACCAAGCAGTCAATTAGACAAGAAGGAATGAGAACGCAACTCGAATGGATAAAGCGTCAATTGGAGTATGCATCTTTTTCTGAGAGGTTTTCTTTACGCTATAGTTTGAAACGCGGAGAGATTTATGAAATTGACTGGGGTCTCAATGTGAATGCGGAATTTTCCAATCGGCATTTCGGAGTGGTCCTTGCTGACTCGGATGAATTCAATCCGCTCGTGACAGTGTGCCCGCTCAAAAGCAATCACTCGGGAGCTCATGCCAAGAGCGATATAGACCTCGGATATATCAAAGAGTTGAATACAGGAAAGACAACAATTGCAGTGGTGAATCAGATCAGAACGATCGACAAGCTAAGACTCTATTTAAGACGTATTATTGGAGTCAGTGATTACGACAAAAATAATGAAGAAAATATATCGATAATTAGGTTAGAAAATGACAAATTAAATATGATCGTAGAGGCCTATAAAAAGTACATTTCGTAAAAAATGCGATGATAGTGGTTTTCCACATTAGTAGCAAATTAGTACATTATTTAGTAGATTTTGTCTTTTTCGAGGTGTGGAAAACCGGGTATCTGATATGTGGGAAAACATAGCATCTGCATGGTATAACATAAAGAAAAATATGATAAAATCTATCTTTTTTATAGTTTGGTTGACATAATGGCAATTATGCGAAGTTATGTATTTCGCGACATTTTACCCCTATCATTGGTGGAAAACTAAAAAGAGACCTTTCGGCCTCCTTCATCAATTTGTTATTAGAATCTACAAATATTTATCAAAGCATTTGCAGGTTAATGGATTATCTATGCATTTTCCCTTGCTTAATAGGAAATCTTTATTGGCTTGTAAGACTGTTTTGAAGCCTTTATCAACATCATTTTTCATGGCTTTAATCAAGTCGCTGGAATCGAATCCGCGGGTCGGTTCAATCTTATCTGCGGCGTAAATTATTTTGGCGGTTTGACTCATGTTGTCGCTGCCTGTTGAGTGAAATTCAATGGCGTTCAACATGTCTTCCTCAGTAACTCCAAACATTTTTTGGGCCAAGACGGCGCCCGCAAACTGATGATAAGCAAATGCTGGGCAGTCTGCATATTCTGGAAAGTTCTTTTTTGTGAGTTCTTTCTGTTTTTCTAACGGAATGTCCTTACCCAAATCATGTAAAAGACCAGCAAGATAGATTTTGAGTGGATCTTTTAAATTATTAGCCTTGGCGATTTCATAAGCAGTCTTGGCGACGCTCTTAGAATGGGCAATACGGTGCTCGGTTTCTGTTTGATTGAGCTCCACCATTCCTTCATATAAATCATGTTCTACTATGTAGAACAATACTTCGTCTGGCAATTCGAGACTTCTTAAACCTCTAATTTCTGTTGATGAAACATCGATTACTTCGCCAGTAATCTCTTGCATGTGATATTTTTTAACATTTTCACTCTTTACTATGTAACCAGGACGAGAATAGAACACTATTTGTGCTAATTCAGCTAATTCTTCAGCATCTTTCCAACGATGGAATTCATTAACTTGATCGTACCCGATTAAATAGTAGAGTTTGTCATTGGGATATTTCTCTTTAAAGTGTTTGACGGTATCGATGGAATAATTCGTGTCTTTTCCACTATTAATCTCAAACAAATCCAAAGAGAGATTATCTTTATCCTTTAAGGCGAGTTCTAACATCGCGATTTTGTCGCTTATGGGCGCGGAAGAGGACTTCCACACTGAAATACGTGCCGGAAGGAAAATAACCTCTCCACGGAGCGTTTTTGCGACATTTAATGCCATATTAATATGTCCGTTATGGACGGGATCGAATGCCCCGCCAAAAAGAATCTTGTTCATTTATTTCTTTAATTTGATTTTGTGATTGTCTTTGCTAAAGCGATATAAGACGATAACTCTTCCAACTACTTGCACGACTTCAGCATTTAACCGACTAGATAAATCTAAAGCAAGCTCCATAATTGGAGATGTAACAGCTTTCATGACATCGATTTTAATTAATTCGCGTGCCGTTAAAGCTTTATCGAGCATGGCGATAACTGTATCACTGATTTCGTTTTTGCCAATCTGATACTTTGTATCTAATGTACTAGCAATTGCTTTTAATTGTCTTTTCTCATTAGAAGTTAACATTGTTAATTATCTCAACTTTCCTAATGATTCCTTCAAAGCGGAGCCTTTTGGGAACATGACGCGGATAACTTGTCCTTTGGCGACAAAGGAAATCCATCCTAAACCTTCAACGGAAATATCATGGACTTGTCCATCGTTTTCCATTGTGTATTCAAAGAAGTCATAATCTCTGAAGGATGTGATTCTTTCACTAACAGGTCTTAAGGAACGTTTTCTATTGTTTTCTTCAAAGAAGTCCCAGACTTTTTCCGCAGAGATCTTTTTAATTTCCACGCCTTCAGCACAGTAGAATTTCACTGCAGTGGCTTTGCCAGAATATAATTCAAAATACGCTAATGAACCAGCGGCTAAAGCATCACCTTTGGTGAGGGTTCTATAATGGGTTTCAATCTTTCTTCTAGGAATGATGAGTTTTTGAACATCTTTTTCTACTTTACCGACAACTGATGTGGCAAGAGAGAATCCTGGAAGTTCATAAATGAACGAGGAATTGGAAAGAGGAATACTCATAACTTTGACATTTGTGCCACGATAGTTTTCTGTTTTAATAGGCCACTTTGTCTTGTTGACATAGAATTTGAGCATTCTATTAATTAATGAAGTCTTTCCAGAACTCTTAGTTCCGATTAAATAAATGTCATGAGCTTTTCTGGCAGCATTGAATTTATCCATCAAGCCTTCCATATCAACATCATCTTCGTTACCGAGGATGGTTACTGAATCCGCTCTAATGCCAGCTTCTTCAAAACGTTCGTAAACGAATCTCTCTAAAACTTCATCTTTGATGAGATTTGAGAATAAATCTCTATGAGTACCGACGATCGCCACTTTGAGTTTCTTAATCTTCTTGGCGACATCTGGATTAATGGTGCCGTTAAAAGCGAATAAATCAATAACCCAAATGATGTATGCATCTGTTGCGACCGCATCATCAAGAATCTTGGTTGTGGCTTTATCGATGTTTTGCTCTAATGCGCCTGCGTTAAGACCTTTCATGAAGTCAAAACACTTTTGACAATAAAGAACTTGGTTATCGCCTGTGTAATTAGCGAGTAATTCTTCAGGAATATAACCACTATCATTTTTCTTTTTACTTTGTAAAACTGTTCCACAGTTGTAACAACGTAACACTCTTCTAACTTTTCCCATAAATCGTCCTCCAATTTATTAAATTGCCTCTTTTGGCATGGTACTTTCTAATTCTTCTTCCAAATATTCTATTGATATGTGTTGTCCATTGATCTTCTTTGACAATCTTATCTGTTAAGATAACTCTAAGACCAACACGCTTCGCGGCAGCGACATCAGTAATCATTTGATCGCCCACAAACATCATCTCATCTTTGTTCCATCCGTGTTCTTTAATAAATTTATTAATTCTTCCGCCGAATGGTTTAGCTGCGCTATTGATGTACATGAGTCCCAAATCATTTGCGTATGTGCGTACACGTTTGCCACGATTATTTGAGACGATGACTGGTAATATACCAGCATCTTGTATCTTTTTTACTAATTCATAAGCCTTCTCTGTTGGGTGATATAAGCGATAACTATCTAACGTATTATC
Source organism: Bacilli bacterium (assembly GCA_045114745.1). GTDB lineage: Bacteria > Bacillota_I > Bacilli_A > RFN20 > CAG-826 > RUG13091. Next base: position 69,743 of record JBGULD010000049.1, read on the forward strand.
AAGATCCATTAACAAGACTTTAACGTTTTGTTGAACGTAGAAATCGACTTCTATCTCATAGATAGACTTTGCAACAGCAAATGGTACATATTTATTTTTCATAACTTCTACAACACAATTGTAAATGAAAAAGTCTAATTTTTATAGACTTTATTATTTTTTATAGATAGGAAAATCCGTTTTTCGTAAAACCTTTATAATTATTTATATTCTTTTCCGTGAACTACCCCCACTTATAGAAGTTGGGGCTTCTTGCGCGATGACCCTAACGGATCAAGCATAAACAAGCTATCCGGACAGTTCCTGCCCTTGGTAAGTATTTCTATTCCCTTACTTAGAATATTATTTGCGGCGTTTATATCTCTATCATGGCTGACTCCACATTTAGGACAAGTCCATTTCCTGATTGATAAGTCTTTCGTGATAGAGTTTTTATATCCACATGATGAACAGAGTTGACTACTAGCAAAGTTTGATGGAACTTTAATAACAGTTCTACCATACCAAGATGACTTATAAACAAGCATAGTAAGTAATCTAGACATAGAAGCATCCATCATAGATTTGTTATAGTCATTATCTTTACTCATATCCTTTACCTTAAGATCTTCAACACATATCACTTGGTTTTCGTTGATAACGTATTTAGTTAACTTATGAAGGTAATCGTTTCTTTGGTTATTGATCTTTCTATAGATTCTAGCAACCTTGATTCTTTGTTTGTTTCTGTTAGATGAACCTTTCTTCATCTTATCCATCTTTCTTTGCTCTCTAGCAAGTTTATCTTCTGACTTAGCTAAGTATTTATGGTTCTTATATTTAAAGCCATTAGAGTCAATTACTAAATCTTTAACACCTAAATCTAATCCAATAGCCTTATCAGTCTTAGGAAGTGGTTTTATATCTGTTTCTACTAATAAAGATATGTAATACTTATCATCACATGTTTTAGATATTGTTACTGATTTAATTATTCCGACAAAGTCTCGATGTTTCTTTATTCTTATTCTTTTACATTTAGGGATAGAGATATATCTAGAGTTATCAGATAACTTAACCGAATCTTTTTGGTTATTCGTGGTATAACTCTGATTATTTCTTTTGCTTTTGTATTTAGGGAACTTGTTTTGACCTCTAAAGAAAGATTTAAAAGCTGTATTCCTGTTTAGCTGAGCGTTAGCCAAAGCCAAAGAATCAATTTCCTTTAAAAATGGATAATCTTCTTTATAAGATGCAGGTGTTATGTTTTTAAACTTTTTTGTGGCCTCATATATATCGTTCATATCAGAAAGAGATTTATTATAAAATAATCGTACACATCCAAAACATTTAGCAAAGTACTGTTTTTGCTCAGAGTTTGGATAGATGCGATATTTATAGGCTCCTCTTATCATACATATATTATATCATTATTCATAATGATATAGAATAAATATTATACTTATTATATATTATGTAATTATTACAGCATGCGTTGCAATTCATCCCCCACCTATAGAGGTTATAATATAATCTTGATGGCTAGCGCGATGATCTAGTCATATCAAGATGGGGGACTTCTTGCTGTTTATGTTAAAACAAGCGATAAAAAACACTCATCTCTTGTGAAATAAGTGCTTTTTCTATATTCCAATAATCTACTAATAATCTACTAATTTGATTATTGAACACACAAAGTGTGTTTTATTTATTCATCATCCTCTAGGTCGAAGATGGAAATTTGTTCGAAGGATTTATCTTCTTCTTTCTTCTTTTTCGGAGCCTTTTCAATTGGTTTAACCGGCTCTTCTTTGATAATTTCCTCTTCTTCAGGAATCAAAGTTTCTTGTTCGTTAATGATTACTTCTTCTTTTTCGGACATTTCGGGAACATTAACTTCGACTTCTTTTTCCTCGCTATTATCGCTTTCTTCGTCCAATTTAGGCTCTTCTACCACGATTTTATGAGAAATCGTCTTCTTATTAATAATTTCAATTGTGGTGTCATAGACGGCGGTAATCGCGGTTCTAGATGGAAGAGAGATATTTTGTTTAGCGTATTTAGCTTCTGTTTGCTTGAAGTCATCAATACTTAAGCGGAATACACTATTATCGCTGAGGTAAAGATTTAATTTTATTAAATCTACATCTTTTGGAACTCTAATTGCGTTCACCACTTTATGAGGTTCGCCTTTAAAGGATGGGCAGATTTCTTGAACCTTACCTAAACGCGCGGTACGTGTAACCTTATTAATATCTATGATTCTTTGATGTCCTTTATCGGTGAGAATAACGACTTTCGCTCTTTCACCTTCATCAAATGCCACTAAAGCGGCAGCTTGATTCTTACCTAAGTTAGCGATGGATTTCACACCACCGGCTTTGGCGCCAAGAACTGTTAAATCATTCTCGTTGAATAATGTTGCATTACCAACATTAGAGATGATGAGTAAGTCACTATTTCCATATAAAACTTGAACTCCGACAACTTCGTCGCCGTTGAGTAATTTCATACATTTTGCGGGACGAGTTCTCTTCATTGTTTCTAAGGATGATAAAGCCATACGTTTGATCTGTCCAAAACGAGATAAGAAAGCGAGGAAAATGTCGTTTCTTAAGGTGTGGACAGCGATAGCTTTGATGATTTTTTCACCTGGTGCAAATTGCACTAAAGTATTGAGGTGAACACCCTCATCTCTGTAACGATTTTCAGTGAGCTTATGAACAGGAATACATGCATAGTTACCTATATTTGTAAAACAAATAAGGTAATCTGTGGTCAAAGTCTGTCCGATTGCCACGATTACGTCGCCACTCTTTAAGCCTGGTGCAGCATCGTCTCCGGAGCCCTTAAATGACTTCAAAGAACAACGTTTTGCATACCCATCACGAGAGACCACAACGATGGTTTCTTCTTCGGCAATAAGTTGACGTTTATCGATGGCTTCTTCCTCTTCTTTTTCGGCAATTATGGTTCTTCTTTCATCCCCATATTTATTGGAAATTTGTTTTAAATCTTTGATTAAAACACGGTTCAATTTGTCCGGATTTGAGAGTATTTCATTGAGCTCTTCGATATCTTTGACGAGTTGTTTTCTTTCTGTTTCAAGAATCTCTTCGTCGGTGTGAGACAACTTATATAAAGGCATGGTCACAATGGCTTCTGCTTGTTCATTAGAGAAACCAAAATGTTTCATGATATTGACCTTACTATCAGCTTTATCTTTACTCTTTCTGATGATTTCGACAACTTCGTTAATATAAAGCGAAGCTTTAATTAAACCTTCAACAATATGTAATCTCGCGGAATATTTTTCTAGATCATATTTGCTTTGTCTAGTGACGACATCAACTTGGTGAGCGATGTAACTATCGACAAAATCTAATAAAGTTAAGGTTTTTGGACGACCATTAACAATAGCTACCATATTCGCAGAATATGAGGTCACTAAAGTGGTCTTTTTCATCAAATATCTTAAAAGTAGCTCTGCTTTGGCGTCTTTTTTGCAGTCAATGGCGATTCTAATTCCCTTATAATCGCTTTCATCTCTCACTTCAATAAGACCACTAACGGACTTTGAGTGGATAATTTTGTCTATTTCATAGACAAGGTCTTTTTTGACCACTTTATAAGGTATTTCTGTGATGATAATTTGTTGATTGTCTTTATTTTTGACAATTTCCGTTTTGCTAGCAACTTCTACTTTTCCGCGGCCTGTTAAGTATATATTTCTTAACCCTTCGGAACGGTAAATGGTGCCACCACCAGGGAAGTCTGGACCTTGAACGAATTCTAATAAATCTTCAGTTGTTGCAGTCTTATGACCGATGCGATAAATGACCGCATCGATGACTTCTTTGAGGTTGTGCGGAGGGATTTCAGTTGCTAAAGCAACTGCGATACCTTCTGTACCATTGCATAGAAGGTTTGGAAAACGGGATGGTAAAACGATTGGTTCGAACTCGGTATCATCAAAGTTTAACTGCATATCAACAGTTTTCTTTTCGATATCGCGAACTAATTCGTTACTTAATTCACTTAATCTAGATTCGGTATAACGGTAAGCCGCTGGTTGGTCACCATCGATACTACCATTATTGCCCTGAAAGTCGATTAATGGGTATCTAACTTTCCAATCTTGACTCATACGAGCAAGAGCTTCATAGATAGATGTATCACCATGTGGGTGGAAAGTACCCATAACCGCACCAACGGTGTGAGCACACTTCTTGGTTGGCTTGTTAAAAGTGTTACCACTTTTATACATGGAGAAAATGATTCTTCTTTGAACTGGTTTTAAACCATCTCTAACATCAGGGATAGCACGATCTTGGATGACGTATTTGGCATATGTGGCGTAGCGGTCACCCATGACATCTTCAAGAGGTTCAACGGAGATGTTTTCGATAATCGGTTCGATGATTTCTTCTTTTTTCTTCGCCATCTTACTTGACCTCCTTCATGAATGTGTCAATTTCATTGAAATTGACATTCTCTTCTACCCACTTCTTTCTCGCACTGGTATCCTTACCCATTAAAACGCTGACACGGGAATCTGCTAAAAGAGGATCTTCAATATCAACACGGATTAAAAGACGGGATTTTGGATCCATGGTTGTTTCCTTTAATTGGATAGCATCCATTTCACCCAAACCTTTATAACGAGAAACTTTATATCCAGCACCAACGTGCTTTTTCGCTTTTTCTAAACCTTCGTCATCCCACGCATATTCTTGTTTCATCTTGTGGTTCTCTTCTTTGAAGACACGATAAAGAGGTGGAACGGCAATATAGACATGACCAGATGTGATCAATGGTCTCATATAGTGATAGAAGAATGTCAAAAGCAATGTTTGAATGTGTGCACCATCGGTATCAGCATCGGTCATGATGATGATTTTTCCATAGTGAATATCATCAATATCGAACGATTGACCGAAACCCGCACCAATTGTGTTAATAATTGTGGCAATTTCTTCATTCTTTAAAACATTACTCAAAGCCATGCCATCGGTATTTAATGGTTTACCACGAAGTGGTAAGATGGCTTGGTGTAATCTATCTCTACCTTTTTTTGCACTGCCACCAGCAGAATCACCCTCAACGATGAATAATTCGTTTTTGGCGTAATCCTTACTTTGAGCAGGTGTTAATTTATCCGATAAAATGACTTCCGCTTTCGCTTTTTTGGCGCTACGGGCATCATCTTTGGCTTTTCTAGCAGCTAATCTAGCAGCTTGGCTATCAAGACACTTTTTAATGAGTGTGACCGCCATATCTCTGTTCTCAGTTAAATAATAAGTAAACTTATTATATATCATATTTTGCACAATGTAGGTTGCTTCTTGAGTACCGAGTTTACCCTTAGTTTGACCCTCAAATTCCAATAATTTTTCAGGGATTTTTAAAGCGATAATCGCGGTGATGCCTTCTCTGATGTCATTACCATCGAGTTTCTTACCATGCAAAATGTTATAATTTTCACCAAAATCATTGACCGCTCTGGTGATACCGGTTTTGAAGCCAACTTCATGGGTTCCACCCTCTTTTGTTCTTACGTTATTTACGTAAGACAAGATGGTTTCATTATAGTCTTCATTACAGTATTGAAGGGCGATTTCGGTACTAATTCCAGTGGTCTCATCAACCTCGGCAAAGCTCGCAATTTCCGTCATCGGAGACTTGTTAGCGTTGATGCTGGCGACGTATTGAACTAGACCATTTTCATAGTAGAATTCTTCATTATCATTAGTTCTTTCATCAATCAAAATGAAGCGTACACCCTTCATCAAAAAGGCGCTTTCTTTGAGGTGACCGGCAATGATATCACGCTTAAATTCGACGGTCGAAAAGATCTTATCATCTGGTTTAAATCTCACATATGTACCATGCTTTTTGGTGGTGCCAATTTCTTCTAATGGGACCACTATTTTGCCTCCATCTTCGAAGCGCATATGGTATATTCTACCGTCTCTATAGACGGTAGCATCTAAATAAAGACTGAGTGCATTGGTGACGGAAGCACCGACACCATGGAGACCAGCTGCAGATTTATAAACGGCGCTGTTAAATTTTCCGCCGGCATGTAATTCGGTAAAAACTAATTCGAGAGCGCTTCTCCCTGTTTCTTTATTAATGCCACAAGGAATGCCACGACCTTCATCCTGTACAGAAAGAGAACCATCTTTATGAATGGTGATTGTGATCTTATTTCCGAAACCTGACAAAGATTCATCAACGGCGTTATCAACGATTTCCCACACTAAATGATGAAGACCTTGTGCATTAGTTGAACCAATGTACATGGCTGGTCTTTTTCTGACACCTTCAAGTCCTTGTAATACGTGAATATCGTCAGCGGTATATGTGGTTTTAATTTTATTATCTGCCATATATGTCTCTCCGAATCGCTTTTAATTATAATCAAAAATCGTTGAAAATATAAAGTTATTTAGTAGAATATAAGATAGTATTTTTGGGAGGTAAACTATGAATATATTATTACTTAATATATTGGTCGGATTAATTATTCTCATAATTGGTTATGTTTTTGGTTCGATACCAACTGCAGTGTGGGTTGGAAAGATATTCTTTCACCAAGACCCTAGAGACTATGGTTCACATAATGCCGGTGGCACAAACGCTGGTAGATTATGGGGAAAGAAAGTTGGTTTTTGCGTTATCATGCTCGATATGATCAAGACCATCGCGCCTTTATACATATCCTGGGCAATTTTGACCTTTGTAAAATTCGACTATAGCGGCCTCCAAAGCAATAATCCGTTATTAACAGGCAACAATCCTCTCCTTGCTGATGTCAAAACTTACTACACTGACATGAATCAATACTACGCAATCGTCTGGCCAATCTATTGGTTAGCGCCTCTCGGATGCATGGTTGGCCATTGTTGGCCAATGTTCGCTAAATTCAAAGGTGGAAAAGCCGCGAGTAGCTTCATGGGCACCACCGTTATGTGTTCCTGGATGCTCGGATTCTTACCCGGATTCTTCTATTTAGGAACATTAAAGTGGAAAAAGATGGTATCCTTCTCCGCGATTCTTCAAGGTATATTTGTTTCCTTGATTACTTGGATCTGGGTCATCCTAGTGTTATGCAAAGTTATCCCTGGAGACTTCGCTTGGTTACCAATGTATGGACCAGGATTAAATCCAAACTGGACTTACGCTACAGTTGTGACAATCTTAGCCATCGTTATGATTGCTAGACACCATGAAAATATCGCTCGAATCCGTGCTGGAACCGAGAGAAAAATCACATGGATGAAATAAAATTACGTAGTGAAATATTAGTAAAAAATTAGTAGATTACCTATGCTTGCATAGGTTTTCTTTTTGTCTTTGAAAAATCAATTAATAGAATTTGCTATATTGTATTGATATTCAGCTATTCTTTGCTGCCTTTTAAGTAAACGCAGATGTTTTGATTTTCGTTCTAACCTTCAATGGCAGAAAAAAAGAAGGCTGTTTTTGCCTTCTTTTAGCCGTTTTGAGCGTTATTGTTTATTAACGTTTCTCATGATTTCACGGATTTGCTTTTCGCTTGGCGTACGGCCCATTTGCGCAAACATGACGCGAATCATTTTTTCGTTAATTGGAGGGTTCTTTTGCATTTCTTTCTTGATGATGTATCTGGCAAGGAAGAAACCTAAGATACCGCCCACAAGGAATAAACCGATGAGTAAGAATATAAACCCGACGGTGTTCATTTCCATTTGAACCATGGATTATATCCTCCTATGCTCTGCTATCGTATTCACCATTATCGGTACGAACGAGAACGACTTCTCCTTCGGAGATAAATAATGGGACACGGACTGTAATGCCGGTTTCAAGCTTTGCTTCTTTTGTGGCTTTGTTAACTGTATCACCACGAACTGCTGGTTCGCATTCCACAATCTTTAAAGCGACTTTAGCTGGTAAGTTGACGTCGAGGACTTCGCCTTCATAAGAAGTAATTTCAACGATTTCATCTCCCTTAAGGAATTTGCATTCCCATTCAAGACGAGACTTAGAAATTTCGATTTGTTCATATGTTTCTTGATCCATGAACACGAGGAAATCTCCTGTATCGTATAAATATTGCATGGCTTTCTTATCTAGACGAATGTTTTCGATGCCGTAACCACTGTTACGAGAAATTTCTGTAACGGCGCCAGTTCTCATATTCTTTGCTTTGACAACGGCAACCATCTTTCTCATCGCGGTTTTGTTTAACAAAATGTCTAACACTTTGTAAATGTTACCATCTTCGATGAAATAGTTTCCTGGTCTTAATTCTGTGACATTAATCATGTTGATTTAGCCCCTTTCTTATAAAATTTCATTTGATATTATATCAAACAATTACTATTTGACAAAATGATTTACAATTCTCTCTTCTTTTATTGATGTGGTTTCGTTATGTCCGGGATAGACGATAACATCTTCTGGTAGGGACAATATTTTGTTTAAAGTGTCCACTATTTTACTCGGATCAGAAGTTGGAAAATCACTTCTTCCGATGCTTCCTTTAAATAACGAATCGCCTGAGAAAAGTATTTTACTATCTTTTAGATAGAAACAACTGGAACCTTCTGTGTGATATGGAGTTTCTAAAACTAAGATGTCTTCCGATAAGAACTTCAAGACATCACCATCTTTAACCGGTAGATACTCGCTTTTCACAAAAACGTCTTTTCTTGAGAATTTATCGGAACAATTTAATTTTGGGTTCTTTAAGAACTCACCATCTTTTTGATTTAAATAAACGGGTATGTTGAATGTCTTTACCAAATTGTCAACACCTTGGATATGATCAAAATGGCCATGAGTTAAAAGGATGGCTTTTGGTTTATAACCATTTTCATTGAGGAAATCTATAACGCGGGAATCCGGTTTTCCAGGATCCACAATAACTGCATTACCATCTTCATCGACGAGGACATATGTGTTCGCGTATAGTTCAAACCAGTTGGTGTTAATAAAGGGAAAGACTTTCATATTTCTTCTCTATATAAGAAAAAAATAGGCATTGCCTATTATTTCTTTTTCTCACGATGAAGAGTGACTTTTTTACAACGTGGGCAGTACTTGTTTAATTCAAGACGGTCGGAATGATGTTTTTTATTCTTCGATGTGAGATAGTTTTCTTCACCACATACGGTGCATTTTAATGTTAATGAGATACGATCTTCTTTTTTTGCCATAGATTAACAATCTCCTTTAAGCGTTAAATATATTATCATTTATATTTCATTATGAAAAGCATAATTTTCAAGTGTTTTTTATTCGCGAATGATATAATGTTTGCATGACAAATCGAAGAGATACAAGACAAGTACATATCAAAGATATAACTATGGGTGGACAAGACAAAGTTCTTATCCAATCGATGTGCAATATTAAAACCGAAAGAGTTGATGAAGTCGTCAAACAAATTAATGAGTGCGCCGCTCTCGGTGCGGATTTAATGCGCGTTTCCGTCATGGATGAAAAAGATGCCTATGCAATTAAGGAAATCAAACAAAGAATTAATGTTCCTCTTGTTGCGGATATTCATTTTGACTATCGTTTAGCGTTAATCGCTATGAATATGGGTGTTGATAAAGTCCGTATCAACCCAGGCAATATTGGTGATATTGATAGAATCAAACAAGTTGTCAATCTAGCTAAAGAAAAACACGTTCCAATTAGAATTGGTGTCAACTCTGGATCGTTAGATAAAGAGATTCATGATTACTCCACTGAATACACTGCACAAAAACTTGTTGAAAGCGCAAAGAAACATGTCAAAATCTTGGAAGATTTGGGATTTTATGACATTGTCATATCCTTAAAAGGAAGCAACGTTAAAGAAACAGTTGCGGCTTATCGATTAGCTAGCGAAACATTCCCCTATCCACTTCATTTAGGAATCACAGAAGCGGGATTTAAAGAAATATCAGTCATCCGCTCTGCAGCGGGATTAGCCCCATTGTTACTTGATGGTATCGGAGACACTATTCGTATCTCTATTTCTGGTGATCCAAGAGATGAAATTATTGCCGCGAAGAGATTATTACATGATTGTGACCTCTATCCCAACTATCCAACTTTAGTTGCGTGTCCAACATGTGGTAGAACCCAAGTTGACGTTCAAGCCTTGGCAAGAAAAGTCATGGATTATTTAGAAACAACGAATAAACCAATTCATGTTGCGGTCATGGGCTGCGTTGTTAACGGACCAGGTGAAGCAAAGAACGCTGACATCGGAATTGCCGGTGGCAATCATGAATATGTTATCTTTAAAAAAGATAAAGTCATTAAAAAAGTCCCAGAGGAGATTGCCTTTGAGACCCTTAAAGAAGAGATTGATAAATTCTAGAGTTCTTTCTCTCTCCAACCCTCAATAAACTTACCGTCTTTGAGCATTTGAATTTCTTGCTTATAAGGCGGTTTTTCATTGAAGTATGGAGTTTCTAATATTTTAGGAATTCCATCTAATAATGGATGATGTGCCCATTTATAGATGGTTTCAAAACCGATATAACCATAACCCAAATTTTCGTGACGGTCTTTATGCGCCCCTCTTGGGTTCTTGCTGTCATTCAAATGAATGACAAGCAATCTATCTAAACCGATAATGCGATCAAATTCTTTTAAGACACCATCGACGTCGTTGATGTCATAACCAGCATCACTAATATGGCATGTGTCTAAACAAACACCGAGTCTTTCTGGATAATGACATTTGTCAATAATGCCTCTGATTTGTTCAAAGGTGATACCGATTTCTGTGCCTTTGCCCGCCATAGTCTCGAGAGCAATTTTGACATCAGTATTATCTTTAGATAAGACTGCATCTAGACATTCCGCTAGGTTTTCAATTCCTAAGTCGTAACCTTGACTCACATGAGCGCCTGGATGTAATACAAGAATCTTGGCACCAAAACCTGCGGTTCTAGAAACTTCGCTGGCAATCACTTTTACAGATAAGTCGAATAAATCGTCCCTGGCTTTATTAGCGCCGTTAATGATATATGGGGCGTGAACGATAATCTTGCTTTCATCAATACCGGATTCTTTGATTAATTGTCGACCTTCCTGAATTTTTAATTCAGATAATGGTTTACGATAAGTATTTTGTGGAGCGCCAGTATAAAACATGAAAACATTTGCGTTATAGCTGAGAGCTTCTTTCACACTACCTAAATAGAAATCAGGAGCGTTCATTGAAACGTGGCTTCCTAATAGCAATTTATATTCACCCATATCATTTCCTTCTTTCGTGATATTAACCAGTAATTATGGTATCATAATTTAGTATGAAAGTTGAAATCCTAAATCCGAAAGCATATTGCGCTGGTGTCTCTAATGCGATTACGATTGCCAAGATGGCGCGTGATAAATATAGCGACAAAGGTGTTTATGTTTTAGGGATGCTTGTACATAACAACTTTGTTGTTAAACAATTAGAGAAACTCAATATCCGCTCCGTCAATAATATTAATGATATTCCAGATGGCGATGTCGTTATCTTTTCTGCACACGGGCATAAAGAAGAGTTAGATAAGATTGCTAAAAAGAAAAATCTCGTCGTTGTGGACTCGGTTTGTCCTAAAGTTCAAAGCAATATCAAAAAGATCAAAGAAGAGCTCACTTCTGGCCATCAAATTATCTATATTGGACAGGAAGGACATCCAGAGACAGAAGCATGTTTATCACTATCTAACGATGTGATACTATATACTAAAAATATACTAGAAAATAACTACCTCTTAAAAGACAAATCTCCCCTTGTTATTAATCAAACAACCCTCAATATTTTGGATATTAAAGACATCCATAATGAGATTTTGAGGGCTTTTCCTCATGCACGTCTTGCGGATGAAATATGTGGCTCCACTAGACTTAGACAAGAAGCTATTAAGAATCTATCGCCCGACGTTGATTTGATTATCGTCGTGGGTGATGTGAAGTCCAGTAACAGTAAGAGATTATTAGAAATTGCAAAGCAAACACATCCCGCTGTCGATTCATTTATGATCGCGGATGCTTCTGAATTAGCTAATATCTCATGGCAAAATAAAAACCACATCGTTATTTCTAGCGGCGCTTCTACACCAGAAGAAATCATTGATGAGGTTTATAAAACTATTATTAATTATTGAATTACCTTTGGTAACTTTTCGTGATCCACGGTTTTGATTTCTAAGCCAGGATCAATTTCTAAGAGAATTTCCTTCATCCTTGGCATGAAGGCTTTTTCTATTTCATGAGGCATGTCTAGGTAGTTATATTTCGCGTTCACGACGTCTCTACGTACGTGATGAGGAGCATCTCCAGAAATGAAGATATCGCAGCCTTCTTCTTTTGCTAAGCGCCAACCGCGAGAGCCACCACCACCGACAATACCGACTTTTTTAATGTTTTTAGACCCGCAGTTGATTAATAAAGCGTAGTCAACATGAAATACCGTTTTGGCAAATTTGGCGAATTCTTCGGCCTGTTTGACCTCTTCAAGTTCACCGATTCTCATCATCGGATCTTTTTCTGGGGCATAGACATTTATTAAGCCTAAGGCTTTCGCTAAAGTATCATTCATTCCGCCGACACCAGTATCGAAATTTGTGTGATAGCTATAAACTGGAATGCCGAGCCTATCGATTTCTTCCACTAATAAGCGTTTACTCTCGTCGTATTTAAGAACCCTAGCTCTAGTTCCATAGATAAATGGATGATGAGTAATAATGACATCGGGTTTGAATTCTTTTACCAAAGGTAAGACTTCCCAGTCTAAATCTAAAGAGAGAAAAACCTTTTGGACTTTCTCTGGTCTTTTGCCGGTCATCAAACCGACATGGTCATGATTCATCTTGGCGTAGCGTTTCGGAAAACTTTTGGCGAGTTTTCTTAAAATAACATTCATTTCTACCATAGGACGCTTTGAATTCTTTCTTTTTCTTTGTTGAGTTGTTCAATTCTTCCTCTTGGAAGGTTTTTGTTGGCGAGCAACTTATTGATCTCGTTGATGCGGTTTTGGTATTTTTCTTTGAATGTAGCGCTTTTCTCGTTTCTTAGAATCGGTCCGAACTCAATATCGTTCTCGCCATAGAAAGCGACATCAGCGCGTACAAATTTGATGATTTCATAGAAAATATCATCTTCACGAACCATCTTTTCTTCGGCAATGACAAAACCTAGTTTGCATACTTCTTCCCTGACTTTTGGGATTGCGGTATGCGCATCAATAATCACGGTTTCTAACTGCTTTGTCTTAGCCGGATATTTTTTTAAAATATCAATAATGAGATTTCCACCCATTCCGGCGATGATAACAGTGTGAACTGTTGGAGGTATATCTTTGATTCCATCGCTAAATAAAGGAACGATTTCTTCTTCAATTCCCTTATCGGTTAAGGCTTTGACCAAACGTGAGTAAGGTCCTTTTTTATTTTCGACAGCGTAACCATGAGAAACGATACCGCCTTCAAATAAGGCAATCATGAGTTTCCCGTGGTCTGCGCCAATATCGGCCACCACTCCTTTAGGAACCATTTTATAAATGGTCTTTAAGCGTTCCGATAGATTTTCCATTACATTTTATCCTTGTAGTCACCTAATCTCTTACTACGAGTTGGATGTCTAAGTTTTTTAATTGCCTTAGCTTCGATTTGTCTAATACGTTCACGAGTAACGCCGAAGACTTTACCGACTTCCTCTAAGGTTTTTGGACAGTGATCATCAAGACCATAACGTAAGCGAATGACTCTTTCTTCACGATCATTCAAATCTTTAAGAATGGAATATAATTCTTCTTTCAAGAGTTGTCTCGTGGTGAAATCGACTGGAGATTCGCTTTCTTTATCTTCGATAAAATCACCTAAGTGAGAATCATCTTCTTCACCGATTGGGGTTTCTAATGAAACTGGTTCAAGAGCGATTCTTTGGATTTCTCTAATTCTCTTTGGAGTTAATTCTCCGCCCATCGCTTCAGAGATTTCTTCCGCGGTTGGTTCACGACCTAAATCTTGAATTAATTGTCTTTGAATTCTGGTCATCTTGTTGATGGTTTCCACCATGTGGACTGGAATACGGATGGTTCTAGCTTGGTCCGCAATCGCTCTGGTGATTGCTTGTCTAATCCACCATGTGGCGTAAGTTGAAAACTTATAGCCCTTTGTGTAGTCGAATTTATCGACAGCTTTCATTAAACCGAGGTTACCTTCTTGGATTAAATCTAAGAATTGCATACCACGACCAACATAGTGTTTAGCAATATTAACAACTAAACGTAAGTTACAGTTGATAAGTCTTTGCTTAGCTTCTTCATCGCCTTCGAGAATCTTCTTAGCGAGAATTGGTTCTTCTTCTGGTTTTAACAAATCGTATTTACCGATTTCTTTAAGATACATCTTAACAGAGTCATTAATTCTGACTTCACTACCTAAGGTAATATCTAAATGATCGATGTCGATATCTTCTGCTTCTTCGTCCTCTTCGGATTCTTCGGAAGCAAAGAAATCATCATCTGGTTCGATGTCTTCATTAAAGTTAACCTTTGATTCATCGAAGTCTTCTTCAGGAACTTCTTCCTCTTCCTCTTCGTTGATGACGTCAATTTTATTCTCGGCGAAGAAGGCGATTAATTCATCGACCGCTGCGTCGTCTAATTCGTAGTTGTTTAATGCATCGTATATTTCACTTTGGCTAATAAAGCCCTCTTTTTTCGACTTCTTAAGAAGTGTTTTTTCAATTTCTTGAAGAGTCTTGATATCTTCGTCACTTAATTTGGATTTTGGAGCTTTAACTTTGGCTTCTTTTTCCTTGGCTTTGCCCTTCTTCTTTTCTTTGACGACTTCTTCCACTTCGGTTTTCTTTTTTCTACCCATGCTATTTTCCTCCTTCGTCTTTCTTGGATTCTTTTTCTATTTTTCTCATCTTGCGACGATTATATTCCGCGATAATTCTCGCTTTCTCTAATGGATCTTTGCCATTAAGAGATTGTTCAAGAGTATCTTTTTCAAAGATTCTCTCTTTTTCGTTATCAATCGCGGATAACAAGTTTTCTAATAATTCAGGTGTACACTTGCTGTTATGTGTGTCCTCATAAGAAATATCGACTAATTCTTTGATTAGTGTTTCCTTATTATCTATATCACTCATCTCAAGAGATGAAATGATATCAAGCGTGGAGATTTTATCGTTCACTTTAGCGTAATCAACGATATAGTTAGCGACTTGACGATAAAGGTCATCATAGAATGTTCCCACTCTCTCTTCATAGAAAGTAACGGCCTTTTCATCATTGAGCATCTGGAATAAGAGTTCCCTTTCCGCTAATTGAAGTTTTCTTAATGCTTTTCTTTCAGGATGGAAGTCCTTAATCGCTAATGACGGATCAGAATATTCTTGTGTGTTTTTGGCGTTCTTTAATAATTCGCGAATTGATTCGACTTCAAAACCAGTAACGTTAGATAGTTTTCTTAAATAACTATCGAGCTCTAATTGAGACTTGATTCCTAATAAAATAGGAATGAATTGTTTTACAAGAGCCTTCTTTTGTTCCATTGTGGTTAATGGGTTACTGTTTTTAAAGTAGTTCAAGGCGAAGTCCACTCTGCCAACGAGGTTATTTAAATACACCCTTAAAGCATCAGGACCATCTTGATTCAAGATTTCATCTGGATCCTTTGGACTGTTTTGGTTATCGACGATACGAACTTGTAAGCCGGCTTCATTTAATAATTTGCTAGCGTTCATCATCGCGGTTTGACCTGGTAAGTCACCATCTAGACAAAGTCTAATTTCAACATTAAGGCTTCTTAACATCGCAATATGATCTTTTGTCAAAGCGGTTCCCATGATGGCTACTGCACTATCAATGCCAATTTTGCCGAGTGCAAAGACATCCATAAATCCTTCACAAACATAGATATAACCAGCCACTTTAGCTTTTTCTTTAGCGATGTGGAAGTTATATAAAACACTTGATTTATGAAATAAATAGGTCTCTGGAGAATTGACATATTTGGCCTCATTACCATTACCAATTCTTCTGGCACTATAACCGATGACACTACCATCAGCATCACAAATTGGGAAGATGACTCTTCCTTGGTTCTTATCGATATAATGGTCACCACTTAAAACGGCAATACCGACATCCTCCATAGTCTTGAAGGAATGACCTTTACTTTGTAAAAATGCACAAGTGGTCTTGCCGTCTTTAAATGCATAACCGAGTTTATATTTGTTTCTTAATGCGGCATCGAGGTGTCTAGATTCGAAATAATCCAAGCCTTCTTTTCCTTCCTCAGTGCTAAGCGCATACTCGTAATAAAGAGTCAAATCGTTTAAACACTTTAAGAGAGGAACTTTTTTACTATCAACAGGTTTAACTTTAACAACACTCTCTAATCTTGGGTCATGATAGTCGGATAATTCTGCGACTTTTTTGAGCGCTTCCATAAAGGAAATGTGTTCGTATTTCTGGACAAATGAAATTGCAGAACCACTAGTTCCACAAACCCAGCAACGGAACATCTTTCTTTCTGGAGATATGGATAATGACGGGTTTGTATCATCATGAAAAGGACAGATGGCCCAATAGTTTCTGCCTTTTTTTGTCACATTGATATATGAAGAGATAATTTTCACTATATCAGCGTGGTCTAATACATCTTTAATCAAACTGTCATCAACAACCATATAACTTTGTTATAAATCTACTAATAATATACTAACTTTTGACTAGTAGAAAACCTTAACTGCTAAGTATTCTGCTAGCTTATTAATTGGCATTCTGACCTGTTGCATCGTGTCTCTATCACGGACTGTAACGGCGTTATCTTCTAATGTATCGAAGTCAACGGTAACACAGAATGGAGTACCGATGGCGTCTTGACGGCGGTAACGTTTTCCAATGCTACCAGTGTCGTCATAGACGACATTCATATATTTGCAAAGAATTGTTTCGATTTCTTTGGCTTTTTCTTCGAGCTTTTTGCTTAATGGCAAAACAGCAGCTTTAATTGGCGCTAAGGCGGGTGATAAGTGCATCACGATTCTCGTGTCGTTTTCACCGACTGCTTCTTCATCATATGCATCGCATAAAGCCATTAGTGTTAAACGATCTAAACCGACGGATGGTTCGATACAATATGGAACATATTTCTCATTGGTTTCAGGATCTAAATATTCTAAAGATTCACCGCTATATTGCATATGTCTCTTTAAATCATAGTCAGTTCTATCAGCGATGCCCCAGACTTCACCCCAACCGAACGGGAATAAATATTCGATATCTGTTGTGGCTTTGGAATAGAAAGCTAGTTCCGCTGGTTCGTGATCACGATATCTTAAATTGTCTTTCTTGATTCCTAGGGAATCAATGAAATCTAAGCAGTGTTTTTTCCAGTATTCAAACCACTTTAAGTCTTCACCTGGTTTGCAGAAGAATTCCATTTCCATTTGGTCGAATTCTCTCATTCTAAAGGTCATTTGTCCGGGAGTGATTTCATTTCTAAATGCACGACCAACATTACAAATACCAATAGGTAATTTCTTTCTTGTGGTTCTAATAACATTCTTAAAGTTCACAAAGACACCTTGTGCGGTTTCCGGTCTTAAATAAACGACCGCTTTGCTATCTTCGGTGACACCGATATGGGTTTTAAACATCATGTTAAATTGACGGATGTCAGTGAAGTTTTCACTGCCGCAGTTTGGACATTTGACATGATTTTGATGGATAAAATCCATCATTTGAGCGTTATCCATGCCGTTGACATCGACATCTGGGAACTCTGCTTCGATGAGTTGATCGGCTCTAAATCTCTGTTTACATTTTTTACAGTCGATAAGCGGATCGTTGAATGTGGAGACGTGTCCGGTTGCTTCCCAGACTCTTGGATTCATAAGAATCGCTGCGTCAATACCGACGTTCATCGGACATTCTTGAACGAACTTCTTCCACCACATCTTTCTGATGTTCATTTTGATTTCGCTACCTAATGGGCCATAGTCCCAGGTATTTGATAAACCACCATAAATCTCACTACCTTGGTAGTAATATCCTGATGTGATGAAATGATTACAAACTTTATCAAACTCAAATTTTGCCATATCTAACGCCCTCCTAAAAGGTATACGCAAAATAGAATATGCTTAAACGTATACCTTGTCAACATACTATGAGTGTACTTTTTATTTATTGAGAATGAGCTTTTCGCTCTTTAGTCTAATGCCGTATGAGTCGGCAATAAATTCTAAGAATTTAGACAATACATATTTTCCGTCTTTTTCACTACATTTGAAGTTAATTTCCTTCATATCTTTTGTGTTAAAAGCGGATCTAATTAATAACATTTGTTCTTTATTTAAGTCTCTTTCCGTTTCTTCTGCTATGCAGTTTTGACAAACAAATCCGCCATCATTAAATGAGAATGTGACGATGTTTTGTTTAGTTCCACAGAAGACGCATCTATTGACTTCAAATTCATAGCCGCCCACTCTTAATAATGTTGCAGTATAGGCTAACAATATTTCCCAAGGTTGTTCCGCTTTCTTTAAAGAATGAACGCTATCAATGAGACTATTAAAGATCATTTGTTTTTCTTCATCTTGTAGTAAGAATTTTGTGGCTTCAGTGATATACATTATCGAAGATAAATAAGATAAATCACTATTAACTTTCATCGGATTTTCAATCGCTGTAGCCGCTTTTAAAACAGGGTACTTATATTTACCTTCGTTAAATTCGACATCAGCGATGGTTAACGAATTGTTAATCGCCGCATTTTTATTTTTTGGATCATAGATGCCTTTAGCTAAAAAGGTGATATCACCATTTTCACTAATCGCATCAATAATCGCATCTTTTTCTTTATAAGGTGTGATTGATAATATAATTATTTTCATTGTTTACTTTTTGAATTTATATCCGTAAGTCTCTAAAGACTTGTCGTTGTCTCTCCAACCGGCTTCCACTTTGACGAATAGTTCGAGGAAAACGTGTTTGTGAAGTAACTCTTCGATATCTTTTCTAGCTTGTTGACCGATGGTCTTAATTCTTTTTCCACCTGCGCCGATGACAATACCTTTTTGTCCATCTTTCTCAACTATAATATTGGCTTTAATGTGGATAGGTTCGCTTTCCCAATCGATATCTTCCATATATACCGCTGTGGCATGAGGTACTTCATCTCTTAAGTTTCTAATAACTTTTTCTCTGATGATTTCTTTAATCTGGAAGATGACGTCTTTATCGGTTATTTCTTCTGTCGAATAGAAGGCAGGTCCTTCTGGCAAGAGATTAATAATCTCTTTTAATAATTCATCGACATTAAAACGATCTTTAGCGACAGTATCCATAATAATCGCCTTAGGAGCTTTTTCTTTATAGATTTCCTTGATTTTCAAAACCTTGTCGAGTCTCGCTAAATCAATCTTATTGAACACGATAATAAGAGGTGAATTGTTGATATCGAGGTGATTCAAGATGTATTCATCACCCGGACCAAATGGTTCACTAGCATCCACCACTAAAATGTTGACATCAACATCATGAGCGGCGCTATAGGCCATATTGTTCATCTCAGTGGATAGTTTTTCTTTTGGTTTATGGATGCCAGGAGTGTCAGTAAATACAATTTGTACTCCTTCGGCATTATAGATTCCTTTGATGGTGTTTCTGGTGGTTTGACTCTTATCGGCAACGATGCTGATTTTTTGGTTTAAAAAAGCATTCAACAAAGTTGATTTACCAACATTTGGCCGACCTAAAATAGAGAC
>JBGULD010000050.1:0-3835 GCA_045114745.1 Bacilli bacterium
CCCAGGTGGCGGAACAGGTAGACGCACAGGACTTAAAATCCTGCGGTAGCGATACCATACCGGTTCGATTCCGGTCCCGGGCACCAACTTATAAAAATCAGGCACTTGTGCCTGTTTTTATTTTCTCTTCATCATCATTTTTGAGGTTGTCATATTTAAAATGACAAAAGTAAAAATGTGTCTCAAAAAATAAAAATAAAGTTTGTAATCTATACAAAAATCGTTTATTAATTAGTAATTGGAGAGGTATTTCATACATGAAACATTTAGTTGTTGTAAATCCAAATGCTGGTCATTTTAATCCTGAATTTGAGAGTAAGATGAATGAAGCATTTAAAGGTCTTGATTTAGAAGTGTATAAAACTGAAGGACCAAGATCCGTTATTCCATTCCTCCGTGAATACTTAAAGAAAAATGCAAAAGACACAGTCCGTGTTTATGCTTGCGGTGGAGATGGCACAATTCACGAAGTTGCTAATGCAATGGTTGGTGCAAAGAATGCTGAATTAGCCATTATGGCAATCGGTACCGGAAATGACTTTGTTAAAATCTATGGCGGAGTTGAAAAATTCCAAGATTTCAAAAAGTTAATCGAAGGCAAAGCACAACCAATTGATATTTCTAAATTATCTAGCCCATCTTTAAGCGAAGATTGGTATTCCATCAATGTCATCAACTTTGGTTTTGACGCGATTGTTGGTGCTATGGGTAACTACTATAAAGAAAATGGTTTACCAGAAGAAGCGAAGAAGAAAGGCTTAGATCCATACGAATATGCTTTAAAGCATGATGCGATGAAGCATGGTCGTTTCAATGACATCGAAGTTTTCGCCGATGGTGAAAAATTAAACGAAAAACAAATGCTCTTAGCGACACTTGCCCAAGGACAATATGTCGGTGGCAAATTCAAATGCGCACCAAAGAGTGTTAACAATGATGGCTTAATCGACGTCTGTGTTTTAAAGACTATGACATTCTTAGGTTTAGGTATGATTATCGGTACATATACCAAAGGTAATCACTTAAATAGAAAGAGAAAGAAAATCGTTTATAGAAGAGCCAAAGAAATCGAAATGAATTCTCCAAAAGATTTCGACGTCTGTGTTGATGGCGAAATGATTAAAGGTAACAACTTTAAAGTTGAATGCTTACCTGGTGCGATTAAACTCGTTATTCCTGAATAATAAATATTATGTTTTTAGAATTAATTTGCTTTCTTTGTGGTGCATCTTTAGCCACAGCTGGATCACTAACATTTTGGCCAATTAGAAACTGGTGGGACTTTTATATTCCAATCATTTTATATATGGCAGGATGGATTGCCGGAATCGGTGTCTTATTCCTTATCGAATGGTTAGCAGGTTTATTCGTTAACAAAAAGAAAGAATATGACCACGTCAGCAAGTGGGCGAGATTCTGGTTCTTAACCGGAATTAGATTCATCACTAATCACGCACATATCTGGGTGGAAATGCACGATGGTTATAAAGTGCCACAAAACGAAAAGTTCGTCTTAGTGTGCAACCACAGAAGTAAATTCGATAACTTTATTATTTCTAATAAGTTTGGTAAAAGAGATATCGCCTTTATCACTAAAAAGAGCAACATGAAGATTCCTGTGGCTAATCAATTAATGCCCGGACTATGTTATATCTCGGTTGATAGAGATGATAAAATGCAATCTCTAGAAGCTTTCAAAAGAGCGATTACACTATTAGAAAATAATGTCACCTCCATCGGTGTCTTCCCAGAAGGAACTAGACAAACCGCCGAGAAGATGGGGCCATTCCATGAAGGACCATTCAATATCGCCATTCACGCAAAAGCTCCAATCGTGGTCACCACATTAAAGAATACCGACTTAGTGCATAAGAGATGGCCATGGAAAGCCACACATGTCAGGTTCGATATCTTAGCGGTTATTCCTTATGAGGAATATCAAGATATGCCTGCGAAAGCATTGAGTGATATGATTCATCAAATGATGGAGGATCACTTAGCAAGAATATAAGGACTTGAAAAAGTCCTTTTTTATTTGCATATATCATTTTTATGATATATTATGTTTTATGCTTATGAACAAAGAAGAATTAGTGAGATCCGTTCTAGAAAAAAATGCATATATTGAACAACCTTTAGTGGGTGGAATGATGAACCAATCCTACATTGTTAATAATGAGGGGAAACGTTACGTCTTATATATTTCTACTGAACAGGCTAATGAGATGGTCGACCGCCCTTTGGAAAGAGAAAACCAAAGATTAATCATTGATTTAGGTCTTACCAGTAAGAATGTTTATTTTGATACTGAACATGGCATCAAGATTAACGAATTTATTGAAGGTTCCTCAATTGATAAGATTAATGACTACGATATTAGTAAAGTCGCTGCCTTATTAAAGAAAATGCATACTTCGGGAAAACTTAGTAGAGAAAACTACAATCCATTTTCACGTTTCATCGCTTATGAACAAGAAGCTTTAACATTCGACCATAAAATGGAAGATGAATATTATATATTCCGCGATAAATTATTTGAAAATAAAGACTTCTTAGAAAGTCAGTCATTAGTGTTGTGCCATAACGACGCACAAAAGAGCAATATTGTCAAAGACATCGATGGTAATTATTTCCTCATCGATTTTGAATTTATGGGGAATAACGATCCTATCTATGATATCGCCACATTTGGTAATGGCTTAGTCAGCGAAGGTTTTGAATGCTTGAAATATTATTTTGATGGTCATCCATCTAAAGAAGAACAAGATAGATACTACTTATGGAGAATATTCGTCTCTTTGCAGTGGCATAATGTCGCAATTGTGAAACATTACCGTGGCGAAGGAAAAACACATGGCTTTGACTTTTTAGCGGTCGCTACATTCTTTTTAAATAACGCACGCGACGCGTATAATGGCTTAATGGAGAAATAATAATGGCAATCGAAGAAGAATTATTAGAACCTCTGAAGCTATATAACTACGAGCTTAAATATAAACATCAAGATAACATTGATGCTTATTTTAATAATCTCACTCAAGAGTCAGGTGTTGATATCGCCGCAAACAAAGCGACATGTGATGAATACTATGCTTACCTAGCAGAGATAGAAAAGATTAAAAGAAAACTCGGTGGCAAAAAAGGACTTAGAGGATTCCTCATCTTTATGACTGTCCTCGGTTTTGCTGTCGGTACAGTTTTAATTTTACTTGCGGCGTTTAAACAATTACCAGTTCCCGCGGCGTTTATCGCGGGTGGTGTTTTCCTTATCATTGTCGGTATCTTCTGCATCATCATAAACTCCACGATTCTCTCCAAAAAAATCGCGGTTTTAGAAGAAAAGAATAAGGTTTTGCAGGAAAAAGCTAATGAAAAACTCAAAATCGCAAATGAACAAATGGCCTGTCTCAACTGTCTATATGACTGGGGTATCCCCGCGAAACTCATGAGTCAAACCACACCAATTATTAAGACCGATTTGAACTTCTCACCAGAGAGATATATCCATATGGTCGAGAATTACAATATGAAACCATCTAATGGAAATAACGTCTCCACGATTTTTGTCCAAAGTGGAACGATGTTAAATAATCCATTTGTTTATGAAAGAGACTATGTCCAAGAAATGATCGGTAAAGTCTATACCGGTTCTATCGTTATTACTTGGGTCACATATTCTAGAGATAGTAAGGGTAATAGTTATCCGGTTACACATACGCAAACATTAACCGCGACTATCACACGTCCCGCAGCGCACTACTTCTTAGATACCGCATTAATCTTCGCAAGCGAAGCGGCACCAAAACTATCATTCTCTAGAAGTAAAGGCGAAGGT
>JBGULD010000051.1:0-6641 GCA_045114745.1 Bacilli bacterium
TTGTCGGGCAGCTTGTCGTGTCGTCGTCGAAGTAGTCGTGGCAAAATTGGACAACTGGTGGAGGCTCTTTTCGGGGAAAGCAAAAATTGGACGAATCAGGAAAAACGGGTTTGGACGATTACATCTCATGTAGCAGGACAGTCGCGATTTGCCTCAGTTGGCTAAAAATGACTTTCCTCACAAAGCATTAGTCGGAGCATATGGATAGGGCCCTTGATTGTGGCTAAATCAATGTAAATTAAGTCGTCCATGTTGGGCGGCTTTTTTCGTGCTGTCTGGGCGGTCTGTCTGGCGTCGTCAAGGTGTGCACGTTTCGTACGACTGCGTGTGAAGCAATTGGAGGCCTGCGTGTCGAAGCTTTGTCGGGCAGCTTGTCGTGTCGTCGTCGAAGTAGTCGTGGCAAAATTGGACAACTGGCGGAGGCTCTTTTCGGGGAAAGCGGAATTTAGGCGAATCAGGAAAAACGGATTTAGACGATTACATAATATAAGTCGTCAGAAATGGCGACTTTTTTGTTGGTTTGTTTAAGACAAAAAATAAGTTTTTCTATGATAAGGCCAAATCAATTAAATTATTATTTCCACATATTTTTAGTTGGCTGTGGAATAAAACAACCATCCAAACTAATTCGTATTAACTAAATTTTATTTTTTTAATAATAATGTCTCGATATAGTCGAATAAAAAGGTTTATTTTGTTACGGAATGAATATGATTGTTGGTTTGACATTATAACGCGCGTAAAGTAACATAAATTTAATAATATATTTGCGCACTCCTAAGTAGGCGCAAGAAAGGAAAAATATGAAGAAAAAACTACTTATTTTTGGCTTAAGTTCTTTTCTTGTTTTGGGAACAGCTTCCATTACTTTGTTGTTAACAAATAGAGATAATTTATTTAAAGCCAAATCCACTGGCGACTACTGGACACTTTCGTTTGATGGTGAAGATGTGGTTGGTGAGCTCGTTTCCCAGGGGAGCACATCTTATAAAAGCGGGGAATCAATTGTTAAAACTGATCAAAACAAAAACAATGTTGTTCTCCAATATGCAAGTTGCAATGCCTACAACTTCAACGACACCAAATATCTAAACGTTGCCGAGAATGGTTCGCTTGCCAATATTTCTGAAATTCGTGGTATGGTTTCATTATCCGTACAACAATTTGGTACATTCAGAGTT
The DNA here is from genome assembly GCA_045114745.1 of Bacilli bacterium. Taxonomy (GTDB): domain Bacteria; phylum Bacillota_I; class Bacilli_A; order RFN20; family CAG-826; genus RUG13091. The sequence goes on from JBGULD010000051.1 coordinate 1,182, forward strand.
GAATGGGGCTTCGAAGAAGAAGCTGGAGTTATTCAATATGTTGATAGTGTCGAGATTTATCAAGGCAACAACATCTATGATTACGATTTCGGTGGATCTAATCCAAATTATTTCCGCATTACGAATCTAGATGCTCAAGCCAGACAACTAACAAACTTTGTCATTTCTATGGACAAATCATGCACTCATACTGAAAGTCCATACGTTATTCAAGGTGGCGTTAAATACACTAAACATGGCACATATGCTGAATGTCTTGGATTTGCTGGCGCATCAGCTGCAACTTTAAACATTGCTAATGAAATTGGCGGCTTGCCAGTAACACAAATTGCTGATAGCGCATTCCAAGGTGATAAAACAATTACTTCTTTAACACTTCCTGATACTTTACAAGTTATCAGACCTAATGCTTTTGCTGATTGTAGCAATATTGGTGCAATCGCTATTCCAAAGAGTGTTAGAACAATCGGTGGCTCCGCTTTTGAAGGAACAAGTGGATGTTCTGCCTTAACTTTTGAAAGTGGTGGTACCCAAGATTTACAATTTGGTATCGCTGTATTTAAAGGTTGCGGTCATGCTGGAACGCTCACATTGCCAAGCCGTGTCTCTTCTCTTTCATATGATGGTTATACATTTTCTAGCTGTATGAATATTACAGCATTTGCATTAAACGATGATAACCACGCATCTAATATTTTGTCTGTCGAAGATGGTGTCTTGTTTGCAAATAGAGAAAACTATAATTACAACAAGAAAGTACTTGTTAGTTATCCAGCGGCAGATACTAGAACCGAATATACAATTCCATCAGATGTTACAAGAATTGATACGCGTGATGGATTAGGTTTCTCATTTAATATCAAAAAATTAATTATTGATAATGATGTTGATATGATGTTTGGTGCTAATGCATGTCAAAGCATGGTGTCCCTTGAAGAGATTGAATTCAAAGAATCAACACATAAGGTTCACTTCTATTGGTACGCTTTCGATTATTGTCCAAAACTCAAACAACTTTTAGTTCCTGAAAACTTAGTTATTGATAATTGTGGTTTTGCTCGTGTTAGTTCAAGTACATCACAACCACTTCACATTTATCTTCCAGGAAATGCCGTTCCAGAATCATGGCATTCTGATTGGGATGATGGCGATGTGGCTGCTGGCAAAATGATGGTCTTCGCCCACAGCGAACTCGAACCAGCTACAGACGAAGCCAAACTTGCAAGTTGGCACTCTGTGGCAGATGTTCCGACACCATGGCTTCTAAAGATTTATTTCCGCTGCTATAGAACAGATATTGGCGAAGGTTCTGCATTCTATGTCTTGGGTTCATTTAATAGCTGGACACCAAGCGAAGCTTGTAGAGGAACATTCGCTAATAATACATGGACCGTTGAAATTAATCTTGAGCCTAATGTTGCGTATACATTCAAAGGCGCTATTGCTGCATGGGACAATCCAACCGATCCTGTCTATGAAGTAGGAAGCAACAGATTATGGACGCCTGACGCTTTGTCTCATGAATATACTGTAGATTGGCATTACTAATTATTAGTATCTTCAATTTAAATAAGACCAAAGCAACAAACCGCTTTGGTCTTTTCTTTTGCTTTATAAAAATATTTATTTAAAGCAAGTTTTCACTAACACATTAACGTTAATGCGATTATATTAAAGTTAATGAGTATTTCATTAAAAATTAAGAGTTTTTTTGGACACCAAGATTTAACTAAGAATAGTCCGCTTAAGGCTATGCTTTTGTTTGCTATTCCATTAGTCATGACCACTCTTCTCGTCAATGGAATGAATTTAGTCAATTCTTTGGTTTTGAAATATACAGTTGGTGGTGATAGTGTTACCGCAATTAATCAAACCAATTCTTTGTCTTCGATGATTTTACAATTTGGTTATGGATGCACTTCTGGATTTGGTGTCTTGGTAGCAAATTATTATGGTGCAAAAGATGAAGAAAAAATCAAAAAAACCATCATTTCCTCGATAATTTTTTGTTTTTTCATTTGGATTACCCTCTCCACATTAGGAATAATTTTTCTTAAACCTCTACTTCATTCACTCAATGTTCATGAGCTATATTTTGATAAAGCATACCGATACTTTTTGATTGTTTTAATTGGATATTTCATCTTGTTACTATCCAACTTATCAGCCCACATTTTAAGAGCGTTAGGTGATTCATTTTTTGTTTTTGTTTGCTCATTTATCACTATTGGTTTACAAATTGGTTTGTGCTTTTTATTAACCACAAAGAATATTGGTAATCTCGACACAATTGGTGCCGCAATTGCCATGCTAGCGGCATCACTAGTTAATGTGATTATTTGTTTTGCATTTATCTTTAAAAGATATCCACTTACCAAAGAATCGTTCAAGTTTGATAAAGAAGTATATTTTGGTTTAGCCAAATTAGGTATTCCTTTAGGATTCCAGTGGTCAATTTTGTTTATTGGAAATTTCGTCTTGAATAGCCAAGTTAATACTTTTGGACCAAATGCCTCCAAAGGCATGACCGTTTATTCTTCAACTGAAAATCTAGTTATCAATTCTTTGATGGGTTCATTGGGTTTAACTATTGTTAATTTTGTCGGACAGAATTATGGTGCAAAGTTATATGAACGAATGAAAAAAGGCATCAAAGAAGGATACCTCTTCGCCTTTATCATTTATTTAATTATTCTTGCAATTATATTACCATTAGCGAAAGTTATGGCTTATGTCTATCTTCCTAAGGAAGAAGTGAACGAACGAATAATCTTTTATAGTTCTGTTTATTTATATATAGTGGCGTCGACTTGTTTGCTCCAAGGAATTATTCAAGTATCTAGAGGTTCTTTATTAGGCACCAAGCGTCCTCTATTTGCTTTCTTGTCTGGCGTTGGTGAATTAATTGCGAGAATCTCAATTGCTTTCTTAATTCCTTATCTTGTTGATAATGATTACAAAAACACGCATTCTGATCCTAGCTATATTGGTTTATCTTTTTCCAATACCTCAGCCTGGGTTATGGCGGCTTCTATTATGACCATCGCTGTATTAATCTTTATTTTTAGAAAAAAAGAAGGTAATTCTTCAGAAAATGAGTAAACTTAAAAAGTAGAGATTAATTCATGAAAAAGATCGATTTTAAGAATAAATTATATTTATTAACAAAACACATTATTCGTCATCGCGCTTTGATGATTATTGCCTCGACGATAATTTCTCTTATTGCTCTTTTATTTATTTTGTTTTGGCAATTTGATGAGAACGACATCAATGCCTTTGTTGACTATTTCTATTTATTCGGAAATATCTTTTTCTTAGTGATTTCTGTCGGCTTAACTGTTGCCCTGATTCTATCTAGATTTATTAAATATAAAACTAATGCTTTGGCGATTATTATACATATCTATGTATTGCTTTTAATCGCGTGGGGAACAATTGTTTGTATTTTTGATTTAAGAATTGGTTTGTCGCCGATATTCTATTTAATGATATTTACTATTGTCGCGGGAATCTTTTTTGTTGAACCTTTGTTCTTCTGTTTGATTGTTATCACATCCGCGATATGCACATTTGTCTTTACTTTTAAAAGCAGCATCTCTTTCTTTTCTGGTTCTGAAGGTGTGGAAAACATTATCTCCTTCACCATCTATATTGTTGTTATCCTTTTAATTGGTGCAGAGCACTTTGGTATAACTATCAACAATTACCGCATCGAAAAGAAACTTGAACACTTGACCTATTTTGATGATTTAACTGGTCTATTAAATGAAAGATCTTATTTAAAAGAAATCGAAGATGTTGATAAAAAACTAGAATCAAACGAATTAAAAGAATTCGCAGTCATCTTAATGGACTTGAACAATATTAAAGCCACGAACGATACATATGGTCATAGATATGGTTGTCATCTTATTGTGAGATGTGGTCATACACTTCCCGATTATTTCAAATCATCTAGTTTATTCCATATTGGTGGTGATGAATTTGTCGCGATAGTGTATGGAGAAGACTATCAAAGATTAGATGAAATATTAAAAATGTTTGATGACAATTTATCTTATTCCAAAATTGAATATGAAGGTCATGAATTAATATTCTCTCTCGCACATGGATACGCTAAATATGAAGTTGGAATGAAATATAAAGACGTTCTTCAAAAAGCCGATGATGCTATGTATAACAATAAAAAGTTAATCAAAGAAAAATACGGCATGAAACAAAGATAATCAACTAGTCGTCCTAATGGACGGCTTTTTGTTATAATAGTGGTAGTTAATGAGGTAAATATTATGTGTTGGGCACTAAAGAAATGTTGGTATCGTATCAACCAAAAAGTTCTTAAGCTTGCGATGTGCTTTATGGATTGGAAAGAACCTGAACTATTAGAAGGTGATGGTGCGGTATTAAAATTACCTGAATTTATTAAAAATAAAAATATCAATAAAGTCCTTGTTGTTACTGATAAAGGATTAATGAACTTACATATTCTTGACCCCATGTTTGAAGAACTCAAAAAGCAAGGGATGGAATATGTTGTCTTTGATGGAGTACAACCAAACCCCACAATTCCCAATATTGAAGCATGCAAAGATTTATACATTGAAAATAACTGCCATGGAATTATCGCATTTGGCGGTGGTTCTCCAATGGATTGCGCAAAAGGTGCGGCGGCGAGAATTGTTAAACCTAAACAATCAGTTCGCAAAATGAGAGGTTACCTAAAGGTACACAAAAAGATTCCTCCATTCTTCGCGGTACCCACAACTGCAGGAACTGGTTCCGAAACTACACTTGCGGCAGTTGTGACTGATCCAGAAACACATGAAAAGAACGCGATTTGTGATACTTGCTTACGTCCTAAATATGCTGTCCTTGATCCATCTTTAACTATTGGACTCCCACCTCATATTACTTCCACAACTGGAATGGATGCTTTAACTCATGCTGTAGAATCTTATATCGGCAAGAGTAATGTTAAATCGACGATTAGATATGCTGAAGAAGCAGTGAAATTAATTCACGCTAATTTAGAGAAAGCCTATAACAACGGTAAAGATGTGGAAGCCAGAAGCAATATGCTCAAAGGTTCATACCTAGCCGGCAATGCTTTCACACGTGCATTTGTCGGATATGTACATGCAATCGCGCATAATTTAGGTGGCTTATACAATACTCCTCATGGTTTAGCCAACGCAGTTATTCTTCCATATGTTTTAGAATGGTATGGACCATGCATTTATCCGCGTCTAGCCAAACTAGCGGATTTAATTGGCTTGACTAATGAAAATATGTCTGTGGAAGAAAAAGGAAAAGCCTACATTACCGAAATTAGAAGAATGAATAAAGCAATGAATATTCCTGAGAAGTTTAATTTTATCAAAGAAGAAGATATAAAAACACTTGTAAAACGAGCGCTTAAAGAAGGTAATCCTGGTTATCCAGTACCAAGAATTATGA
>JBGULD010000052.1:0-4934 GCA_045114745.1 Bacilli bacterium
GCGATGACGCTAACTAAGATTTCATCGCTTAATTGATCGTTAATTGCGACACCGAATTTGACATCGATATCATGACCAGATGCATCAATTAATAGGTTAACTGTTTCCTGAGCATCAAATAAGCTAACATTTGGTCCACAAGTAACGGAAACGATCGCTCTTCTTGCGCCTGTAATGGAAGCTTCAAGGAGTGGGGATGAGAGCGCTGCATTAGCGGCATCTTTAGCACGGTTTGTGCCACTTCCCATACCAAATCCGATTAATGATACGCCAGCATCTTTTAATGTGTTTCTCACATCTGCGAAGTCTAAGTTAATGACAGCAGGGAGTAAGATTAAGTTAACAACTGTTTTAACAGATTGCGCTAAAACGTTATCGGATTCATTAAAGGCTTGAGAAATAGGAGCGTTGCCGCTAGTCATTAATAGTTTGTCATTACTGACAACGATGATACTATCGACATTGGCTCTTAATTTATTAAGACCATCAATGGAATTAACAACACGTTTTTTACCTTCAAAGGTAAAAGGACGTGTGACAATTGCCACAACTAAAGCACCTGCATCTTTAGCAATCTTGGCCACCACAGGAGCAGCACCGGTACCAGTTCCGCCACCCATACCAGCAGCAACGAAGACCATGTTGGCATCTTTCACAATCTCTTTGATTGTGTCAGCGCTTGCTTCCGCAGCTTTTTCACCAATCTCTGGTTCGCCACCAGCACCTAAACCACCGGTGATTTCTTCACCGAGAATGATTCGATTTGTAGCTTTGCTAGTTGAAAGAGCTTGTTTGTCAGTGTTAGCCACGAAGAATTCGACGTTTTGAATTTCTTCATCAATCATACGATTGACGGCATTGTTTCCGGCTCCACCGACACCGATAACAACTATCTTAGCAGCGGGTTCAAAATTATCTAAATCATAATTTTCCATATCGGTTCCTCCTATTTATTAGGCTCACGAGTTAATTGACCAACTCGCGGATGTGTTTCGTCATAGACGTTTGGATATTTAGTATTAGCGATGATCATACCCAAGCAGTTTGTGAATGTTGGGTTTCTCGCTCCCAAGGAACGAGGCGTCACCGCGATGACTTGTTCACTTTGGACTTTTGGTTCGAGATATTCAATCAAACCATTTAAGCGAGAGCCACCACCAATTAATACCATCGGGAGTGCTTTGGCACTCTTATCGTAATCTCTTAGCAAATCATCAATACGAATTGTTAATTCTTTAACAAATATTTCTAGTTCGCTCTTGATGATGGTATTTAACTCATCAACATAATGCTTAATTGCGTTTCCATCGGCATCATATGTTGTACATACAGGCGCCTTGAAACTTGTTTCGCGCTTATCAATACCATAGGTAATCTTATATTTTTCCGCATCCGCTTCATTAATATTAAATGATTCAATAATTCTTTCAGTGATACGGTCACCACCCCATTCAAAGAATCTAGAAGCATATAATTCTTTTTCTCCTATTAAGGAGACTGTGGTCACATTTGAACCGATATCCACTAATAAGTAATCAGATGGGATATCAGGATAAGTGCTTAATAATTCACATGCCGCAAATGGAGCAACGACAGAACGTTTAATACTTAATCCACCAGCGGTCATTGAGGCTTTATATTCACCCGCAATACGTTTAGGTAATGTATGCACCTTCGCAAACACTGTAAGTGTGGTACTAGATTCATTAAGTGGAGGATAGATAAATGTTCTTCCTTGATCTAATACGTATCTTTCAGGAGCGACATCAATTAATTGATTATCTAAAGGAAGGGCACCATTTTTAATTAATGAATAGATATTTCTAATATCTAAATTACCAATCTTTCCTTCATCAGAAATGACTGTGGTCACTTGCTTAGTTTGAAAAACCTCGAGCCCAAATGGAGGGAGAGATAATAAAGCTTCGGAAATTGTTATTTTAAGCTTCGCGGAAGGATCGGCAATCTGTCTCACCTCAGCAAGGCTTTGAGCGAGTTTTTGTTGATCGGTAATATTGCCCGCTTCAACGATATGTCCATAGGGTTTTGTTAAGGCGTAAAGAACGTAAACTTTGCCATCTAATTCATAACCGACAACAAGTTTTAATTTCTTACTTCCAAACTCAACTGCTGCAACTGTTTTTTTCATATTTTTCTTCCAATTAAGGTTATTTTAATAACTATTAGAACAATATACAAGAATTAACAATATTTGTTAATAAAAAAGTAGTAATTTTCGTAAAAACTACTAATATACTACTAATTTGCTACTAATTATTTTTTAGAATTTTGTGTATTCTGTTTCGCGTTCCACAGCCTTTTTGGTCTGACTTACAAAGCCAAAAATTATCGTGAATATGTTGAGTGAGAGAAGTATTCCGGTGAATACTCCACCAGCGATATAAAAACCAAACATATTGAGTTGGTAACCAAAAATAACCAAAGTGATAATAATGCTAACAAGCCATAAAGAAATAACTGTGTTGAGTTTCTTAATCATTGTAACTGTCATATGATTCACTCTCCTCACTATTATTTTCTACGACTTCAGAGGAATTTTCTTCCGCATGAATCATAGTGTTTTTCGTTTTTGTAGATTGAATAATGTAGGTTGGAACAGCAATCATAAAAGCAGCGCACGCCATGACTAAAAATGCGATGGATAATCTTTTCATCACATAATATGGACCTTTGTGATTTGTCTTCACAAGTTTGTCTTTCATGACCATACTGTTACCTCCTTACTTTCTTTCAATTATTCTGAGCTTCGCACTAGCTGCGCGATGATTCTCCTTTAATTCGTCTTCACTTGCGATAATCGGTTTGCGATTAACGAGTTGATATTCCGCTTCTTTTTCTTTAATTGGGAAATCATATCGATTTCCTTCAATAACCGCCACATCCTTGAAAGCATTTTTGACAATGCGATCTTCTAAGGAATGGAAGGTAATGATTGCGAGCCTTCCTCCGTGAGGTCTTAAAGCTTTTATAGCTTTATCGAGTGTAATAGATAGAACATTGAGTTCATCATTAACCGCAATTCTTAAGGCCTGGAAGGTTTGTTTTGCTGGATGACCAGCTTTCGCTAATTCTTTCATCGGCTTGCTCTTTTTGATGATTTCTACCAAATCGAATGTTGTTTCGATCGGTTTTTCTTCACGAGCTTTAACGATATTTTTAGCGATTGAATAGGCGTATTTTTCTTCGCCGTAATCTCTTAGTATCTTGAAGATACTATCTAGAGAATATTCATTAACTATCTTATATGCGGTTAAGGGATTTCTTGGATCCATCCGCATATCTAGAGGAGCATTCTCTTTATAAGAGAAACCTCTATATCCTTCATCGAATTGTGGAGAGGATACACCAAGGTCCATTAAGATACCATCAGCGTAACTAATCTCGTATTCTTTGAGGATTTCTTCTAAAGAAGAGAAGTTATTGTGGATGAGAGTAAAATGAGAAGAAATAGTTTCTAAATACTTTCTACTTTCATCAATTGCTTCTTGATCTTGGTCCACACCATATAGGTGTCCGCTGGTTAGTCTTTTTAGGATTTCTCCACTATGACCACCACGACCTAAGGTCAAGTCAATGTATATTCCATCTGGCTTAATATTTAAGCCATCAATGGTCGGATTAAGTAATACAGGAATGTGCTTTCCCATATTAGTCTTCTTTTTCGTCTAATTCTTCGGCAATATTTTCAAATGAAGAATCAGCGTTTTTTTCATAAGCTTCGTAATCTTTCTTGTTCCAGACTTCGATATGATCTAGAGCACCGATAACGATAACTTCTTTTCCAATTTGATATTTGTTTAATAATTGAGTGGGTAATAACGCTCTTCCTTGACGATCGATATCAAGTTCACAAGCGGATGCTAATTGAATTCTTAAATAAGCACGAGAATTCTTTTTGTTAAATGGTAAGTTCTTTAATTCGTTAGTAAGATTTATAAAATCTTCTTCCTTGAAAATGGAAAGAGCACCATCAAAACCTTTGAGGATATAGGCTTTTAAGCCGAGTTCTTCTCTCATCTTGCTAGGAATAACTAATCTTCCTTTTTCATCAAGGTTATGAGTGTAGCTACCGAAAAACATCTACCACTTTCTCCCACTTTCTACCACTTTAGGTAAAAATATTATAGTGAAATCGTCTAGTTAGTCGCAAGCACAAATTAAAGAAAAATAAAAAAAGAAAAGACCAAAACATCATCATTTCGGCCTTATTCTATAATTAATACTAAAGTATTATTTTAGTCGTCAGAAATTTTGACACTTTCTAGTTTATCCCATCTTGGATCGGTTGCATTAGCTTTTTCTTTTTCGTAATCATCCTGATTCAAAACGCGATATCCTTGACCATTTTTCGGTAATTTCGCACCCTTTTTGATAATACGTACTGGAACATTAGCAAGCAATATTCCGAGTAGGTATTCATCCATGTCGATAATCGGGCTTTTTTGATAGTAACAATCCTCATCATTTTCATCATCACTGAAGTTAATTTCGTCATCAATTTTTAACTTCAATTCAACGTCTTCTAATGAGTAAGAACAAACACCGATTACGACGGCATCAATATGGATAGCAATACGAAGTATTGTTTCATAATCTGTCGCCACTACTTTGGCATGACAAAAATCGATGCGGCGAATATGCGTTGGATCGAGTTCAATTTTGGAAAAATCAATATCTTCCTCAAAAGACTGACCAACACCATAATTAAGTGTGGCGCGATTAATTTTCATTGTTATCCTCTAAGTTCCGCTCCGAACTGCTTGGTGAGCTCGAATTTAATGCGATTTTCCATCTCGGTGATTTCTTTATCGCTTAATGTGCGTTCATCGCTGGAATAAGTGACAGAAATAGCGATACTCTTCTTGTTTGTTCCAAGGTTTTCACCTTCGTAAACATCGAAGACTTGAGCTTCG
>JBGULD010000053.1:0-11948 GCA_045114745.1 Bacilli bacterium
GTTCTACTCTTACCATCTTCTAAATCGTATCGCTTGGTAATATTGCTAATTCTAAGGATGTACATAAAAAAATCCCCCTACTATATAAATAGGGGGTATTTCGTATTTTTCGTCTCAAAAAATTTTACATTTTTACAGCAGCGGGAACTTTTGGTAGTCCTGGCATGGTCATCACTGCGCCTGTAAGAGGGACAATAAAGCCCGCACCGGCAGATAAGCGAACTTCACGAACAGTAACAGTAAATCCAGTAGGAGCACCAAGAACTTTAGCATCATCTGTTAAAGAATTAGGTGTTTTAGCCATACAAACAGCGAAACCTGCATAACCCATCTCTGTATATTTCTGAATTTGTTCATTGGCAAGATCTGTATAAGCAACATTACCTGCGCCATAGATACTATGACAAATAAGTTCAATCTTATCTTTTATAGATAATTTAGAGTCGCCTAACGGGTAAAGTGGTTGGTAAGTACTGTCATTCATGTCTAAATATCCTTTTACGGCGTTAGCAAGCTTTTCTGCACCAACACCACCATCTAAAGCAGCGGTATTAACTACACCTAACCATCCTTTGGATTTGATATCTTCAAGAAGAGTATTAATTTCAGCATCAGTATCACTTGGGAATCGATTAATAGCAATAACTACGTGGTTGCTATATAAGCTCATGTTTTCTCTATGCTTCCATAAATTACATTCGCCTGTTCTCATAGCCTCGATATTTTCTTGATCAAGATCATCGAACTTTACACCTCCATGAAGTTTTAAAGCTCTAACAGTAGCGACAAGAACAATCGCGTCTGGTTTTAAATTAGCTCTTTGACATTTAATGTCCAAAAACTTTTCAGCACCAAGGTCAGAACCGAAGCCTGCCTCGGTAACAACTACGTCAGCAAGTTTTAAGCCGAGCTTAGTCGCAATAACTGAATTACAACCATGAGCAATATTGGCAAAAGGACCTCCATGAACAAATACTGGATTCTCTTCAAGAGTCTGAACGAGATTAGGATTCATCGCGGCATGCATAAGTTTATAGATAGCGCCACGAATGTGTAAGTCTCTGACTCTAATTGGAGCATCATCATAAGTGTAGGCAACAATGATATCCTCAGTTCTATCAAGGAACTCTTCTTCATTATTAGCAATGCAAAAAATCGCCATAAGTTCAGAAGCAACAGTAATCACAAATTCGGATTTATGGGTAATAGAATGTTTAGAATCAGCGCTCGTGACAGTAATTTCACGTAGTGAACGATCGTTCATATCAAGCGCTCTAGTCCAAACGATACGATCTGGATCGATATTCAATAGATTGCCTTGGAAAACACTATTTTCAATAATCGCTGAAATTAAATTAATGGTAGAAGTTAAGGCATGAAAATCTCCGGTAAAGTGAAGATTAATATCATCACTTGGAATAATTGTGGACTTCAAAGCGCCAACCGCACCACCTTTAACACCGAATACAGGACCTAACGAAGGTTCTCTAAGAACGGCTAAAGAATTTACACCAATTCTTCTTAAACCATCGTGTAAACCAATTGTTGTGGTAGTCTTTCCTTCTCCTGCTTTTGTTGGCGTAATAGCGGTAACAAGAACAAGTTTACCGTTGGCTCTACTTTTCAATTCTTCCATTATCGCCGTATCAATCTTGGCTTTATCTTTACCATACGGAATGATATATTCTTCACTAATATTTAATTTCTTAGCAATTTCATAAATATTTTTCATAATTCAAACCTCTAATTTATATTAGCTTTAACTAATTGTTCTCCACTTTTATATATTTGTAAATCAAATTGATTCTTAAAGAATGTAATTTGTCGTTTTGCATAGTTTCTCGTTCTCTTCTTGATGAGTTCTTTACATTCCTCTAAGGACATCTTTCCATCGAGATAATCAAGGACTTCTTTATATCCAATCGCCGCTTTTGCGGTTGTCGATAAGTCATATTTCTTTAACAAGGATTTCACTTCATCAACCAGTCCTTTATCAAACATCTCATCGACTCGCTTATTGATATTCTCGTATAGCAACTCACGATTTGGATTAATCATCAATATTTTTACATCGTCATAAATTAGCTTATGTTCTTGGCTATTGATGATTTCACTTTTTGACATCTCACTATTTCTTGATATCGATAATGCCCTAATCACTCTTTTACGATTGTTCTTGTGTATCGTTTTTGTGGCTTCCGGATCAATCTTTAACAACATCTCGTAAAGCGTATCATTATCAAGCTTCTCCAAATCGGAATTATCGACCTTTCCTTCGTGGGTGAATACGTAGTCATATATCGATGCGCGGATATATAATCCTGTACCACCACAGACGATGATATTTTGGTATTTTCCCTGCAATTCTTTGATTTTTTCTCGAAAAAGACCTTGATATTCCATGACTGAGAAAGATTCAGAAGGAAGTAAGATATCTAGTAAATGATGCCTAGAATAATACGGGTCATCCTTACTAATTTTAGCGGTTCCGATATCCATATCTTTATAAACTTGAAAAGCATCCGCATTAACTATCGGAGCATGATAATAGTCAGATAAACGTTTTGCCGCTTCGGTTTTACCACTACCCGTGGGCCCGCATATTATAAAAAGCATGCATACATCATATCAAACAAAAAATGCGAAATAAAGTTCGCATTTATTGAATTATGTTTTTTATCACGAGAAGGATCTGTTCAACTTCTTCTTTTGCTAAGTAATAATTGTTCACTAACGGGTGAGAATTATAAGCATTTAATAAGTTGTTTCTTTCTTCTTCCTTGCCTTCCGCTTTTAAGCGGGCGATGTTTTCTCGCATCTGCTTTAAGCAAATATCTTTTTCAAACAATTCCTTCAAGCGATAGTATTCTTTGACTTCGGGAAGATTATCAATATCTTCTCTAATTTCTTTAGCGGTTAATAACAAATCATCCATTGACTAATTCTCCGATCAAAGAATATGTGTGCGATTCTATAATTTTCACTTTCACAATTGTGCCCACTAAAGAGATATCACCAGGGAAGTGAACAAGCTTATTAGTTTCAGTATATCCAGATAACATATTTTCATCGGTTTTACTCACACCATCAACGAGGATGTCATAAGTGTTACCCACCATTGATTTGGCAAATTCTTCAATATGTTTTTCTAAATGGTTCTTCACTAATTCTTGGAATCTTCTAGTCTTTGTTTCTTTAGAAACATTATCTTCCATTCTTGCCGCTGGAGTTCCTCTTCTTGGGGAATAGATGAATGTAAATGCGGCTTCGTATTTGACGATATCCACTAAGGAGCAAGTATCTAAGAATTGTTCTTCATTTTCATTTGGGAATCCGACAATGATATCTGTGGATAAAGATAAGCCAGGAATCTTTTCTCTCATCTCTTTGACGAGATTAAGATATTGTTCGCGAGTATATCTTCTACCCATTTTTCTTAATATCTCATCATTTCCGGATTGCACTGGAAGATGGATGAATTTCATGATGTTTGGATATTTAGCAATCACATCAATCATCTTTGATGAGAAATCCCAAGGATGTGATGTTGTAAATCTCAAACGAGGAATACCAAGTTTAGCGACTGCCTCTAATAAATCAGCAAAGTCATGTCCTTCGGATAAATCTTTACCATAGGCATTGACATTTTGACCTAATAAGGTGATTTCTTGATATCCGGCATCGATGAGTCTTTGACATTCATTTAAGATATCTTGGAAGTGTCTACTTCTCTCTTTACCTCTGGTATACGGAACGATGCAATAAGTGCAGAATTTATTACATCCATAAATGATATTCACATAGGCTTTGTAATGGTTGTTACGGCAATCCGGCACAAACTCCACGACTTCACCTTGTTTGGATTCAATAGAAACAACCCTTTCATGAGTGGTAATTGTTTCATAAACCAAGTCTAATAATTGACCAATCTCGTGGGTACCAAAGAAGAGATTAACTTCTGGGAACATATCCATTAATTTCTTTAAGATTTCTGGTTGTTCCACCATACATCCACAGATGGCTAATACGAGATTCTTATTTTTCTTTCTTAATCTTTTAAGATTACCAATCTCACCATAGACCTTGTCTTCGGCATTTTCTCTGACCGCACAAGTATTGATAATGATGACATCGACTTCTTCAATATTTTCACTAAAAACATATCCGACATCTTCAAGCATCGCACGCATAGTTTCTTCATCTCTCACATTAGCCTGACAGCCGTATGTTCGGATGTAATATTTCTTACCATTAGCGAGCTTTTTTAAATCATCGAAGTGCTCCGATTTAGCCACACAAAAGTTCGTCACTTCTTTTTTACGAGAAGCCGCTTTGATAAGATCAGGAGTGTTAATAATTTTGGTCTTCATAATTATTTTTCTTCGTAACGGATAGTGAATATATCTTTAGATAATCCGGTGATATCATCAACATCAATCACCACTGCGGAAAGTAAACCCTTACCTTCTTCTGGTGGATTAAATTTGACATTTTCTCCATACATATTTTTTCTAATGACGGATTCTTTATCAAATCCGAGAACGCCATCTTTAAATCCGGTCATACCAACATCGGATATATAAGCAGTTCCATTTTCTAATATCATCGCATCATTAGTTTGAACATGTGTATGAGTTCCGATAACCGCGGTGACTTTGCCATCAAATGCATAAGCATATGATTTCTTTTCGCCCGTTGCTTCGGCATGAAAATCGATAATATGGATAGTCGCCTGTTCACTATTCTCTAATAGCTCTAATGTCGCTAAATAGGGGGAATTAACTTCTTCCACCATGAAGGCGGAACCTAAGATATTAGTCACCCTAATAGATATGCCATCTAAATCGAATAAAGCGGTTCCTTCACCCGGATATTCATAACGGATATTAAGGGGTCTTACAATTCTATCAACGCGGTCGATATATTTAGTAATCTCGCTTTTCGAATTAAAGTGATTACCTAAGGTAATAACATCTACACCAGCATCGATTAATTCATCATAGTGATGTTTGATTAAGCCTTTACCGTGAGTAGCGTTCTCTCCGTTAGCAATAACAAAATCAATATCATATTTCTCAATGAAATACGGAAGTTTTTCTTTGATTAGACGTCGACCAATACGACCGACGATATCACCAATAAATAGGATTTTCAAATTAGTAATCTTTCTATGAAATATTTCTATTTCGCGGTTTCCACTGCGCGGTATTCGCGGATGACGGAAACTTTAATTTGACCTGGATAGGTCATTTCATTTTCAATTCTCTCTTTGATATCACGTGCTAACTTAAAGGCACCGACATCATCGATTTTATCTGGGATAACCATAACGCGTAATTCACGTCCGGATTGTAAAGCGTAGGATTGATAAACACCATCATAGGATTTACAAATCTCTTCGAGTTGTTCAATTCTCTTGATGTAGTTTTCAAGCATTTCGCTTCTAGCACCAGGTCTAGCTGCGGATAAGGTATCAGCCGCTTGCACTAAGTTAGCGATAATGGATTTCGCAGGAACATCCCCATGGTGAGATTCAATAGAATTGATAACCACATCTGGTTCGCCATATTTCTTCGCTAATCGAGAGCCTAATTCTACATGGCTGCCCTCAACTTCAAAGTCAACGGCTTTACCGATGTCATGTAATAAGCCAGCTCGCTTCGCTAAGTTTTGATCTAAGCCGAGTTCCGCTGCCATGGTACCGGTTAAGGTTGCCACTTCGATGGAGTGGTCTAAAGCGTTTTGACCATAGGAGGTGCGGTATTTTAAACGACCCACATAGTCTAATAATTCTTTATTGATTCTTGGTAAACCAAGTTTGAAGGCCACTTCTTGACCGGTCTTATGGATGGTTTCATCGATTTCTTTCTTACATTTTTCGACGATTTCTTCGATACGTCCTGGTTGAATACGACCATCTTTAATTAAGGCCTCTAAGGACATACGAGCGATTTCTCTTCTAATTGGATTGAAACAACTAATGGTGATAACTTCTGGGGTATCATCAATAATTAAATCAACACCCAATAATTGTTCTAAGGAACGAATGTTACGACCTTCACGACCGATAATTCTTCCCTTCATTTCATCACTTGGTAAAGCAACGACAGAAACAGTTCTTTCGGTGGTGACATCTTGTGCGTATTTCGCGCATGCCATACCGAGAAGTTCTTTCGCTTTTTCATCCGCGGTTTCTTTGGCTTCTTCTTCTTTGTTTTTAATGTAAGCAGCGATTTCCACACTGATCTTACTTTCCACTCTCGCCATTAATTCATCCTTGGCTTGTTGAGTGGACATTTGAGAGACTTTTTCAAGTTCGCTGATAATGCTATCAATCTTCTCTTGTAGGTCGTTTTCTTTCTTATCCAAATCTTTGAGACGACGATTTAATACTTCGTTCTTTTGCTCTAAAGCAGTCTCTTTTTGTAATAAGGCAGCATCACGACGATCAATACTTTGTTCTCTTTGTGAGAGTTTGTTTTCTTGATTGAGAACTTCTTGTTTTCTCTCGTGAATTTCTTTGTTGGCTTCTTGTTTCATTTCATACACAACTTGTTTGCCATCGAGCTGTGCGTTCTTGGTAATGTGTTCCGCTTTGATCTCTGCGTCACGAATAATTTTTTGAGCATTTTTGTTCGCTCTAGACTTCTTGAAGACTGGAATAAACAAAATAATGGCCGCACCTAAAAGAATGCCGGCAATCGCGCAAATTATTGGTAACACTACAGTCATAGCATCAAATAATACTATCATATAGTATTCCTTTCTATAGCCACTAGGCCAAAAATAGTTATAAGAAATAACTATATTACCTAAAAATCCCTAGTATTCCCGTAGGGGTAAGGATCTAAATGTATATTTACAGGCAATGCCTGATAATAAAGTTCTCGAATGAGAATATATAGGTAAGTACCTTCCGACGGGTACGTATAAATTATATATACATGCGCAAATATTTATCAAATAAAAAAGCACCTACTCGTATGAATAAGTGCTTGTGAGTTAATTAGAGAATCGTATCAACGTCTTCGTTTCTTCCGAAGTTATATGACGCCATTCTTTCTTCAAAGGCATTGAGTGCAACTAAGTCATTATTTGAATCAGCGACTAAGTTCGCATCAGCAAGATTGAGTTGTAGTTCAATTCTAATGCCCATACCGATACCTAAGGAAATACCTAAGTTGACATTCGCACCAGTTAAGTTGGTGTTACTGTTATCGGTTAAGACTTTGACATTGAGGGTTTCTAATTGGTCATTATTTGTGAGTTCCACTAAGTTGATATCGAAGTAGAAGTAATGACCGCTCTTGGAATATAAGAAGTCATTTAAGATGTTCTCATATTTCATTTGATAATCTTCGGTATTATTCTTCTTTACGCTGCTATTGATGATAGACATGATTAAGCTATTCAATCCAAGGACATCATCGCAGAGGATGGTAATAATATTTTCGAAGAATTCATCAGTGTGATATTTAGAAGCGTGTTCAACGAAGTGGGTCTTATATCCAGTCCAAGATAATTTCTTGAATGTTTCAGTTCTATTCACGTAGAACACTTTATCGTGGTAATAGATATGCGCCACACGGTCATCCGCACTACTATTCTTACTAAATAAGGTCATCACAGGTACTGGATCAATATCGACAGATACTTTGACATCACCTTTCTTGGTCCAAACCTTGACATCGATTGGGATTTCTTTGATGTCGAAGTTGAACTGTCCACCTAATGTGAAGACTAATTTAGCTTCCGCATTGAAGTGATAGTAGTTATTTTTGGATGTATTGATGCCTAATTGTAACAACACTTTTAAGTCAGAGAAGTCAATATATTCTTCCGCTGGAGATAAGCGTGTTGATTCTAAATTTGCATCAAAATCCTTGAGATATGCATTAAATTCGATATTTAAACCGTTAAATGAGAGGTTGCTAATCTTGAGAGCTTTTAAGCCTGTGAAACCTTCACCGTCCGCGGTTGGATTAAGTTCAATTCTAATGGTGAATGAAGTATCCGCCATAGAAAGAATATCTAATCCGATATCGATTTCCACATAATCGGAACCAACTTCGAAGCGGTTGACAATATTTGTGGTTAATAATTGTAAGTAATCACCCGCCATAATGTCTTCAATAGGCATGGAGGATGTTTTATTTAATAAGGCACCCATGATTTCGTTTAAGTGGTCATCTGGATTCTTAACGAGTTCAGAGACGACTTCCACTAAATCTTTGAGGGTTTGGATTTTGAACTTCACATTCATTGGGTCGGTGTTGTTGTCACGCTTTGTATCGCCGATGACTGTGGAGTAGGAAAGAAGAATTTCATTAACATTCTTCATATCCGCTTTGATGTTGTGTTTGACGTTTTTGCGGTCCACGATTTGTAAATCGCCATAGCCATAACCAACATTGATGTGTTCATCTTGTCCTCTTAAAGGATCTAATTCAAATTGAAGGCCACCATCGATGGTAATGTCGTTATAATTAACAACATTATTGTTTTCATCTAAGGTTGAATCTTTACTAATTGTGGCGTCGAATTCAATTCTGAATTGTGTCATATCTTTATAAAGATCGTATAAGGCCACTGCTGGGAATAAATGGTCGATACTTTGATAATTAACGTTATCTAAAGCGAAACCTTTATATCCTGGGAAGGTAATGACTAAATCACCTTCATAATTATTGATACCAAAGTTCATTAAACTAATGGATTCAAGAGCACCACTATTAGGATTGAATTTAATAGACACATAAGTATCTGTAAGTTTCAACTTATCAACTTCATTTCCATTTTCATCAGTTTTGGTTGTGGAGAAGTTAGAAGTATTTAAGTTAATTCCTAATTCATCAGAAGTGAGAACTACTGTTCCTAATAAGTTATTAGCTTTAGCGACAATGTCAGTAATTTGACTGGCTGACATTGTGGATGTGAAGGATTCCACTAAAGATAAAATCTTTTCATCACCAATCTTTTCTAAGATGTATTCGAGTAAAGCGCTTAAGCTATCGGTTTGTACTTTAATAGCGATATCACCATAGTGAGCATAGATACTCTTTTGATATAAAGCGAAGCTATATGGGACTTCAGTAACAATAATATTGTTATTTTCATCTTCTCTTTCACCAACAACTTTACCTTCTAAGGCATATAAATGTTCTTTACTTTCTAAATCATAGGTAAGGTCTAAGTTTGTACCGATGACATTTTTTGCCACTTGGACACCACCGACTTCTTCGTATTTACGAACTCTTAAGTCCGCGTTAATGGTGTTCTTCTTTTGAGAAGTTAAAGCATATAAACCATCAAATAATTTAAATGCAGGTGAGAAGTCTTGATATTTAGCGTATGTCGCAGCGTCTTCTTTCGGATTTTCTAAAAGAACGGTATTCACTCTTTTTAATTTCGCATTGAGTTTGAAGATCATGCCTTCGTAATCAATCGTTCCAGTTCTCACACCTTCAAAGTTCAAATCTAAGTCGGTAATGATATAAAGAGGAATCTTATGTTCTTCACCGATTTCTAAAGTGAAATAGTAATTATTTCCATCAGGTGTTAATTGTTTCTCAGACATTCCTTCGACATATGACTCCACCATTCCTAAATCGAGGTTTTCGATTTCGCTAGGAATAGAGATATTCATACCATATGTTGGTAACATGTCGATAAAGTCTAAGACTTTTGTGGTTTCCAAACGGAAATATGATTCGTTGTAATCAAAGAAGATTTCTCCATCAAAATAACCAAAGTTCGCTTTAAGATGAGCGCTATCTAAAGCGACATCAATCTTACCTTGTAATTTGATATTGTCTAAATCGGATAAATCACCTTTTCCAGAGAAGTCTAAACCCACTGTTGTGTTATCTGTAGCGATAATAGAAACATCACCATCGAGTTCAAAGGCTTTAATATCTAATAATGAATTAAGCACTCTTTGTTTATCGGAAAGTGGTCTATCATTATCTGGCAAAGTGTTATCAGCAGCGATATTAGTTTTTACATTCTTTTTAGGGGATTTGTATTGAGTTGCTAAGGCAATACCAAAAGATAATGCAAATACACCGGTAAATATTCCGCTTGTTTTAATAAACTTTTTCATATTCAACTATCCTTTCTTATTTATAATTCGTCGCATCCGTTAAATCCGGAATGTCACGTTTTTCATATTTAAATTCTTGTGTTAAGGAACCTTTAGAATTCTTCGCATCTATGACCATATGAACGTCATATACTTCATAGGTCTTAAATGTTAAGAGGTTCACATCTTTATCAACGATGAATGTGAGATTCACACTATGGAAGACTGGAGCTTCGCTAAGTCCACCGGTCATCACCATTTGTTTGACATATCTTAAGACTGATAATGTCGGATCTAAATCAAGACTTATTTCATAATTACCATCTTCAGTCTTAGTCATCGTGCTATTGAGACAAGACTTATTAGAGACGATATAGATGCACGCTCTCTTTAGAGATTTGCCCCAAGTATCATCAAATTCATCAATCGTATAATCTGTGGTTTTAGGGTTTGAATAATCTCCACCATCAAGGTCAACATATTTTCCTTTATGCCATTTCACTCCCTCGTCATTTTGATAGAAGCGGTTCGTGGATTTCACAAATGAGGAAGATGATATTGATTCTTCGAAATAGTTATCACCATCTCTAATCGTTGTGCCATGGATGGTTTGTTTAACACCCGCGGCCTCAACACTTCCATTAGTGATTGTGTAGAAGTTATTCACTTCACTACATTTCAGAAGGGAGATATTAGCTAGTTCTACATGACTGAAGTCTTCAAAGTAACTATTTGCGTTAGAAGTTTTGAATCTGGCATAGACTTCGTTATAGTCGACTTCGGCATTATTGATATCTAAGCCTGCATAAGCATCTTGTTTGAAGAGGTTTCTTCCAAGTAAGACACCACCAACAGCGCTAAGCGTGATACCGACCACACCGATTACTGAGTAGAGGATGATGTTTTTCTTACTGATCTTCTTCTTGCTCTTAGGATTTGATTCCTTATTTTCCATTGTCACTGTTTTTTCTTGCTTCAAATTTTTCACAGCCTTTTAATTCTATTTAATTCGCGTATATACGCACTGAATTGATGAATGTATTCAAAATTGAGTTAAGAAAAATGACTCTCTTAAAAATAGAGTTTGGCCATTTTATGCTAGACATAAAGGGTTTTTGGGCATATTTTATTAGCGATGGAAGATTTAAGAAAACTCATTGGAAAGAACTTGACAGAACTCAGAAAACGCAAAGGTTTGACCCAATTAAAGCTCGCGGAAATGTTTAATTATACCGATCGAGCGGTCTCAAAATGGGAAAGTGGAGAAACCCTTCCTGATGTCGAAGTTTTATACAATTTATGTGAATTCTATGGTGTCACTTTAGACTATCTCACCCATGAAGATAACGAAAAATACATCAAGAAAAATAGCAAACTAGTCAGAAGCAACCAAATTGCTATTACTTCTTTAGTGACGTCTATCCCTTGGATGATCGCTACGATGATCTTTGTTTATACATTATTAAAAAAGGTCAATCCATTATGGCAATCCTTTGTTTGGGCCGTTCCTGTTAGTTGTATTATTCTTGTTGTCTTTAATAGAACTTATTTCAAAAACAGATTATTCTTCTTTATCTTGTGGTCATTATTTATCTGGTCCACATCCGCAGCTATATATGTATCGTATCTAGCAGGTAATATTTGGCCGATATTCCTAGTGGGTATACCTGCACAAGTAACGTTATTGATTTGGTTAAATTTCCACAAACCAATCAAAAAGAAAACTGAACAAATTGAATAAGACCATAATGGTCTTATTTTATTTATAAAATAAAAAGCACCGAAGTGCTTCTTATTAATCTTGTGGTTGTTCGCTTGGACCGGCTTCTTTGATTTTCTTTTCAAGCTCTTCCATGACATCAGGATT
>JBGULD010000054.1:0-20511 GCA_045114745.1 Bacilli bacterium
TCATATAACCTGGTACCCTCGAGGCGACTCGAACGCCTGACCTACGGCTTAGAAGGCAGTTGCTCTATCCAACTGAGCTACGAGGGCGTGTTACGCTTTTTGCGCTTAAATATGATAGAGCAAACTATGTTCTTATTTCAAGTTATTTATGAAGTTTATTATATAAAGCGGCGGCAACCTCATTAGGAAGTATTTGTGAAAAGTCTTCAATCGAGGCATTTTTTAAACTATCTAAATCTGGATAAGCACGATAAAGCATATCTTTCCTTTTATCACCAAGACCCGGAACATCATCTAATATTGATGCTTTCAAAGCCTTATTTCTCTTTTCTTTGTGGAATGAAATAGCGAAACGATGGACTTCATCTTGCATTCTAGTAAGCAAAAAGAAGAGATTCTTATCATCTAATTCATATGTTTTACCACTTCCATCGATTAATCCTGCGGTTTGGTGTTTATCATTTTTATATAAGCCAAATAGAGGAACATTAGCGCCCGCTTCCAAAAGGGCTAAAGCCGCGGCATTGATTTGATTTAATCCACCATCTACTAAAAGTAGATCTGGAAGTTTCTTCTCTTCATCCACCAGTCTTTTATAGTGGCGATAGACAACTTCTTTCATGCTCGCTAAATCATCTCTTGCTTCATCATGGTTAATTAAGAAACGACGATAAAGTTTCTTCGCGGGTTCTCCATTAATAAAGGCCACCATCGCACCGACAGGGAAAGAACCTTGAAGGTGAGAATTATCGAATAATTCAATATGAAGAGGGGTAGGAATATCGATGATATTACCTAATTTCTCCAACATTTCTAATTTATTAGAATCAAGTCTAGCGGATAAGAAATATTCATCTAAAGCATTATCAGCATTTTCTTTCGCATTAATGATTAATTCATGAACTTTGCCTTTGGTAACATTAACAACTGCCGCTTCGATTAAATCACTTAAGAAATCGATGACAGTTTCATTATTGATAACCACTTCATTAGGCGTTGGATATTTCTGATAGAACTGGAGCATTAAATCAGCAACTTCTTCTTCACTATCACCGAATTCTTCAACGATGAATACTTGTTTACCGAGTAGTAGTCCTTTACGGTAGCATAAGACCGCTAGAGCGAGATAGCCATTTCTGGTAGAAAAAGCAAAGATATCGCGATCTTTTTTATCGCTGTTTTCGACATTTTGTTGGACATTAATATGTTCAATCGCATCTAATATTTTCTTATATTCCCCAGCAGTTTCAAATTCGAGATTTTCACTGGCAATCAACATCTTTTCTTTGATTTCCGCTTTTTGTTTTTGATTATTGCCTCTCATGAAAGATTTGATTTCTTCTCTCATGCTGTCAAAAATGCTTTCTTCAATTTTATTCACGCACGGTCCTAAACATTGACCGAGGTGATAATATAGACAAGTTGAAGAAGGTAATGTCTGACATTTCCTTATAGGAAATACTTTATTTAATAAGGATATAGTTTGATAAGCAGCACCACTATTAGGGAATGGACCGAAATAATCATAATTCTTATCCTTATTATTTCTTTTAATAACTAAAAGAGGATCGCCCTTCTTTTTTAAAGCAATATAAGGATAATGACTGCCATCCTTCAATAAGACATTGTACCGAGGATAATATTTTTGAATGAGATTCATTTCTAAAACCAAAGCTTCTTTTTCATTCGCGGTAATAATGGTTTCAAAATAATCGACATTTTGTACCATTTTAAAAACCTTACCAGCTTGTGGCCTTAGGAAATATTGACTGACCCTTTTATATAAATCTTTGGCTTTGCCAACATAGATAATATTGTCATCTTTATCATGCATCAAATAAACACCGGGTAAGTGTTTAAGATTAGCGATTAAAGTTTTGATTTTCTCGTTCATTTGAAAATCACCACAGTAGCACCACCGCCACCTTCACTTCCATCGCCAGGACGATACGATAAATCGTTTTGTTTATCTAAATAATCTCTCGTCATCTTTCTTAAAGCACCAGATCCAAAGCCATGGATAATGCGTACTTGTTTGAAATGTTTAAGACGACAGCTATCAATATATTTAATTAAAGCAATACTTGCTTCTTCAACATGCATACCAATGATGTTTAGTTCTAATGACACATTTGTGCCTAAAGATAAATCAATCGGATTAGAGCTCTTCTTCACCGCGGATGTTTTGGGAGCGTTAATCTTGTGTAATTTAGAAATATCAACATCAAAAGATAATCCAGTATCACCATTAATTCTAGCCTTATTTCCATTAACTCTCATTACCCTACCATTAATATTTAATGAAGGAATAGAGACATAGTCACCACTAATAATTTCTTCATTATAATCAATCGCATCTGGCGAATCTTGTAAATCCTCTAATTGTTTCTTTAATTCAATGACTTCATGGAGTTTAGTTCCATCTTTACTTAAAACAGCGATAATTTCATCGACATCTTTTTTGGCCTTATCGATGATTTGTTGTTTTTCGTCTTTGACATCTTCTAAAAGTTTATTTCTTCTTTCTTTTAAAAGTTTCTCGTCGCTATCGAGTTTCTTTCCTAATGAATCGAGTTCTCTTTGTTTTTTCTTTAATTCTTCTTCAAGCTTATTCGCTGCATCCAATTTCTTCTGTAGTATCGAAAGAAGTTCATTGGTTTCATTCGTGGAAGATTCCGCTAAAAAGGCTTTAGAATTTTGCACTATATCTAGAGATATTCCATATCGACTGGCAACATCTAAGGCGTAGCTCATTCCAGGAGCGCCTTGTCTAAATTTATATGTTGGAAGAAGTTTTTCTTCATCAAATACCATTGAGGAATTATCAATAGATTGACTTAAGAAAGCATATTCTTTTAATGCTGAAAAGTGACTAGATATCATTGCCAAACAATTCTTATTTTCTAGATATTTAACAATCGATAAAGCAAGAGCTTCACCTTCTCTCGGATCAGTTCCAGTACCTAATTCATCAATAAGAACCAAATCTTTGTTTCCAACCTTTTGAGTGATCTCTCCAATTTGATTCATATGTGCGGAGAATGTCGATAAATTATCACTTAACGATTGATTGTCACCGATATCAACATAGATATTTTTAAAATATCCGAGTGTTGCTTTTTCACTTGGCACCGCTAACCCACACTGATTCATCAACACTAATAAGCCAACCGTCTTTAAACTAACAGTCTTACCACCAGCATTAGGACCAGAAATAATGACGATTCTCTTCTCTTGATTGAGTGTATAAGAATTAGCCACCACTTTATCTTTATTGATAAGTGGATGTCTAGCTTGCGCTAAAACAATGACTTGTTCTGGTGTATTATCAGCAATCACACCATTAATTTCATTAGCGTATAAACTCTTAGCAATCAAAAAATCTAATTGACCGATAATTGCGTTGTTATGAATAATCTCTTTTTCTTGCAATAACACTAAAGCGGTAAGGGCTTTGAGAATTCTTCTCACTTCTTCGTTTTCTTCCACTTTTAAAGATGTTAATTGATTGTTAATTTGAACAATCTCCATCGGTTCAATAAAAGTGGTTGCTCCAGAATCGCTAATGTCATAGACAATACCTAAGACATGACTCTTATCGACTGTTTTAACGGGTAAGACAAAATGACCATCCCTAATTGTAGCGTTATCATCATTTAAATATTTGCTATAAGTCAAAGATAAAGAAGCGACTTTTTGTTGTAAGGAAGTTTCTAATCGACGAATTTTATCTCTAATCTCTTTTAATTCCGGAGAAGCTTTATCAGAAACTGTTAAAGATGGAGTGATGATCCTATGGATCTCTTTTTCTAATGAAGATAAATCTTCAAACGTTTCAACCTTTCCTTTAATGCGTGGATATGAGACATCGATTTTATCGATGAACTTTAAGATGTTTTTACTGGTAGTTATATCATTAGCGATTAAATTAAAATCACGAGGAGTTAATAAAGCAGTTTTCTTGGCCATATCGATAAGATATAAAGCATTCGCACTTGTCGATATCGGCATTACTCCAAAACGATTGACGATACTAATCATTTCATTTAAATCAGATAAAGATTCAACAACTTCTTTATTTGAAGAAAGCATCTTCAAAGAATCGATACTCTCTTTACCGATTTCCGTCTTGGAATATTCTTTTATAGCTTCTTTGATTTTATAAAATTCAAAGGTGAGATAAATATCTTGCATGTGTTAATCATATCACACTTATAAAAAAGATTAGAAATTTCTAATCTCAATAAGAAAAAAAGATGGAATTAACTTCCATCTCTTATAGATAAGTTTTAATTAAATCGTAATAGACTTCAAATCCTGAAGAGGAGAATACGAAGTTATTACTAAAGTATTCCGTCTTTAACGTTGAACCAGTAACGAACAATGAATAAGTATCAATATAGTTAATACCATTGGCTAAACATTGATTCTTGATGTTGTTATTGATCGTTTGAAGTTTAGATAAACTCGTCACGAAATTCTTCAAAGGCTCAATTGATGTCACATAAATATTAGAAGCACCGAAAGCGGTCACATAATATTTCGCAAAATCAATGACTGCGGTGACTAATTCATCATTAGTTAGGTCACCTTTATAATAATCGTATCTTCCGATATTTAAGATAATCTTATCAGCATTATATAACGAGACGTTCTTTGCTTCGTTTTCCCAATTCTCTAATTCATCTTCTCTAGAATAAACGAAGGTATTATTCGCTGATAATGTGGTATTGATATCATGGTAATTAGCGATGGCGAAGTTACTACCGCCAACGATGACTGCGGAAGCATCAACATCTGTTCCTTCAAATGTGCCATCTTCTTTTAATAATGACCAAGACCAACATGATAAGTAATCATTATATAAAGGCGCACCCCAATTAGTCGCGGTATAAGAATTGGTATTTCTCATACCGACAGTCATGGTCATATTATTTAAAGCGGATGTTCTATTTAATCCGAAGAGAGAGTAAGCAATATAGAAATCAACGATAAAGCCATTAAATCCATCGTCATCTAATAAAGCTGCTCTTCCATCAATATAGCAGCTAGATGGAATTGGTGAATCGCCACTCATCTCATAAGCACTGGTTGCAAAATTATAATATCCTTTACCATCCGCATCACATAAGAAGTGATATGTATTACCTGCGATATATCCAGCAGAATAATTTCTATTTTCTGGTGTTAAAACTATTTCAACATTATCATTCATACCAGCGTTAGTGTAATAGGTATAAAGGAATGGATCACTCACCTCTGCGTGGACATGAAGGTTTTCATCTAAATATTCAAAGGACCAGTAAGATTTTGATTCCATAGCGTCGACTTTAGCGACCGCTAAAAGTTCACCATGTGGAGTGATTTCTTGTTTCTTCCATTCAGCATATAAAGTAATGTTATCAGTTAAAACTAACGGGAAGGAAACAATCTCATCAAGCATTTCGCTATCGATATGCCAACCAACGAACTCATAACCTTCTTTTGTGGTTATTGGCGACTCATTAATCACGCTCACACCAACGATTGTTTCAACTTGTGTTCCACCATCAGTATCAAAGGCACAAGAATAGGTCGCTTTTTCCCAAGAAGCATTAAATGCTGTATCCTTATTCAACGTGTAAGGGAAGGTCACTAAATTAGCTTCAGATTCGATATACCAACCCTTTAATGCGAAGCCTTTTTTCGAGGAGATTGGCATCTCGTTAATCACATCAAAATATTGACTTTCAACCGCAGATCCACCCTGAGTATTGAAGGTTGCTAAATAGGACACTTTTGCTACATAATCATGATATTTATCCGACTTTTGCGGGGATTTACATGAAGATATGGCAAAAATAGCCGAGACGGCGATAAGGGATTTAATTAATGTCATTATTGATCTTTTCATTAGAACGTAATCCCCTTTTCTACAACTATCTGCATAATGCCATCAGCAATCATATTCATCCATGTTGATAAGGTATCGGTATCCATGTGAGTCCAGAATTCCCAACCATCAGGATATTCGAGCATTCTTTGATAGACAAAATCGTATGTATCGATGTAGTAAGTATAATCATATTTATCAGCGTATTTGGCCATCGATTTATTTAACCTCTCTATAGTCGTAAACATTTCACTTCTTCCTGGTAATGGAGAAGCGTTAACAATCGCGACTTGGCAATCCGGTAAGAATTGATGGACACGCTTAATGTAACGATCAGTCATATCGATAATATCTTTTTCTGACATGCTCCAATATGCTTGGTCATTCGTAGTTAAATTAAAGACTAAAATCTTTGGTTTATAAGCAATAACTAATTGATCAGAATACCAATAATAGTCATATGTTGAGCCACCCGCACAGGCATTATTGATAAGTGGTAATCCGCGTAATGCAAAGTCACTAACAGTGTTGTAAGCAAGGGAGAAGTTGGAGTTGCCATTCATCACAATCTTGCCCGTATTAGCGGCGGTGATGTTATATCTACCACCATTGATGGCCATTAAGTTAGGAACGTGAGAATATTTAACATTGTCATAAGACTCAATGAGATATTTTGCATAATAATGAGTCTCTTGATTATGGTTTGTGTTCTTTGGATCTTTTGGTTGGTACATGACATCGGTTTGACTCCAAGCGGAGAAGTCATATTTCCAGCCATCGTCTTTAGTGATTCTTTCAATGCGCGGTTCTTTCCATCTTTCAACTTTGCGATTCTTATTAACAATAACCACTTCTTCTTTTTCTAAATCTTTTCCGTAATGGAAATGAACGTCGACATAATTACTTGTATCACCTGTTGAAGCGGCATTAACGATATCACTATCAGTGGTAAAGATTAAATCATTACAATGTGAGCATTTACCAATCGCACCATCTTTAAATTTGATATAGGAATAATCGTGTTCAAGTTTACTGGTAGCGTTTTTGATTTGATAATTGCTGGTTGCATCATCTTGATAGACTTCACCACCCACTGTGGAACAGGTTGCACTTAAATCATATTTATGAGTGAAGTTCTTACTGGCTAAAGTGAGTTTCTTGACGAACACCATTTCATCAAACCACACTCTTGATTGAGTATCATCACCCTTGACGTTTTTCACTAAGAAGTGAGTATAGTTCAACCAGTTATATCCTTCGCCAAATGCGGTGTTAGCAAATGAATATGCATCACCTTTACGTGTATCCCAGGCATAGGAAGTAAATGGCACATAAATCCATCCCTTAAATCCTTCATCGATAAGGACACATTTATCTTTTGTGGTTGTGGATTTAAATTCTCCATCAAAGATATCGTAATAATAAGCATCTTTATTATTTAAAAGGAAGAAGTGTCTAAAGTGACCAGTATAAACAGAAGAATCAAATAATCCTTCGGAATATGGAGGTTCTTCTTTAGAATCCATCATGATTAAACCAAGACCCACTTTTATTTTAGTACCACTTGCGGCTTTAAGCTCTGATAAATCAGCATAGAACAATAAGCCACTACTTGCGGATAAATCATCATTGCAAATGGTTCTTGCTCTCATCGAAGTTTTATAACCACCACCAGGAGTTTCTAAATAATAAGATGAACCAATGCCTTTGTTTTCAAAACCATGTCCATATGTAATAGAGGATGTTGTAGAGTCAGAAATGTCATAATAGACGATTTCACTTGAATCCATATGGAGTCTAGAAATCTCTTGATATGTATAATTGCCATTAATGGTTCGAGGCTGCGCTAAAAGAAGGTCATCATAACTTAATTCCGTTCCTTTAACTTCTTTGCTATTAGGAGATAAATTAATGGCTAAAGGTATTAATAAACCAAAGACTAATAATGGAGAAAATTTAGATAATTTCATAATTCACCTCCATTAATAATTTCATTTAATGCTTCTTTAGCTTCGCTAACTAAGGTAGCAAATGTTTTATCTTCATCGCCATTTAATAACAAAATAGCGTTGTCTCTATCATTTAATGATCCTTCTAAAGAAGTGATAGTATTTAAAACCTCTTGGGCTTCTGCTTTCGTAGAAACATTAATGGAAAAGATAACTTTTAATAAGTCATTGATCGAAGCAGTATCAGAATAAGAAGTATTGTTTGTGGATGAACCACTATTATTTGTGCCATAAATCATGGAGTGGGAGTTACTTGGTGTAACAGAAGCAAAGGAATAACAATTTGAAATTGTTGTGTAATTGCCTCTACCAAGAATACCACCGCTATTATTCGCGGAACTTCCAGTGATTGTTCCACCACTTATACAATTTGTAATTACTTTTGACGGATTGTTTTGGGAATAGCCGACAATACCAGCAACCATCATGCTTGCGGTCACATTTCCGAAATTATAAGCGTGATTTATCGTTCCGGCATAAAAACTACCGACGATACCACCAACGCCTCTCCAGTAATTCGTTGTTTGACCGCCATTACCGGAAACATTTCCCATGTTATAAACATAAGAAAGATTAATTCCGGTACCTAACATACCGACAATGCCACCGACATGTCCGCAATAACTTGCGCCATCAGTTCCAGCTGTAGTAACAACGTTACCGATGTTATATAAATGATGGAGGGTTGGGCTACCACCGGTTTTATAAAAACCGATGATTCCACCTGTCGCACAAATACTAGAAATATTTCCGAAGTTATAACAATATGTCATCTCGGTGCCTTCATAGCTATAAGCAAAGCCCACGACACCACCGACGCTGTTGCCATTACTGGCTCTCAATGACACTTCGCTAGTACAAACAACGTTGCCATAATTTGTGCAGTGATTCATCTTCGCAGCACTTGTGTCATTACCTAGTACGCCAGAAACACCACCGATATATTGAGATGTTCCTGTCACCGTGGAGAAGTTAAAGGAATTACTCATTGTGCCAGTCACCAATTGACCAGTGACGCCGCCCACTCTCGTAGCTGCGGTCACGATAGCTTCTTTTTCATTAATACAATTTGTGACATCACCAGAATCGTTATATCCGACGATACCACCGACACCGTAGACGCTTTCTCCGCCATGAATGTGACCTTTATTGACACAATTTCTCACATCAAAATAGGAGAAGGAAGTAATGCCACCAGCATATCGATTGATCGCATATACTTCACCATAATTAGTACATCCTTCTAATAAGGATACAGAATAGTCATTTTCTTTTACGGAAGAGGTTCCATTAAGTCCACTGATACCACCCGCACAGACGTTCGCGGTGACTTTACCATAATTTAAACAATTATGGCTTGGTAAGACGCTTCCACCAAAGACGCCACCGACGGAGTGATATCCTGTGACTGCACCGTAGTTGATATTGTCATTATTCGCATAAATTTCAAAATCTTCATCTTTATACATTCCATATTTATAAATGATATATCCAAGACCACAGACACCACCGATATATCTAGTTTTGGTGCCTGTAACTGTCACGGTTCCATAATTGATATTTCCGGTAAGAATACCTAATGATTCACCACAAATACCACCGAAATACATCGCACTTTCATTTAATGCATATTCATCGTTACCAGTAATTGTGCCGTAGTTTTTGCAGTTGATAATTTCCGATTGTTCTCTTCCGACAATCATTTCATCGCTTCTAGCGATGCCACCACAAATACCACCGACATATGCGTGGCCATGGACATTGACATAATTTGTGCAGTTACTGATTAACGCATCATTATAAATGCCGCCACAGACACCTGCGGCAAAGGAATGGAAATAAACATATTTATCAGTTCCGAGAATATTAACGTTCCCTCTGACAGTTAAGTTCTTAATTGTTCCAGAAACAAAGCCAAATAAGCCTTGCCAGGATTCATATGTTTCAATTTGTAAACCGGTGACTTCTTTATTGTCACCATTATAGATACCTTCAAAAGGAATACCTAATGTACCAATTGGCTGCCAATTAGAGTATTCACTGATATCGATATCATTAGTTTGTAAGAAATATTTATCCTTAAGATTCGCGTAATTTAAAACAGAATCACTTAATTTCTTTAAATCTTCCGCATTAGAAATTAAATAAGGATCTTCCACTGTTCCATGACCACTGAGCATCAATGAATCATAAACATAAACTAAGAAGTTATATGCATCGCTTTTTTCACCTTCTTCAGTGATGGTCAAAGAGAATGTGTAATTGCCTAATGATGAGAATGTAATTCTTCCTTCTTCAAAAGAATAGTCAGTTCTTTCTGAAGTTAATGACATCGTCACATTAGGGGAAGAAAAAGAGACATAATCTAAAAGATTAAAATATCCTTGAGTAATATCAAATTCATAATCGTTCGTGGAATATTGAATATTGGGTTTTTTAGAAATGACATTGACTAAGATGCTGTCGCTGACATTTTCATAAGTCGCTAATAATTCACATTGACCAACTTTTTCTGCGGTCAAAGTATTGCCGTTTAAAGAGATAATGTCGCTATTATCTTTTACGGAATAATTTATGTCGCTAACGATGTTTTTATAACTTAATAAAGATGAAATATCGAATTGATTATGTCTAATAACCGTTACTTCATCTTGCACAAAAGATAAAGAAGGTGGGTATTTGCCCCCCTTCCCATCGCACGAGCATAAACCGAATGCGAATAAGGTAATAAAACTAATTTTTAAATAATTAGATGTTCGCCTCATGTTTCTTTCTACGAATAATAAGTAGTACCGCTGTTAGAGATAACACAACTGTACAAGCGGTTACAATGATAATAACCGCATTGTTATTATTGATTTGGATTAATCCAGTATGAAGACCATGAGCTTGATCATTGATAATGTATTCCGCTGCTTCGGCATAAGTCTTCATTGAATATGTATTTAAATCATCATAATAATTGAGTTCACCGAGAATCGTTTTTTCATTAGAAGCCAAATCATTATAGAGTGTGGAGAATCCAGTGATTGCTTTGCAATCATATTCTCTAATCTTTTGAATGACTTCACGACATTCGTTGCTAACACCATTAATTTTGGATGTTCCTGTACCAGCAGCTGAACCACCACCGATACCATTTTTCGCGTTTGCACCAGAGGCATTTAATTCACCGATTGCCCAAGAATCTGTAATTGAAATAGTGTTTGAATTGGCCCAACCGATAAAGGTTCCAACATTTGTGGTCGCAGAATTAGTGAGTTTACCGCTTGATAAATTGCCAACAAGGGAGACCACTGGAGCAGCACCACTATTTATCATTCCGATAATACCGCCAGAAATGAAGTTGGAGCTAACATCGCCACCATTATAGCAATAATTAACACATGTAGATGCACCAGCAACGCTACCTGCGGCACCATTAATTCTTCCGACAATGCCACCATCAGATCTTCCGGTTGCAGAACCGGCAGATGAAACAGCGCCATAATTTGAACAATATGTGATTTTGCTGTTACTGTAAGCAAAACCGGCAATTCCACCCACATCGTGGTTTGCACCATGAATGGTGCCTTTATTAACACAAGAAGTAATTGTGTTATTAATAAATGAACTATTACCAGCAACGGAAACAATGCCGCCAGCAAAGTTATCTGTAAGGGTTGTTATTGTTCCTTCGTTTAAACAATTAGAAATAATGCCTTCGTTTTCACAAGCGATGCCACCAGCACGAGCGTGTGAGGCAAGAGAACCTGTAAATTTACAATTATTAATTGTACCAGTTTTATTATTTCTAAAAAGAATACCACCGACATAACCATATGAAGATAAGTTAATGGTGATTGATGAAGAAACGTTTTCGACTAAACCATTGTTATAAACACATAATGGTGAAGCGTATGTACGACTGACTACTGTACCTGTAAAATTTACATCATGGAAATTTGCATTGCTGAAAAGGTTTCTAAAAATTCCAGAAGCTGTATCATCATAATCGATGCTGACATTGATTGTATGGCCATTACCAATGAATTCACCATCAAAACCATTATCAGGTTTACTAGTAACAACAGCGTTAACATCAGCAGTTAATTCCACAACTTGTCCAGAATATGCATATAGATTAGCGTTGCAATTAGCAAGGAAATCAGCAAATTCAGAATCGTTAGAAATCGTTAAATCTGCAGTAGCTTTTGTTTTGGCGATGGGTTCGTTCTTATTCACCGCTAAGTGAAGAAAAGCTGCGGACATACCAAATAAGGAAACAGCTACTGTGGGTAGTAAAAATGTTTTAAGTCTCATAAGTTCACCTCGAAAAAGGTATTAATATACTTTTATTATAAATAATTGATAAGGTAAATAAATGCTAAATATATAAAAAAGCATGTTTAAAATAAAAAGAATATAGAAATGTTGCTTTTGAATTTATTTGTCATTTTTGATACATTTTATATATATGGATAGCAAATTTATCAGTTTCGATGATTTAGTCATTACCGACATTCAGTGGGCGGGAATTAACCATTTAAAGAGAAAGACTCCCTATCAAATGAAGTCTAGATCTTATTATGGAATTGCTTTAAAAATTGAAGGCGAAACCATCTATAGATATCAAGGCAAATCCTATGTTTCGAATCCAAATAAAATAGTTATTCTAAAGAAGGGTGCTAGCTATCGTTTTTCTATCAATGAATTT
This sequence comes from Bacilli bacterium, assembly GCA_045114745.1. GTDB lineage: Bacteria > Bacillota_I > Bacilli_A > RFN20 > CAG-826 > RUG13091. Next base: position 12,578 of record JBGULD010000054.1, read on the forward strand.
GGTCCATGTATCATCATCAATTTTGATATTTTAGAAGGCGAAATTGATTTCCAATCAATAGACATCGTTGATAGTCAAAAATATGTTTCAATTTGTAGAGAAATTATCGATATATTTGATAATGGGGAAGAAGGCCATAAAACGAAGGCCAAATCTCTTTTCTATGAACTTCTTTCAATCCTAGTTAGTGAAAGAAAAATAGGTGAAAGAAAATCTGATAATAAAATTGATGTCGCCATTAAATATATCAACGAAAATTTAGATAAAAGAATCACCAATACTGAACTTGCAGAAATGTGTTCAATCAGTGAAATCTATTTAAGAAAGTTGTTTTTAAAAATAACCGACACATCACCACAGCAATATATTATTGAAAAGAAAATAAAAATGGCTAAGTCATGGTTATTAACCACGAGTATAGCCATTAGTGAGATTGCGTTTAAACTGGGTTACCCCGATGTTTATTCTTTCTCTAAATCTTTTAAATTGCATGCTGGATTGTCACCACAACAATACCGCAAACAAAACTCATTATAAGTTTGTTTTCTTTTTGCGAATAACTAGGACCATCACTAATCCACTAAGTGAAACAAATGAGATAGCAATGACAATGTATAATAATGCATTGTTTTTATTTAACACATTCATTCTACTTGGTGTAGCACTATATCCGAGGATATAGTTTGCGGCAGAGATGTAGTCTTTATCTGCACCTTCCGCTTTATCCCAGTAGGTAACTCCAGAAAGCATTGTTTCTTCATCAGAAGTTAAGCTTTCAAGCGCTGTATTTAATTCTGCTTTGTAACTAGCATCAGCTTCACAATCGAAGTTTCTAACTAATTTAATAACTTCTTTAACATTATCGGAAACACCCGCTGTAGTTGCGACGTTAACACCGGAATAAGTATCGGCTTTTGGACGACCAATAACTTGTCCGACGTTTGTAGTGACATTAGCTGTTAACTTACCCATAATTGCAGAGGAATAAAGTTCAAAATTAGAAGCGGATTTAGCGTTTCCAATTAATTGACCATCAAAGCCACTTGATGTGCTAGTACAATTAATATTGCCAGCATTTAAACAACCTGATAAAACCGCTTTTAACGTGGCATCGCCATCAATGTGACCTAAAATACCACCAACATATCTATCGCCAATAACATCTCCCCCGTTATAGCAGTTTGTTAATTCGACGTTATTTCCTGATGTTGGTTTGATAACTCCAAGGATTCCACCAACACCATATGGTACAGTACCAGCAGAGACAGAACCATAATTGGAAGAGTCTTTAATTGTTACGCTACCATACCCATAACCAACCAAACCACCCAATCCAAGAGCTGCTGAAGTTGAATAAGTTGATGAAATAGCACCATAGTTTTTGCAGTTTGTGAATGAAGCGGTCTTGGATTGATTTCCACCATCATTTGCTAAACCAGTAATTCCGCCGACATATTGTCCAGTAGCAGCAATTGTCGCTTCGTTAACACAATTTATAATTGTGCCGTAATTACGACAGGAAAGACCGCCAATATAATTGGTTCCGGAAAGTGAACCTTTAATTGTTAGATTCTTAATTGTGCCATTGCTACCAATTGAACGGAATACAGCAATACCAGCGACATTACCAGCAGTAGAAGAAACGGTGATGCTATGACCATTTCCATCAAATGTTCCACGGAACGCTTTTTCGCCAGACAAAGATGCGGTTACTTCGTAATTGACATCGGCGTCTAAACGAACGGAAACACCTACCAATTCATCAGAAGCCATATCAGCCTTTAGGGCGGCAAAATCTGAATCATTAGCGATGACTCGAACTTCTGGATCCGCTTTAACTTGTTGTACTGGTCTTTGATTAAACAAGGCTACGCCCAGGCACGCAAGCGTTCCAACTGATAATAGAGTTGCTACAAGTTTTTTCATAAGTAATTCTCCTTATTTATATTTCTAAGATGTTTACATCTTTTGAAAACACGATATTGTCGAAATGTAAATAGTTTGTCTTATTCGCAGAAGCGGAACCTAGATATAGTTCTAGAACACTACCAACATTTCCTTCTCCACCGATACATGATTCGACATCGCTCATGTTAATCGTGGTCACTAATGATAAATCATTATCTCCTTCTGAGAAGTATAGTTTGAGATAATTCTCATCAGCGTAAATTCCCATATTAATCTTTCCTAAATCATCCACACTGGTGGTATAGGTTGGGGAGACGAATTTATTCATGGTATATAAACGATCAGATTTTGGATCATCATAGCCAAATACTGTTTCGTTATGCATTAAATCAATTGTTTTGGTGTTTGTTTCGTAAACAAATGCGAGCATGCTATCTTCACTACCCAACATGATTCCTACTTTTGGATTTCGGGAAGAAGAAACATACGGATAGAATTTGCCACTAATAGAGCAGGAATAAGAGAATGTCGTGGCTTTGTGGTTCTTTTTATAAGCGTAGGCTCTAATGTTAAATGAATTAGAACTGGTTTCTTCTCTTAAAGCGATATGTGAATATCCATTACCACAATCCCATTTATATGACATCTCACTAGATTGACCATAAGCATGAACAACATAAGGACTTGGTGCTGGGCAACTTCTATAAGTAGCGATAACGGATGCTAATTCACTATGAGTGGTATGACCTTGCATATAAGTGATGACATCTTCTAAAGAAGTATTCTTACTTGGGATGTTACCTTTAGATAGTTCCACCATCATATTGAGATGCGTCATGTTGTAATAACAGAAAGCGATAAATGCTCCATAATAAAGTGGACACACTAATCTGGTAATTTGCATATGTTCATCGGTTTGCAAATGGAATGTGAACTTACAAGAAACTTCTTGATCCATAGCTTTATTAGCTTCAATGCACGCTTCAATATCTTCGGTGTTATATCCATATCCTACGAGTTTAATAACATCAACGTCTCTGGATTCAATGAATTTTGCATAAGCAATTGCTTGTTCCTTTGTGTATACCGCTTTGTTATGAGAACTTAATAACACTTCCGCGCCCATATTATGAATATCTTGGATATAGGCCTTTTGATTATTGATTGCATCAATATCCAAAATAGTTTCTACTGGGTGAGCAGAAGTAAATGACATATCAAAGCCTTGGCCTTCCCAATAAGAAATATTGGCAGCGGTTTGTGTATTTAAAGTAGAACCTTCCCAATACATAAATCCTTGTAAATCGACTGCTGCCGCTCCACCTTGAACAGCGATTTTTAAACCATTCAATCTGGTTTGTTGACTTTGACCACCATCATAGAAAATAGCTAAAACTGGAATTCTCACCGCTTTAGTGATTCTTTCAATATTTTGAATATTTAATAATCCACTAGAATTGAAACCTTCAATATGAAGGTCGAATGCGGTTGCTCCCATTCTTTCTGCACATATAGCGCTTACCCTCGCACCTTCAATTGTGGTTTCAGAACAAGAGAACGCTAGATGACTTCCTTCTTTATTCTTAAGTGATGGTCTAGTCCAATCACTAATTTCTAAAGTCTCAAAACTTTTATCGAAATAAATGTCACCTTTCTCATTTAATGAGAACCATGTCTGTGGATAGTTGTTTCTCATATATACCCAAGTCTTGGTAAAATTCATGAGAATTCCACCACCAAAGAATTCGGGGTAGAAAGAGAAATGATCTAATAAATCATTAGTAGTCAAATCGCATGTAATAGCGAATTCGGTGATATATAAGTTAGTTTCACTATCATAACTATAAGCAGCAGAAATAGGACTATTGCCTTCTAAAACATAATCCGCACCATTATAGGCATAATAGGATGAAGACATGCTTGGAAAATCATATATGAATTTATAGGCATTATTCTCATCCAAACCTTTATCTTTATTAAAACAATAATATAAGGTATGAATACCAGACTCACATGCTGTATAAGCTGTTAATGAAATAAGTCCGTCTTCAATTTCAATTGCGTATTCTAAATTATTATCAATACTAATTGGTTGATTGTTTTCATATGGAGGTTCTTCACTACTGCCTGGAGTTTGGCTGCTAGTATTTGAACCATTACTGCTCATATTAGAAGAATTCGTGTTCTTGTTACATGAAGAAAACAAAAGAGCGCCAACCAAAAATATTAAATAATACTTTTTGTACATATTGATATGCTAGATTATTTTAACATAAATTAAAATAGGATTTTTGATACTAAATTTGTCAAAAACGATACAAATATATTTTAATGATTATATGCATCAATAAAATAAAACGTAATTCATGTATTAAACGATAATAATCAAAAGTGACATTTCTCATCTTTATGTTCTTCAATCTATAAAAATGTATTAGGGAGAATTAATCTCTGATTAAAAAATATTAATAGAAATTTGAGTGAGAAAAATATCCAAAAAAGTTCGTATTTATATAGTAGAAGAGTATTTTTGTCGCCAATTTATGTAATTAGAAAGGAGAAATGTGCTAAACTTATTTTTATGAAAGAAAACATCACTATTACTGTTGTTCCCACAATCCTCGAAGTTATGAGGAGTTACTATAAACCAAATCTTGTGAAGAGTTCTGGTGAATACGTCGATTTTCAAGCGGAAGTTAATGGAGTGGTTGTCACTGCTTATTTATCCAAAAAAGAAAGCAAGAAAGTCGTCTTTTATGGTGAAAATGCTTCTAATGAAGCAAGAATTTGGAAACCCGATTTAGAAATCACCATCCCTAAACAAGAGGAAGAGAAACCAAAAGAGAAACGTGAATGGATCTTTTTCGATGATCAAATCGGAAGCGATGAAGTTGGTGTCGGAGACTTTTTAGGCCCCATGATTGTGGTTGCTGCTTTTGTTAAAAGAAGTGATATCTCTAAATTAAGAGAATATGGAATTCAAGATTCAAAAAAGATGACTGATAAAAAGATTATGGAAGTCGGTCCAAGTCTTATCAAAGAATTCAAATTCTCTAAACTTACTTTAAGTAACGAGAAATATAATGAGATGCTTGATAAAGGCGAAAACCTCAATTCCATGAAAGCTAAAATGCATAATCGTGCTTTATTAAATATGCATAAGGAATTTCCAGATGTTATCAATATCTTTGTGGATGAATTCGTTAACGAAAACAAATATTACAAATACTTAAATGACGCAAACGAAGAACAAGTAAGAGATATTTGTTTTAGAACCAAAGGTGAATCATATTTCCCGTGTGTTGCTTTGGCAAGCGTGATTGCTAGATATGCCTATTTATTAGAAATGGAAAAACTATCCGCGAAATATGATATGAAGTTCCTTTATGGCGCTAGTAAAAAGGTTACCGAATTTGCCAAAGAGTTCTTGAAGAAATATGGAGAAAAAGAATTTTATAAAGTGGCAAAGAAAAACTTCGCTAACTATCGCGAAGTTCTATCAGAATAATTTATTTTAAATTATCAATTATATTTTGGAAGTAAGATGGGAGTTCTGTTTGGAACTCCATTTCTTTTTTTGTTCTTGGATGGATAAGCTTTAATCTCGCCGCAGTTAATAATTGACCGCCGTCATATAGTTTCTTATAAGAACGGCCACCATATAATGGATCACCTTCTACAGGATAACCGATATATGAAAGATGAACTCTTATTTGATGTGTTCTTCCAGTAATGAGATGACATTCCACTAATGTGTTATTGGAAAATCTTTTCAAAACATCAAAGTGAGTAATTGCCGGTTTGCTATTCTCTCTAACCACCGCCATCTTTTGTCTATCTCTTGGATCTCTTCCAATTGGCATATTGATTGTGCCGTGATTTTCTTTAATAACACCACGAACTAAAGCGACATAAGTACGTGACATCGTGTGGTCTTTGAGTTGTTCCGCTAAAAAGTTATGAGCGGTATCATTTTTGGCCACACATATTAATCCAGATGTGTCTTTATCAATTCGATGAACGATGCCTGGTCTAACCACTCCATTGATGCTACTTAAGTCTTTACAGTGATGCATAATCGCATTCACTAAAGTATGTTCATGATGACCATTTGATGGATGAACGACCATCCCTTGAGGCTTATCAATAATGAGGATATCTTCGTCTTCATAAATGATTTTTAAAGGGATATCTTCAGAGGTCACATCAAGTGTTTTATCCTCTGGAATATTGACCTCAATAACATCTCCAGTCTTAACCTTCAATGATGGTTTTGCGATTTTGCCATTCACAAAAACATTTCCGTCATCGATCAATTTCGCAACGTAAGAACGAGTTCTATCACTCATAAAAGCGACCAGAACTTTGTCTAGTCGCATTTGAGAATATTGTTCAAAAACTTCGTATTTCTCCATTATTTTTCTTCAGTTTGAGGTTTTTCTTCCGCTTTTTCCTCAGCGGGTTTTTCTTCAAGAGGTTTTTCTTGTTCTAAGCGGGTTTTCTCTTCTTTAGACAAAACCTTACCGCCAGATTCTTTAACCTCATTTTTTCTTCTCTTTTTGAGTTCTTTAACTTCATCAACAATGAGATAAACGATGAGCATAATCGTGCCCACGACCACTGCTGAATCAGCAATGTTGAAGATAAATTTCCAGATGCCAGCGAAGTCAATCCAGTCGACAACGCCACCACCATTTTGTGTTGTGACATAGGCACCGGAAAGGAACGATGCGCTATAGAATAAACGGTCTACTAAATTACCAACTGCGCCTACCGCCATAAGCATTAAACATGCCTTGACGAAGCAGTTGATATTCTTAAATTTCCAAACATAAATACCAACGATAAGACCTAATCCGATGAAGGCAACAACGCAATACATGACGCGGTTTGCCATGGCGTCATCTAATCCAAAGCCAAAGGCAGCGGCTTCATTGATTGTGTAGTTGATATTGAGGAAGCCTTTTATTAAGACGATCGGTTCGGTATGGGTTTTAAAGTAATTCACCACTAGTTGTTTGGTTACGATGTCGATAACAAAGAAAAGGATGAATAACCAAATATAGGAGAAGAAGAACCACTTCAATCCTTTCAGTATTTTGTTTAATATTTGCTTAAAATCCATATTACTTACCTACGACTTTCTGGCAGCGTTTGCATAAAAATGTACCATCTTCTTGCATCACTGCATCATCTTCATAATTCCAGCAGCGTTCACAGAAGTGTCCTTGGTGATGGCTGACTTTCACTTTTGCGACATTGAGAAGTTCGCTATCTAAGTCTTCTTTAACCACCACTTCACTAACGACAAATACTTTTGCTAAATTAGCGATGCCAATTTCTTCTAAGAGGGCATTATATTTATCTTTTTCATTAATAATTGCTAATTCGACTTTCGCTTCTTGGCTAGAACCGATAACCTTGTTATTTCTCGCTTCTTCTAAGGTCTTTAAGACATCGCTTCTTAGATTCTTGAGTAATTCATATTCCGCATCAAGTTTAGCGCCCTTATCGCCGATATCCTTGTGTTTAGGATAATCTAAGAATTGAACATTCTTTTCTCTTCTTCCAGGAAGATTGTTATTGAATTCATCCATTGTAAATGGAAGGATTGGATTTAATAATCTTAACAATGTTTCGCCAATACGATATAAAGCGGTTTGGACTTGTAGTCTTCTGACACTATTCTTGGCTTCGCAATACAAGATGTCTTTATTGATATCTAAATAGAAGGAAGATAAGTCTGCGGACATAAATGTCATAATTGCTCCAATCGCAGAGGAGAAATCATAGCGATCAAAGCTTTCAATTACTAAATTGGTTAACTCATCTAATTTATTCAAAATGAATAAATCAACCTTTTCAAAGCAGGATGCTGATTGTTGTGGCTCAAAATCCGCTAAGTTCCAGGAGATGAACTTAAGTGTATTTCTAATCTTACGGTATTGTTCAGCAATTTGTTTGATGAGGTTTTCGCCAATACGAACATCTTGTTGATAATCAACACTGGCGACCCAAAGTCTTAA
>JBGULD010000055.1:0-2975 GCA_045114745.1 Bacilli bacterium
ATATCACATCGTTCGTGGTACCTTAGACTGCGCTGGTATCGAAGCTCGCCGTCAAGGCAGAAGCTTATATGGCACTAAAAAGCCAAAAGGAAATGAATAATTGATAGGAGGAAAACATTATGCGTAAAGGAAATGCTGTAAAACGTGATGTGTTACCAGATCCAATTTACAATAGTAAACTCGTAACACGTTTAATTAACAAAATTATGCTTGATGGTAAAAAGGGAACTGCCCAAAACATTCTCTATTCCGCCTTCAAGAAAATCGAAGACAAGACTGGTAAACCAGCAATGGACGTCTTCGCAACCGCTCTCAACAACATCATGCCAACTGTCGAATTAAAGATGAGACGTGTTGGTGGTAGTAACTTCCAAGTTCCTACAGAAGTAACTCCAGATAGAAAAGTTACCTTAGGTCTTAGATGGTTAGTCAACTACTCACGTTTAAGAAACGAAAAGAGCATGGAAGAGAGATTAGCCAATGAAATCATTGATGCCGCTAACGGCACCGGTGCTTCTGTTAAGAAGAGAGAAGATACTCACAAGATGGCAGAAGCCAACAAAGCTTACGCCCATTATCGTTGGTAGTCTAGGAGGTAGTGCAATATGGCAAATCGTGAATTTGACTTAGCCCATACCCGTAACATCGGAATTATGGCCCATATCGACGCCGGTAAAACTACTACAACAGAACGTATTCTTTATTTCACTGGTAAAATCCATAAAATTGGCGAAACCCACGAAGGTGCCGCCACCATGGACTGGATGGCCCAGGAACAGGAAAGAGGTATTACCATCACCTCAGCAGCGACTACCGCTCACTGGAAGGGTAATCGAATCAACATTATTGACACTCCAGGGCACGTCGACTTCACCGTTGAAGTTGAACGTTCACTTCGTGTCTTAGATGGTGCTATCACCGTTTTAGATGGTAAGAATGGTGTGGAACCACAAACAGAAACCGTTTGGAGACAAGGCAGCAAATATGGCGTGCCAAGAATTGTCTTTGTTAACAAGCTTGACGCGATCGGTGCTGACTTCGAGATGAGTGTTCGCTCATTATACGAAAGATTAGGTGCTAATGCCGCCGCCGTTCAATATCCAATCGGTATCGAATCAACCTTAAAAGGTTGTATCGACATTATTGAACAAAAGGCTTGGGTGTATTCTTCTGATATTCATGAAGAACCACACGAAGAGCCAATCCCTGCAGAATATGCGGACAAGGTCGTTGAATTAAGAAGCAAATTATTCGAAGCGTTATCTAACTTCGACGAAGAGATCTTAATGATGGTCCTTGAAGGGGAAGAACCAAGTGTTGAAAAGACCAAAGAAGTCATTCGTAAGGCCGTTTTAACCGGTGAGTTCCACCCAGTATTCTGTGGTAGTGCTTATAAGAATAAGAACATTCAATTGCTCTTAGATGGTGTCATTGATTACTTACCAAGTCCATTAGACATCCCTTCAGCGAAGGGAACTGATGATCGCGGTAACGAAGTAGTCTGTGCCCCAACAGATGACGCTCCATTAGCGGCCTTGGCCTTCAAGATTGCCACAGACCCATTCATCGGTAGATTAGCCTATGTTCGTGTCTATAGCGGCGTCTTAAAAGCTGGTAGCTATGTCATCAACTCCACAAAAGGTGTTAAAGAAAGAATTGCTCGTGTCGTCTTAATGCACTCCAATCACCGTCAAGAAGTGGATGAACTTCACGCTGGTGATATCGGTGCGGTGGTCGGCTTAAAGAGCACTGTTACTGGTGATACCTTATGTGATGAAAAGCACGAAGTCGTCTTAGAAAAGATGGAATTCCCAGATCCTGTTATCGAGGAAGCTGTCGAACCAAAAACTAAGGCGGACCAAGAGAAGATGGCCAATGCTCTTCAAAAGCTTGCTGAAGAAGACCCCACCTTCAAAGTTAGAACTAACGCAGAAACCGGTCAAACCCTTATCGCTGGTGTCGGTGAATTACACTTAGACATCATCGTCGACCGCATGAGAAGAGAATTCGGCGTTCAAGTGAATGTCGGTGCTCCTCAAGTTGAATATAAGGAAACCATTAAAGGTACCGCGGACTGCGAAGGTAAATACATCAAACAATCCGGTGGTCGTGGACAATATGGTCACGTCTGGATCAAGTTTGAACCAAACCCAGGCAAAGGCTTCGAATTCGTTGACGCGGTTGTCGGTGGTACCGTTCCAAGAGAATATATCAAACCAACACAAGATGGCTTGGTTGACGCTCTTAAGAGAGGTATGGTCGCTGGCTTCGATGTCATGGATATTAAAGCCACACTCTTCGATGGAAGTTCCCACGATGTCGATAGTAGTGAAGCCGCCTACAAAATCGCTGCCTCTTTAGCTCTTAAAGAAGCGGCCAAAAAATGTAACCCAGTCATCCTTGAACCAATCATGAAGATTGAAGTTACAGTTCCTGAACAATATTATGGTGATGTCATCGGTGACATCTCTCGTAGAAGAGGTAATATCACTGGTGAAAGCCAAAGAGCCAACGCGAAAACTATTGAAGCCGAAGTGCCACTTTCCGAAATGTTCGGATACGTCACCGACTTACGTAGTATGACCCAAGGTCGTGGTAACTACGTCATGCAGTTTGACCGTTATGGCGAATGTCCAAAATACATTCAGGAAGACATTATCAAAAAGAGTGGAATGTCCGCTCGCTAATATTTAATGCCAATTAGAAATTGGTATTGAATAAAAAAAACAATTGCTATATTATGTTTTCGTTGCAAAATTGCATATACGAAAGAGAAGGGAGATTTCAATTTTATGGCAAAACAACATTTTGACAGATCAAAAGAACACGTTAATATCGGTACAATTGGTCACGTTGACCACGGTAAAACCACATTAACCGCTGCTATTACTTCTGTCTTAGCTAAAAAGGGCGGTGCTGTCAAAACCGATTATGCACAAATCGACTCCGCTCCAGAAGAAAAGGCTCGTGGTATT
>JBGULD010000056.1:0-4299 GCA_045114745.1 Bacilli bacterium
AGTTCAAAATAATTATCTGGTTATTGTATTAAAAAATAATTGACGTTTTGTGTTTGTACATCTGTTCAGTTTTCAAAGATCAGTGCAGGCTGTATTACTATGTAATAGGTTCGGATCTCTCCGCAGCATGCTTGATAATCATATCACTTTGTGTTTTCGCTTGTCAACGACTTTGTAAACTTTTTTTATTTCTTTTTTTAAAGCCATTTCGTGATACGAAGCGCCATTTTTCACAGCGCTTTCTCTATTATACTCGCTTGTGCGTATGTGTAAAGAAAAAAATAAAAAATTTTTCTGACATCAAAAAAGCCACGATGAACGTGACTTCTTTTTTCTCTATATATACCTTTAATATTATATATAGTTAACTTCTTCTTCCGAATATGTATAAGACGATACGTAAAATCCTTAAGAAGATGTGAATGAAATCATTATAGAGAATAAATGCACAATATAATGAGAGATTTTTGGTCATTTCGCCCTTCTCAGCGATTTGTTTGATTCTAGCCATGTCCCAAATGGTAATGAGCATTACCGCGGCGAAAACCGCCAAAGAGATGACCCAATATAACCAGATTGGGAACTCACTACTACCCACTAAGATATTGGTGAGCATGAGAATCATTAAAACCATCGATAAGATGAATGCTCCAGCTAATAAACCAATCGCCGCAATAGCGAGGCCGTTAAGACGGGATTTGCTTAATAAAGCAATTAACGCCATTAAGCCAAAGACTAAAGCGGTAATACCAAATGTTAGTCCTAATAAGTACCATGGGACAAAAATTGTAATTGCGGAAAGCATGATACCCATGAGTACCGTATAAATAATCGCAGGTACTAAAACACTTCTTTTGCCTTTAGCAACAGTAATCGGAACCACAAAGGACAAAACGATAATACCGATCGCACTAGCAATTAATAGAATTAATAATGCGATAGCAGCGTCATTTTGAAGTTTGGCTTCTGCTGCTGTAGGAGCATCTTTTAATAAGACATTAGCGAAAAAGGCACCTAAACCCAAAGCAATACCAGCGGTAATCATTAAACCGATAAACATGTAGAGAAAAATCTTCGCTAATGAGTAGCCGGTTTCGCTAGTTATAACTTTGGATTTCTTTTCTTTTTCTTTGGGTTGTTCTTGTTGGTCCGCAAAACGATCGTAGTAATTTGCATCGGACATGGAACTACCTCCTTATAAAATATTAGTCAATAAACCTTCGTAAGATTCTCTCTTTAAAGAAGCTCCACCGACTAAGCCACCATCGATATCGGGGCAAGATAAGTAAGCTTTGATGTTTTCTGGTTTGACACTACCACCATAGAGAATGCGGATTTCTTCCGCGACTTCACCGAATAATTCTCTTAGAAGAGAACGGATAAAGGAACAGACATCTTGTGCGATTTCTGTGGAAGCATTTCTACCAGTACCGATAGACCAAACTGGTTCATAAGCGATAACCAAATCTTTGACTTGTTCAGCGGTGAATCCCGCTAAACCTTCTTTGACTTGTGCGGAGACGACTTCTTTAGTTTGTCCGTTTTCGAATTCATCTAAAGTTTCGCCAACGCAATATACTGGAACCATCTTATTAGCTAATAAAGCTTGGATTTTTTCGTGGCATTTGAAATTGGTTTCATTGTCATAGGCTCTTCTTTCAGAGTGACCGATTAAAACCCATTTAATGCCATATTCTAATAACATCGGGATAGAGATTTCACCAGTATAAGCACCATGGTCATTAAAATGACAGTTTTGAGCGGCAACAATCATTCTGGGGTCGGCATTTTCTTTAACCGCGGCTAAAGATAGATATGTTGGTGCGACACCAATATCGATTTTATTCTTACTGGCTAATTCAACGAGTGATTTAGTTTCTAAGGCAAATTCTTTCGCTTCGGAAGATAATTTGTTCATCTTCCAGTTGCCTAATAATATTTTTCTTCTCATAACTATTTGAGGACATCAATGCCTGGTAAGTGGCCATCGTTTTCGATCATTTCTAAGGAAGCACCACCACCGGTAGAGACGTGAGAGAATTTTTTGGCATAGCCAAATTGTTTAATCGCGGCTGCGGAGTCACCACCACCACAAACGGTGAAGGCACCTTCTAATTTACTTGCAGCTTCACAAATCGCGAGTGTACCTTTTTGGAATTCTTCTTGTTCAAAGACACCCATTGGGCCGTTCCAGAATAACATCTTCGCTTTGCTGATTTCTTTAGCGAATAATTCTCTGGTCTTTGGACCGATATCTAAACCTTGGAATCCATCTGGGACATCGACGTTTTCTAAAACTTTAATTTCTTTTCTTTCTGCTGGATCAAAAGCATCACCGACGATAGTGTCGATTGGTAAGACAATTCTGCCTTGTGCTTTTTCGAAACAATTTCTCGCGTATTCTAATTGATCATCTTCGACTGGAGATGTGCCTGTGGTATGACCTAAAGCTTTGCTGAATGTAAAGGCCATTGCACCACCGATGAGGATCTTGTCACATTTTCCTAATAAGGAATCGATAACTTTAATCTTATCGGAGACTTTTAAACCACCTAAAATAGCGACATATGGACGATCTTCTTTCTTGACGTCAACGCATCTTGTTAAGTTAGCAACTTCTTTTTCCACTAAGTAGCCAACCGCAACTGGTTTGCCTTCTTCTTTTAATAAAGAAGGAATGCCGTGTGTAGAAGCATGTGCTCTATGAGCACTACCGAAAGCATCCATAACGAATGCATCACCTAATTTCGCCCAAATCGCGGCTAATTCAGGATCATTCTTTTCTTCACCCTTTTCATAACGGGTATTTTGCATTAATAAGACTTGACCATCTTTTAATCCATTCGCGGCTTTTTCAAGTTCTTCACCACGTGTGACTGGAACAAAGATAACTTCTTGGCCTAATAATTCGCCTAATCTCTTAGCGACTGGAGCCATATTGTTCTTTTTCTTTTGTTCTTCAACCACTTCTGGAGCTTCTTTGTGTTTCACTTTGCCTAAGTGGCTCATTAAGATAACACGAGCACCTTTGGAAAGTAATTCTTTGATGGTTGGTAAAGCGGCAACGATTCTGTTGTCGTCTCTGATTTCTCCTCCCTTGAGAGGAACGTTGAAGTCGACACGGACGATAACGCGTAAACCTTTAACGTTTAAATCTTTAACTGTTAACATGTTAATTCTCCTTTTTTATTTAAAATGGCACCCATGAAAAGAACACAGGTGCCAATATTTAATTATTTAGCGACCCAATACCACTAATTAGCAGTTTTCTGCAAAGTATTTGATGGTACGGACCATTTGACTGGTGTAGGAGTTTTCATTGTCATACCAAGAGACAACTTGAACTTCATATAAGCCTTCACCAATCTTACAAACCATGGTTTGTGTAGCATCGAATAAGGAACCGAATCTCATACCGATGACGTCGGAAGAGACGATTTGATCTTCGTTATAACCATAGGATTGGTTAGCAACACTCTTCATGTAAGCATTGATGACTTCAGGTGTTAATTCACCTTCATATTTAACAACAGCAGTTAAAATTGTTGTTGAACCAGTTGGGACTGGAACACGTTGTGCACTACCGATTAATTTGCCATTTAATTCAGGAATGACTAAACCGATAGCTTTTGCCGCACCTGTGGAGTTAGGAACGATGTTTGCGGCACCGGCACGAGCTCTACGTAAATCACCTTTTCTGTGTGGACCATCGAGAATCATTTGGTCACCAGTGTAAGCGTGAATTGTGCTCATAATACCAGATTGAATTGGTGCTAAGTCATTTAAGGCTTTGGCCATTGGGGCTAAGCAGTTTGTGGTACAGCTGGCTGCGGAAATGACTTGATCATCTTTGGTTAATGTTTGTTCATTAACACCGAAAACGATGGTTGGTAAGTCTTTTCCTGCAGGAGCGGAAATAATGACTTTTTTGGCACCGGCTCTGATGTGGGCCATGGATTTTTCTTTAGAACAGTAGAAACCTGTACATTCTAAGACAACATCAACACCTAATTTACCCCATGGGAGTTCTTCGGCTTTTGGCATTGCGTAGATGGTGATTTCTTTACCATCAACTGTAATGCTACCTGGCACTAAAACGGTTTTGCCATCTTCGGCTAATTCTGGTTCTTTAGAACTGACGGTGTGTAAACCTTCACCGATAACACCGGCATAACCACCTTGTGCGGTGTCGTATTTTAATAAGTTCGCTAGCATCTTTGGAGAAGTTAAATCGTTAATCGCGACGATTTCATAACCTTTGGCTCCAAACATTTGTCTGAACGCTAAACGGCCAATACG
>JBGULD010000057.1:0-12057 GCA_045114745.1 Bacilli bacterium
TTCCGTAGAAGTGAATTTGTTGCTATATTAGGTGCTTCTGGTTGTGGTAAAACCACACTTTTAAATATTATCGGTGGACTTGATCGATATACTTCTGGTGATTTAATCATCGAAGGCAAATCCACAAAAGCTTATAAAGATAGAGACTGGGATACTTATCGTAACCATTCCATCGGTTTCGTCTTCCAAACATATAACTTGATTGCTCACCAAACCATTTTGGGTAATGTTGAGCTTGCTTTAACTATTTCTGGAATTGACAAAAAGGAAAGAAAAGAAAGAGCGAGAAAAGCTCTAGAAACCGTCGGCTTAAAAGGTATGGAAAGGAAAAAACCAAACCAATTATCCGGTGGACAAATGCAAAGAGTCGCTATAGCGAGAGCTCTTGTTAATGATCCAGAAATCTTATTAGCGGATGAACCGACTGGCGCTTTGGATAGTGAAACTAGTGTTCAAATCATGGACCTATTAGATGAAGTTAGCCAAGATAGACTCGTCATCATGGTTACTCATAACCCTGATTTGGCGCATCAATATGCAACCAGAATTATCACCATGAAAGATGGTTTAATCACCGGTGATGACGATCCATATAATGGAGAGACTGTGATTCACGAAGAGAAAAAGCCTCAAGAAGTGAAAAAAGAAGCTCCAAAAGTAGCAGAAGAAAAGAAACCACAAACAGTGGGACAATATGAATCTGTCTATGTCGATGGAGTCAAACAAAAAGAGGGTTATGTCGCTGGCGGAATTGATAAGCCACTAGTGGTTCAATATTTCTCTGGTAATTCTGTCTATGATCCAAGTCATAAAGAGGAAGAACAACCAAAGGTTGAAGAAGTCGCCGAAGACGAATTAAAAAGACGCGAAAGAAGAAAAGCCTCTGGTCCTAAGACCACAAATAAAGGTAATAAAGCGAAGACAAGTATGTCTTTCTTTACCGCGACTGGATTATCTTTCGCAAACTTACTCAGCAAACTCAAAAGAACAATATTAATTACCATCGCTGGTTCTATTGGCATCATCGGTGTCTCTTCCGTTTTAGCGGTCTCTAATGGTGTTAACAATTACGTCCATAAGATGCAAGATGATATGCTTTCTAGATATCCTCTTGAAATATCAGAACAAGCTATTGACTATTCATCATTAATGAATGGTTTAGCTAACATGGATAATAAAGAAATTTCACAATTTGATTTGAGAAATGAAATCGGTTTAGATTCCATGATCAATTACTTAATTGATAAATATAAGGATTTCACTTCTGTGAAGACTAACGATATCAATGATGACTTAATCGAATTCATTGAAAATGCCCCAGCGAAAGATGTTGCTGCAATCAATAAAGATTATGGTCTAGACATGACTAATAACATCTTCTCAGAATGGAAAAGAGAAGACACTTCCGATCCTAAATACGTTTCTTTAAACGGTTTGACACAAATGTATATTTCCGAATTAAGAACTGTTGAAGGATTCGCGGAATATGCGATGTTCGTCGACTTATTCACCGACTTTATGGTGCAAATCCCAGGTGAAAAAGATTACGTCCTTTCTCAATATGATTTAATCGGAGAGAATTCTCGTTATCCAGAAAATGAAAACGAAATCGTTTTAGTTGTGGATGAGAACCAAACATTAACCGATTTAGTCTATGCTCAAATGGGATTTTATAATGAACAAGAATTCTTGAATATTGCTCGTAAGGCTATTAAGTATCAGGAAGTCAAAAATGACGAAACTTTAACAACTTCTGAAAAAGAAGCCAAATATAAAGAACTCGATGAAAAATATACTTATCCACAAAAATATACAATCGATGACATCATCGGTAAAAAGCTCAAATATTTCCCACATGATTCCATCTGGAAATATGACAATACTTCTTGGGTGAGACCAGTCGCCTCATTCGTATCTACCGCACCAGAATTCTCCGGTTCTTTGACTTGGAATGAAAAGACCGACACTTTGGAAGGCACTATAATTTATAGTGGTACACCAATTAATCTTGTCTTTACTAGAGACGAAAGCACACCTTTAGATAAGAGCGCTCCTCTTCTTGGCAAATGGAACACGACTCTTCCTGGTGGTGCTGGAACATTAACATTTGTCTTAGACTCCAGCAATAATCTCACGATGTATATGGGCTCTTTCCCAATCGGCATGACCACCTATAACGTGAGCACAAAGCCCATCTATGAAGGCTACATGTATAGCGGATTCGCACAAGAGGAATGGGAAAATGGTCAAGATGTGAAAATCTCTGGCATTTTAAAGAAGAAAAAGAACGTCCAATTCGGTTGTTTAAGCCGCGGGGTTTATTACACAAAAGACCTCACCGTGAAGATGATGAACGACGCGAAAGATTCCCATATTATTACCGATCCAGTACATGGCATTAAATCCTATATTGGTTCCGAAGCAGAAGATAGTGGAACTTATAGTGCCTATGTAACCTACACTTACACTTCCTTTATCGATGGTGATGCCCATCCAGTTTACGATGTTCCAGGCATTGCAAAAGCTTTAAATACCGACTTCAATTCTTCCCTTTCTTCCCTCTTTTCAATTATGGGAAGCACAAACCTTGATGTTGATAAAGCTTATCTCCGTTCTTTAAGCGGAATTGCCACCAAACTTGGTACTGATGGATATTATTTTGATGATGTTCCACAAAGTATCTCTGTTTATCCAAAAGATTTTGGTAGTAAAGATAATATCACCAAATATTTGGATCAATGGAACGCGGAAGGTACTTACACACTTCCAAGTGGTAAAGATTTATCAAAAGATGATCGTCATGAACTAACATATACCGACACAATTGAGATTATCATCAATGTCATTAACACTTTGATTACCACAATTACGATTGCTTTGGTGGCATTTACATCCTTATCATTAGTGGTTTCCTGCTTCATGATTGCAGTTATTACATACATTTCCACAATGGAACGTGTCAAAGAAATTGGTGTTATCCGTTCTTTGGGTGGAAGAAAGAAAGACGTTTCACGTCTATTTATCGCCGAATGTTTAATTATCGGTCTTGCTAGTGGTATATTCGGCATCGCCATTACTTACTTATTATCATTTATCTTTAATATGGCCATCATGCAATTTGGTGTCGGCAATATCGCCGCCTTACCAATTACGACCGCTTTAATCATGATTGGCGTTTCCGTTTTATTAAATGTTTTATCTGGATTAATCCCTGCCATGAGAGCATCATCTCAAGATCCAGTTGTCGCTTTAAGGAGCGAATAAAATGTTAAAAATTGGACTAGTTTCTTTAGGCTGCGCGAAAAACCTCGTCGATAGCGAAAATATATTAGGCTTACTTAAACATGATGGTTATACCATCACCTCTTCCATAAATGATGCTGATATTATCATTGTTAATACATGCGGTTTTATCAATTCCAGCAAAAAAGAATCAATCGATACGATTTTTGAAATGCTCTCTTATAACAAAAGAGTCGTGGTGACTGGTTGTTTAGCGCAAAGATACGAAGAAGAATTAAGAAAAGAAATTCCGGAAGTTACTTTTATTCCGATTCACGATTATCCAAGATTTAACGAAGTAATGAAGGAAATTGATTCTGAACTTAAAGAAAGTGGTGGTTTGGATGATCATTACCGTTTAATCTCTACTGGCAATTATTCCGCTTATTTAAAAATTGGCGAAGGATGCGATAATTGCTGCACTTATTGTGCGATTCCTCTAATAAGAGGACATTTTGTTTCTCGCCCTTATCATGAAATCATTGAAGAAGCTAATGTTCTCGCAGATTCCGGAATTAAAGAGGTTATCGTTTTAGAACAAGACACCACAAAATACGGGATTGATTTAAAAGATGGGAATAATATCGTTTCCTTGTTAAAAGGTCTATTAGAAATTAAGAAATTAGACTATATTCGTTTACTTTATCTATATCCTGACGAAATAAGTGATGAATTAATTGATTTAATCGCCAAGGAGAAACGCTTAACACCTTATTTTGATATTCCGATTCAACATAGTGAAAATCACATCTTAAAAGCGATGAATAGACGTGGTGATAAAGAGTTTTTAAGAAATTTATTTAATAGAATTAAATCTAAAGTTCCAAATGCGATATTAAGAACCACAGTTATGGTGGGTTTCCCAGGAGAAACCGAAGAAGATGTAGATAATCTGATTTCATTTATGAAAGAAGTGGGGTTTGATCATCTTGGCGCTTTCACGTATTCAAGAGAAGAGAATACCAAATCATATGATTTTGATAATCAAATTGATGAAGAAAGCAAAAAAGCAAGACTCGATAAAGTCATGAAAGCCCAACAAAGCATCTCTTATAAAAAGAATAAGACTCATATTGGTGAAATTATGGAAGGCATGGTCGTCGGCAAAGAGAAAGATAAATACTTATTAAGAAGCTATTGGAACGCTCCTGATGATGTTGATGGAAAAATATATTTCTCTGCAAATAAAAAACTCAATGAGGGAGATATAGTGGAAGTGGAAATTCAAGAAGCCTTTGTCTATGATTTGATGGGCATTCTAAAAGAATAGTGAATTTCTTCTTGTATCAAATACCATTTTCTTATAAGATTATTACCGCTGAGCAAATTGCCTCCTTAGTTAAGTGGTATAACGGATCCATGGTAAGGATCTATTGCTAGTTCGATTCTGGCAGGAGGCACCAGAACAGTAGGTTAAAGGTTGATAATGGTTATCAATCTTTTTTTATTCAAAATAAACATA
Organism: Bacilli bacterium; assembly: GCA_045114745.1. GTDB lineage: Bacteria > Bacillota_I > Bacilli_A > RFN20 > CAG-826 > RUG13091. The sequence goes on from JBGULD010000057.1 coordinate 4,745, forward strand.
TAAAAAGTAAAAGAATTAAAGATGGTCAAGTGTTTTTCTTCTCTTTTATAGATAAGAAATATTGTTTGTGATATATTTTATCTAAATAAAGGTTTCATTATGAAAAAGGTCTTAAGATTATTAAGAAACTATATTTGCTATTGCGGCATTGAAAAAGAAGAATTCAAAGAGGTAAAAAAAGACGCCTATGCTTCTAATTTTCAGATATGGCGTGTCCTTCACATAGTGATGGATCTTGCTTTTGCCGGACTTTTTATATTTGCTTCATTTAGCGAATTAGCAAAAGACAATCTTTATTTCTATTTAGGTGCTTTTATCTATTCAGTAATTGCTACCACATCATTCTTTTTCCTAAAGAAAAAATCCATAATTGCTCAACTAATCATATATCTTTCAATATCTGTATTATTCTTGTTTGGTTGCTTCATTACTCAAAACAAACCAAACACACCAGCGATTACATTTATTGCTTTCTTGCTCATTACTCCATTGTTTATGGTTGATAAGCCATATTTTATGGCGACAGAACTAATCGTCGCATCAGCCGTTTTCCTTGTCTGGATGTATTTTGTTAAAGAGCCTGAAATTTGGAAAGCTGACTTGATGAACACAATTATTTTCACCATCATCGGCATCTTAATTCATGTCATAGTTAATTCTTTTAGAATTAAAGAATTCGTTTTGATTCAACAAATCAAAAAACAAAAAGATACAGATGAATTGACCGGATTAACAAATAAAGCGGCATTAACTAAAGAAATTAATGACTTCCTTAAGAAGAATCCTGCCGGAAAAGGTTTACTCTTTGTTCTCGATGTTGACTTTTTTAAATCCATCAACGATACATATGGTCACGATGTGGGTGATGATACCCTTCGTGAGCTTGGACAATATTTAGGCAATAAATTTAATAGTGGTGAGATTCTTGGTCGTTTCGGTGGAGATGAATTCATTATTTTCTTCAAAAACACCGATGATCTTGAGTTCGCGGATAAAGTCGCTCACGAGATTATCGATGAAGCCGCTGATCTAGTGAAATTACCAACAGAAGAGGTTAAATTCGGAGTCAGTATTGGTGCCGCTACCTATCAAGGTAAAGAGAAAAATTATTCTGAATTATTTAAAAAAGCTGATATTGCTTTATATAAAACAAAAGCTAATCGAAAGATTCATTACGAAATCTACAAAGACTAAAAACAATGAACACGGCAAGTCCGTGTTTTTTTATTTAAACAATACCTCCATTAACATTTGCGCGTGCTATAATTAAGGTGATGGAATTCCTAAAATCTTTTATTATTGATAATTTCATTCTCTTTTGCGTTAGTATCGTTGTTTTGGTTAACGCTTTCCAAAACAAGAAAACTCAACGCAATACTAGTATTTATTTCATCTTGATTATTGCTTTAGCAATATCTTTGGCAATTGTATCTACATTAGAACTACACGCAAAAGCGAGTCTTGTTATTCCATACGCCACAATTGTGTCGGCATTTGGATATTATTTAAGACCAATCTGTATATATCTATTCATATTGATGTCAGTTCCTAAGAAATCGAAGAAATGGATGATTCTCTCTTCCATTCCTTTAATGTTGAACTTCGTCATCATTTCTTTAGCGTTCTTCCCGGGTGTAAAAGAATATGTTTATTCATATTCTGTTGATGAAAATGGCATGCATTTCCATGGTAGTTATCTTAGATTTATCACCCATTTAGTTTCCTTATTCTATTTAGTGTGGTTAGTGTATGCATCCACCGCAAAATTAAAATCCAAACATCTTTATCATGGTATCGCCATTATTTCTTGCGCTTCATTCGTTATTGTCGCAGTCGTATTAGAAAGCTTCTTTAACGATAATGGTGATATCTATTTGCTTAACGCCACAATTGGAGTGGGCGCTATTTCCTATTATTTATATTTATATAAAGAGGAAACACAATCCGATGCTTTAACAGGATTATTTAATCGTGATACTTATTATCGTGATTTACCAAGAATGGAGAAAACCATTACTGGAATTATTCAATTCGATCTCAATGGTTTGAAGTACTTAAACGATAACTTTGGTCATCTTGAAGGTGATCTTGCTTTGTCAACCATCGCCGGAATCATTCAAAAATGCGCGAAAAAGAATATGTATGTCTATCGTTTGGGTGGAGATGAATTCATTGTCATCGCTAATAATTGTCCAAGAGAAGATATCGTGGAAACTGTCGAACGCATACAAGATGAAATCAATAAAACCAAATACCATTGCTCAATCGGTTTTGCATATCGCGAAAACAAAAACATCAGTGTGGATGATATCATCAAACAAGCCGAAAAAGAAATGTATTTAGATAAAGATAAATTCTATCGTCAATCGCATATCGAAAGAAGAAAAACTGGTCGCGATTAGTTATTATATAACTAGAGAGGAACAAATATGGATTACACAAAAGAAAGCATTCACGCCCTAGTCGAAAAACAAAGGGAATTTTTCCTATCGGGAATTACACTCGATGTCAATTTTAGAAAAGAACAACTCAAGAAATTAAAAGCGGCGATTATCAAAAACGAGAAATTGATTATCGAAGCTTTACATGAAGATTTAGGAAGATGCGATGCTGAAGCCTATTTCTGCGATGTCGGTGACGTCATCATGGAAATCAACGAATACATCAAAGGCGTCAAAAAATGGAATAAACCAGAAACCCATTTCTCCGGTTTAGCTTGTTTTCCATCCATTTTCACAAAGGTTTATAAGATGCCATATGGTGTTTCTTTAATCATTTCGCCATTTAACTTCCCGTTTTTGCTTTCTTTAGGTGTTTTAGCCGCCTCTATGGCTGGTGGAAATACCGCTCTTATAAAGGCGAGCAGCAAATCCAAAGCTTCCACAGCAGCCTTAAAACAAATTATTAAGGAAACATTTGATGAAGAATATTGTGTCGTCATCGATGGTGGACATGATATTGCTGATTTCTGTTTAGAAGAAAGAGTGGACAAAATTTTCTATACTGGTTCACCAAATGTTGGCAAACACGTCATGGAAATGGCGAGCAAAAACCTCACTCCAGTAACACTTGAACTAGGAGGAGAAACTGGTAACTGGTGTATTATCAGAAAAGAGGCAAATCTCAAAGACGCCGCAAGAAAAATTGCTTTCTTTAAGCTATGCAATGCAGGACAAGTTTGTATCAATATCAACCAAGTTGCAGTCGCGGAAGAAGTTGCAGATGAATTCATATATGAATTAAAGAATGCATTTATTAAACAAATTGGCGAAAATGCGATTGAAAATGAAGAATATCCAAAACTCATTGCCTCTCGCGCTTATGAATATATCGCCAAAGAAGCGGAAGAATACCGCGATCGTATCGTTTTTGGTGGAGTTGGTAACCCTGAAACATTGAAATATGCACCGACGATTATTTACCCCGTTAATATTGACGAAAAGATTGTCAATCACGAAATATTTGGACCATTATTACCGGTAGTTAAATACAAAGATGATGAAGTTAATGCCTTATTAGATGTCGTTGCTAGAAGAGAACATGGGCTTGCTTTATATCTCTTCACGAAGAATAAGAAATGGGCGAAAAAAATCATGCAAACACAACAATATGGTGGTGGATGTGTTAATGAAGTCTGCCTCCATCTCATGGTCAAAGGAGTTCCATTTAATGGAACAGGACATTCTGGCATGGGAGCCTATCATGGCATTTGGGGATTTAAAGAATTCACCCATCCATCGACAGTTTTATTTGGACATACACACATGAATCTCTCTTTGAGAGAACATCCTTATAGCGAAAAGAAAAAGAAGACTTTGTCTAAATTCCTCAAATAGGGTTATATAATATTAGGAGAAGATATTATTTATGGTTTTTCCAATTATCCTTTTGGTTGTCGGTTTGTTGGTGGCTACTCTTTTCATTTGCTTAAAGGTGAGAAAGTATTCCATCGTTGGCACAATTGTTAAGGCAACCGCCTCTGTCTTATTCATCTCTTTAGCGGTAGTGTGCAACTTCATTAAAGGCAACACCTATTTTGGTGGTTTTGCTCTCGCCGCTTTAGCGTTTGGCATGCTTGGCGATATTTGGCTAGAACTTAAATATGTCTATCCACAAGATGATGAACCACTAACTTTTGCGGGATTTATCTGCTTTGGAATCGGACACATTTTATATATCACTGGAATGATTTTGACATTTTATGTCAGTGGTCATCCTATCAATATCATTATCCCGTTTGTTTTTGGCGCTTTAGTGGGTACCAGTATCATCGTTTTAGAAAAGCCGATGAAATTAAAGCTTGGAAAGATGAAACTCATCTCCCTTTTGTACTCATTCTTATTATTCTCCATGGTCGGAATGGCGGTCTCACTTTTAATTCTCAGTGGATTTAAAAACGTCACCTTAATCATGGTGTCCATCGGTGGAATTTTATTCGCGGTTAGTGACCTCGTCTTATCACAAACTTATTTCGGTCAAGGGCACGATAAACCAATCGATCTGATTAGCAATACAGCGATGTATTATGTCGCACAAAACCTGATCGCCTTCTCGATATATTTCATCGGAACAATGTTATAAAAAAGAAGTACTGCTTAATGATTGCAGTACTTTTTTAATTCATCACATAGATATTTATATCTAAGATATTTTTCTTTGCTAGAGAAATGCTCTTCTCGTGATTGAGGATGTTTGTCATCGTAGACCAATTTTTCATCACCGAATTGTTCACTTGTTAAATCAAATCTAATTCCGTTAACGACGTTGTAGCAATGGTATCCACCTTCTTTTAAAGGAACACCATAAACTTCCCCACCAAAGATGTCTTGAACAAGGAAGGAAGTGATTGAACATTGACCAAGAGTCATGTTTTCTTTTGACCAGTCTTTTCTCATCCTGGGTGCGCAGCTATATTCGCACCAAATATGGCTTAAGGCATCATATAAATCTCTTTGATTTTTGATGCCTCTATATTCTTTGCTAATTGGTTTGACATCAGGAGTTTCATTTCCGTAAAAGCGATATGACATAGTTATTTCCTCACACTTATATTTTATTTATTTTTTACGCACACACAAATATAATAAGAATGTCGTATGAAAAACGTTGATAATTTTTCCGAAACGAACAAAAGTTCTCAAGTTAGTGAATCCTTTGTCTTTAAACAAGAGGAAAATAACAAACTATTAAGTGAGACTTTTGTTTTTAATTTCGAAGAAAATAAATCCGGAAATGACGCGAATGTCACAGGTCGCGAATTTAATCATGATGCGAATATTTCCGGAAACGAAAAACACGAAAGTTTAGATACCAAACAACTAGAAACAGCGACATCTACAGCGAGCACAACTTCTGTTACCGCAGCGGTAGAAACAGTGGCGACAGTGGCCACAACTGCGGTTATCGTTGTCGTCGGTGGTGGTATGGTCATCATGGGTCAAACCTATGAACCACCTTCAATATGCGAATTTACTGAATTATATGCAGATTTAAATGTTATTAATTTCAAACTCAACCTTGGTAATAACGCAGAAAAGATTGTTTCTGGTGAAGAAACTGATGAATGCGATATTTCCATTGAATTAACATGTGAATCATATTCCGACTTCAAAGAAGTCAAGGAAGTGAAAAACTTCGGTGTTATTGAACATCAATTCGTCGATTTACAGTTCGAAACCGAATACACAATTAATGTCATTCAAAATTCGTTTTTAGATTTGGATTCTCAAAATATTATTGAGCCAATTAAAATCACTACAGGTAGCGCACTTCCTGTTGAAACTAACGAAATCACAATCGAAAAGGGAACCGATTCATTCGGTAATATCGTCTTCTACGCAACAGTTAGTTATGTTGATGCGATGAGTGGTTTAAGCGACTTCTCTTTAAGAGTGGTGGAAGGCGACTTTGATGAAAACGACTTAGCTAATGTGAAATGGTTAGAAATCACAAATCTTGATACTGATTTCAACGGCAATAAAAAGCTCATGAACTGGTCATCAGTTGACGCAAGCGGAACATATAATGTTGTTTTAACCGCGAACAAACAAGAGAGCGGAGATGGTAGAAGACGTTCCTTAAAAGCGGATTCCACCGAAGTTGTTCTCTATAGAGAAAGTATTGATTTCTCTAAGATTGAAACCACAACTACTAATCCGATAAAATTCAATTTAGAAAGAGAAGTTAATCCATTAGGCGTCATGACCTATTACGCTTCATTGTCTTATCTTGGCGAACCAAGCGGTTATGAAGGATTTGATTTATGCTTTATCACCGGCGGCATTCCAGAAGAAGATGACAATATCGATTGGAATGGTCGTACCTATTACGAAGTTCTAACACATGATAGAACCAAACTTGAGTGGAGTGTGGAAGACGACAATTCTACATATACAGTTGCCTTGGTCGGATTCCAAGAAGATGAGACTGGCCGCACTAAAGAAATCATTATTTATAATGAAGATATTGATTTTTCCACTTTATCCACTGTTGATACAAACGAAACAGCTGTCTATGTCCAACGCATTTCCTACACTGACGGCACAGTTATCTCCTATAATGGCTGCTTCACTTATAGTGGAGAAAATGAACGTTATTATAGCGACTTTGTCGTCTATATCTATAATTCCAGTGAAGTTTATGCTGGAAATATTCAATTTACAAATATCGGTGATGTTTTCACTATCAGTATGATTGATGGTGATCGATTAACTCATTACGATACATATCGCTTTATCGTTAGATGTACATCCACAAATCCTGTTGATATTGAAGAATATGCCGAACAACACCCCGATAGTGCTCCGGGTGATTGTGTTTATGATTTCTTGCTATTAGAAACAGAAATTGATTTTAGCAATGTTCCTACACATTACGAAAGAGCCCCAGATCCTGACCCAGTCGTACGCGGTTGTTTGTTCTACTTCAAAAACACATACTACGAGGATCACTTCTTGTTCGTTGATTTTGATTTCACCGATTCCAATCAATACTGGAGTGATTTCGTGATGACCTTCACCGATTCCACAAGTGGCACAACCGTTTTATCAGAAATGATAAAATCAGATTACGGTAAGTGGTGGCTTGATGGCTTCCAAAAAGAACAACTCGAAGAATTATTAGCGGGTTCATGGGATTATGAAATTCAATGTACAAGCATTGAAAAAGGTGAAGACAATGTATTCACTGACACTATTTATAGAGACAGTGTTGACTTCACTAACTATGAATTCACCAAGATGAATGGTTGTGTCCAAATTAGAAAAGAAAGAGATGAGTCGGTCACAACTAGTGTTGTTTATAACTATTTCTTG
>JBGULD010000058.1:0-5488 GCA_045114745.1 Bacilli bacterium
CGCTAGATTAGCGATTGATAGATATCATAGTCAACTACTACCAGAACAAAAAACTGAGATATTAGTTAAAGAGATGGAAGCTAGCAATAAAGCAGTAGCGTTTATTGGTGATGGCATCAATGACGCACCAAGTATTATCCGTAGTGATATTGGCATCGCGATGGGTGGTATTGGTAGTGATATTGCCGTTGAAAACGCTGACATCGTCATCATGAACGATGACCCAGTTAAAGTGTATGATGCAGTGAAGATTGCTAAGATTGCTAGACATACCGCAATATTCAATATCATCTTCTCCTTATTAGTGAAAATTGCCGTTGCGGTATTAGTCTTAATTCAAGAATTTATTCCTGGGTTTGAGATACCAATGTATGTCGCCGTTTTAGCGGATACTGGATTAACCGTTATTATGGTTCTTAATTCCTTATCGGTTTTATATCGTAAGGTTAGAAGAAAATAAGAATATCGTAGATATTCTACTTTAAGAAAAATAAAATCTACCAAGCGCTTTATGAATAATAGAGTAAAAAAATGACTGGTAGATTTTTTTATATACCTCATCCCCGTAATATATAGCCATGTGCATTGATGAAATTAAAATTCCGAAATACTCATTAAGTGAGGAACTATTAAATTCTATATCCCATGGTTTAGGCGCTATCTTTGGTATCATCGCTACAATATTGATGCTTATCAAAACTGTACCAACCGGAGATCCATTTAAAATTGCTAGTTCGATAATTTATGGATTATCTCTTGTCATATTATTTACCATTTCTTGTGTTTATCATGCTTTGGGTAAAAACAATGGAAAAAGAGTATTAAGAATATTAGACCACGACATGATTTATATTTTGATATCTGGAACCTATACTCCATACATGTTAGTTAGTCTAAGAACATATAATGTTTGGAATCTTGGAACTGGTACAGTAGCATATGTGATGTTCGCTTTTGTATGGGCGTGTTGCATAGTGGGTGCAGTATTTAATTCCATCAACATCCACAAATACCGTTATTTATCTATGACTTGTTATCTACTTTCTGGCTGGACAGTTGTAGTGGCTTTATTTGTTTTAAAAGACATTATCGGATGGGCTGGAGTATTGTTGCTTTTAGGTGGTGGTATCGTCTATACCATCGGTGCGGTTTTATACGCGATCGGTAGCAAAAAGAAATATTTCCATTCGATATTTCACTTCTTCGTTTTAGCGGGTGCAATATTGATGTTCGTTTCTATTTATTGTTTTGTTCTATAAAAAAAGACCTCATAAGAGGTCCTTAATATTTTTAAATAATTATTTAGCAAATCTTTCAGCGGTAGCAACGGCGACGGAAATCATTTTTCCTAAGCCGAGTTGTCTTTCTTCTGGGGTGGCTTTGCGGTCTTTCTTAATGAAGTGATCGGTCACTGTTAATAAGCAGAGCGCTCTTTTACCTAATCTTGCAGCGTTGCAGTATAAGGCATAGGATTCCATTTCCACACCCATAACACCTAATTTAGCCCAGCTCTTCCATGTATCTGGATCGTCATCGTAGAAGACATCTGCGGAAAGAATATTTCCCGCTTTATATGGAATATTCGCTTTTTTGGCTTCTTCATAAGCGGCAACCGCTAATTCGAAATCGGAACCGGCGGAATAAACACCATTGATGTGATATTGTCCTGCCCAGTTGCTATCGGTACTAGCCGCGGTGCAGATAAGAACATCAAATAAGTCGATATCTTCTCTATAAGAGCCGCATGTACCAACGCGGATAATGCATTCCACACCATAATGTGTATATAACTCGTATGAATAAATACCAATTGATGGCTGGCCCATACCAGAAGCCATAACGGAAATTCTTTTGCCGTTTTTGGTTAAACCGGTATAGCCTAAGATACCTCTCACATTTGTTACTTCTTTATAATCATGTAAAAAGTTTTCGGCAATCCATTTCGCACGAAGTGGATCTCCAGGCATTAAAACGACATTCGCAAAATCACCAACGTTTGCATTGATATGAGGTGTTCCCATAGTAATATCTCCTTAATTAACATAGATATTTTATCGCAAATGAGATGTTTATAACATAAAAGATTAAAATTTGTTAAACTATAGGCGTGAAAGAATTAGAACTTAATATTACATATTTCAAAATATTAGCGACGATTGATAACTTAAATAAAAAGAATCTCTATCCGATTTCGGATGGGATTTATAAAATCATCGCCGGTATTGTTGATGATGAAACCGCGAATATGGTTGATGAACCAACATTTGGAACCTTGATATCTTTTAATAGTAAGAAAACATGTCGTTACCTTTTAGCGCTTCAAAGGCACAAATACATTAAAAAGATATATTGTAGGCCAAAAGATTTGCTTGTTTATACCTTAACGGAATTAGGTAAGGATGAACTCAATAAGTATTATAAAAAGCACAAAAAACCTTTCTTAAAGAAAAAAAGAAGCTTTAAAGCCACTATAATAAAATTATAATTAGTTGATATCATTTAATAACATTGGTAAGATAAAATAACGTAGTAAGGAGAAAGACAAATGGGACAATTTGCTTGGGAATATGGACCGCTATATTTCGCACTCACATTATCTCTTTTGGTTGTGGTTTACGGACTATTAGTCTTTGCCTTCTTTAAAGTGTGCCGTCGTAAAGCTGCCTTTATTGCTTTAGGTGTTACCGCCTTCTTATTTACTATTGCTTTCTTATTCAGCTTAATTTATGTCGCAATTATTGCCGCAGCAATCTTTACTACATCAATCACCATTTGCTTGTTTGCTAATTTAGGTGACTTGCGTGCTTTCTTGGCTAATCCATTTAAGAAAACATCAGCGAAAGCTGCAAACTTCGGTGTCGAAAAGATTTATAACCGCGAAGTCTTATATAAGAAAATAGAAACCGCTGTCATTGCATTATCTAAATCCAAGACCGGTGCAATTATGACATTTGAAAAGAACACATCCTTAAAGGATATCATTAAAAACGGTATTCCGGTGCACGCCCCTGTATCTCCAGAATTGTTATTAACAATCTTCTATACAGGTACTAGATTACACGATGGTGCAGTAGTTATTCATGGTAATGAAATCGTGGCCGCAAGTGTGTTCTTCACTCCAACCACAAAACCATTTGCTGGTAAATATGGTTCTCGTCATAGAGCGGCGATTGGTATATCAGAAATATCTGATGCTGTCACAGTTGTCGTTTCTGAAGAAACAGGAAGAATATCCTTCGCTGTTAACGGAGAACTTGAATCAGTTGATCAAAGTATATTCTTAAGAGTATTTGAGAATTATATGAACGATAAAAGCGGTTCTACCGAAGAATGATTAAATCTTCTTGATATTAATAAACTTCAAACCGTATTTATTAAAATTATCCGTAAGAGTAGTGAGATTTATCTCACTATTTTCTTTTTCTATCTTGTGCATGATATCTTCGAATCTAAGACCGGAATAGTGATATAATTTCACATCTACGATTTGATAAGTGATATCTAGATGATTTCCGTTATTCGCGGTATATGTTCTTGTTTGAGGAACAACGCAATAGACACCGGCTTTTTGATAAGCGATAGGCATTTTAAAATGTGTCCCTTTTTCATATATGCAATAGAAGTTTCTTGCCTTTTCCATGACGATAACATGATTCTTAGGAACACGATGTAAACCCGCGAGGAAGAATATCAATAATCCAATTATTATAGCGGATGGTATTGAGATGATAATCGCGATATCTAAAGCGGAAAGTTTAGCAAAAAGTATCATATTAAAATGATATGGTAAAAAAATCATTATTAAAAGAAAAACAAAAAAACTATAATGTTTGTAGTATTTATGGATAGCAAACAAATATACGATTACATAATGAAAATCCAAGCTATTGCGAAAATAGGACTAGTGTATAGCAAAGACCCTTATGCAATAACTAATTACAACGAGATTAACGAACTTTCTAAAAGATTCTTAGAAGAATTCCAAGACATTAAATTAGATCGTCCTAATTTTTTTGAAAAGGATATTTATCCAACCCCTAACGTCTCTGTGAGAACAGTTATTTTAAATAGTACTCGTGATAAAGTGATGATGGTTAGAGAAGTAGCGTTAGGTACATATTCACTTCCTGGTGGCTGGGCTGATTTATATGATTCACCGAGTAAGACCGCGAAAAACGAATGCTCTCAAGAAGCGGGAGCGGATATTGAAGTGGTGCGTTTAGTGGGTGTTTTAGACCGCACACCATTCAAGTCTAGCGCCTCCATTCCAGAGTATGTTGTGGTCTTTGAAGGGAAGATTGTTGGCAAGCTTCATGAACACGAATATGAAACCGATGATGTAGGTTGGTTTGATATAGACAATTTACCACCTATTTCACGTAAGACCAGCAAGGAAGAATTGTTAAGAATGATCCTTGCTGCTAGAGATGGAAAAACCATATTTGATTAATTAATATGAAATGTCCTTACTTATAAGGGCATTTTTGTTATAATTAGTTAGATATGAATGGTAGTAATTATAGATTTAACAGATTTATGGCTTCCTTAATCGATGGACTATTAATGTTCATCATTTTTGTCGCTATAAACATTACTCCGATGATTGTCCTAATTAGGGATGCGATGAGCGAACATTATATTCTTTCTGATGCACTTTGGTTAGGGTTCTCAATCTTTGCTTCTTTTTGTGTTTGGATTCTCTATTTATTCATCCCTGTGATGATATTCAAAAATTCAACAGTGGGTATGAGAATTATGCATCTAGCGTTCGTTAGAACTAATGGTAATACACTTAATGCGAGATGTATTCTTTTTAGGCAAACATCGATCGTAATTTCCATTGTATTTTCTCTTGGTTTTTCGCTAATTTTTGATCCAATATCCCTGATTTGCAGTGAAAATGGTAAGAATTTTTATGATATATTCTCTTCGACAAAGGTGGTGAGTTCCTATGATTTATAGTAAGCTCAGCGCTGGTCAACTCGCCTTTATCATCATTGTTCCTATCGTTGTTTTAATCATTGCCTTTTTCGCAATCTATTTCCCACTTCGAAATAAAAAGATGAAGACTGATTATAAGTATTTCTATTACAAAAGAATTTATCGTTTAGCGATGGATAAAGACTATTATCTCATCAATAACTTTCTGTTCAGAATTGATGACACTCATGTCGGTCGTATTGACCACATTTTATTCGGTGATAAATACATCTATATCATCAACGATATCTATTACGATGGAGATATTGATGGCAAAGAAGATGACCCTTCAATTATTTTAATTAATAGAAATGGCAAGAAGAATTATGAAGATAATCCGATTTTAAATAATCGAAAAATCGCTAACAAGTTATCTTTGATAACTGGTATCAATCCTACACTCATGATTGGTGTATCTTTGATTAATGACAATTGTCATTGCTCTATTCAAAATAAATCAAAGAGCTTTTATATAATTCAAAGCTCTAACTTTAGAAAACTCGTTAAA
>JBGULD010000059.1:0-9640 GCA_045114745.1 Bacilli bacterium
TCGATCAAGTCCACCGATAATATTTAAAAGTGTGGTTTTACCACAACCAGAAGCACCTAATATAGCAACAAATTCACTTCTACGGAAGCTGACGGTCAATCCTTTTAAAGCGTGAACTGTAGGAACGCCCTTGAGGACATAGTCTTTTTTAATATTTTTAAGTTTAAGCATACCAATGTCCTCCTTTGTCAGTCATTGCAGTTTTTAATTATGGGAATAGTATTACACAAAAAAGATGTGTTTGTAAGAACAAACAAATAAAAAAGAACAAATTTTCGATTTTTTGTTCTTATTTATTATAGAAGTTCATTATTCTAATTTATCTTATTGTGGGTTATTTTTGGCCTTTAATTTAGCCACCGCATCTTGGAACTTCAAATCCGTCGATTCTTTCTCTTTATCGATCTTTCTAATGCGGCTAAGTCTCACCACTGTTAAGACCACCGTAAGAACTAAAATCGCAAGAGCGGGAATCATCAATAAGGAAAACATCAAAGTGAAATTGAAGTTTTGTCGATCAATAAGAAAGACCACTAAAAAGATTGTGGCCAAAATAAAAGTCAAAATCGGCATTAAAGAAACAAATGTTAAAGAACCAATCTTATACTTTGGATAAGTTTTCTCTAATTCTCTTAATTCTTCAATATAAGGGACTTCATCATCTCTTTGAAAAGTAAAAGAAACGTTTTTGCCTTGTTGAATTTGAGAGACGCATTTGTAATCGAATATTAAGTATTTGTCTAAGGTCAATTTTGCGTCGTTGATATTGACCACTACATCTATTGTTTCCATATTGTTTATATTATATATAACATCCTGACAAAATGGAATATAAATTATGTTACATTTGTAACTACATGTGCGCTCGTATTATAATTGTGACATGAGTAACAAAAGAAAAAGATTAAAGACCAAGAATCTCATTTCCTTAGCTCTATATTCTTTAATGCTTAAATACCCATATGACGAAATCAGCGTCAAAGATATCTGCTCCAAAGCGGGTGTTTCTCGTATGTCCTTTTATCGTTATTACAATAAAAAGGATGATATCTTTGTGGATTATTGCGATGAGAGATTTGAAGAATTCTATACACAAATGTCGCAGACTCCAAATCTTGATCTCCACATCTTTACTTTAGAGATGTTCCGTTTTATCAAAAAATATAATCGTCAAATTAAAATATTGATTAGAGCCAAAAAAGAATTTATGCTCTTAGATCAGTTAAATAGCTATGCTAGATATATAATATCTAACTTAGATGCAGAATATCTCAAAGAACAAAAAAACAATCCTATATTTGCCTTTTTCATGTCAGGAGGATTGTTTAATGTCATCATGTATTGGATCAGGACTGATATGCACGCCTCACCTGAGCAGATGAATGAAATGATGTATCAAATTTCTAGTGTGAAGTTATAATCCGTGAAGATATTATTCCATATCTTGACGGGTTTTTTCTAATGACTCTTTGACCTTTTCGGTAATCGCACTAGTTTTCTTTTTCTTCTTTTTGGCTTTACCTTCTTCATCAGGTTCTGGAATGCCTCTCAGTTTTCTTTGTTCTTTCATAGAAAGAGCAACTTGTTCCGCAGAAGCTTTCTTTCTATCCTTATCATCTTGTTGATTGACAGTAACCTGTGTGAATGGGATTTGAATATTATGTCTCTTAAATAAGAGATAGAATTCTCTCTTTAAATCTCTGGTGACTTGGAAACGATTGTTTTCTGCGGTAAAGCAAAGCACTAAGAAATCAATTGAGGAAGCGCTGACATTATCGATACCTTTATACCATGGACCTTCGATAATATTTGGCACTTTTTCTTTTAATTTCTCAATTTCGTTGATGATTAAAGCTTCCACTCTTTCGACATCTTCATTATATGAAACGGATAATGTCACAGAGACAACACTTCTTAATCTTGACATATTGACAACTGTATTAATTGAGCTATTTGTGATGGATTTAATATTGCCGCCAAAATCTTGGAGTTTTGTGGTCTTTAAACCGACTTCCACAATTGTGCCTCTAAAGCCATCAATAATGACTGTATCGCCTACGGCGAAATAATCATCAAAGACAATGAAAATGCCAGAGACGACGTCTTGGATAAGGGATTGACATCCTAAACCGATAACAAGGGTTAAGACACCAACACCAGCGATGATGCCGATGACATCAACACCCCAGGCAATTAAGATTCCGCATATCGCAGCGATAATAACCACGTATTTAATCAAAGATCTAATCAATGAAGAGATGGTTTGTGACTTTCTGGATTTGTTATCAAATAGATGGGTAATGAAATTACTTATAAATATAAGTATGAACGCCATGAATATGATAACTATACAAATGAGCCAGATAATACCACTACCGACGATCTTCTTGCCGAGGTAATCCCAACCATTTTTATATTCGGAACCAAATATTGCGTTGTGGATTTCTTCTCCGAGCACTCTTCTTGAATCCATAACAAGGAAGAATAATGCTAAACAGGCGATGAATATCACTGCGCCGATAATAAATGTGACTTTTTGAAATGTGGTTTTTCTACTCCACCAATTACCTTTTTTAATTTCTGTCATAACGTAACTCCCTTCGTCGTAAATCTGACTTGTCTAATCTTCTTTGTGTAATCTACTTTGTTAGAAAATTCTATGTAGAATAAGCATCTCTCGCCTATGGCGAATTCTTTAAACGATCCTTCGTAAGTCTTTTGTTCAGAACAGGTCTCTGTGAACTTCAATTCGTCATTAATGGAAATGTTATAGGTCATTTCATATCCCTTTTCATTCTTAATTTCGAATGAATAAGTAAAGACGTTATCTTCGACCTTATATGTATCGTTAACCACGCTTGGCGGGTTCAAAACATAAGCGTTTGTGATAACTGAACCCGCTTTAACTGATGCAGCGGTTAATAAAATCGCAATACCCGCTGCGCTGACAACTTTAGAAATCTTTTTGCTGCGGGAATAATTGGTTCCCATCTTATCTTGGTACACTAAAGCGGCAGTAAGTTCATCACTGGTTTGAATGTTATTAGTCTTATTCACAAACGTAATATTTGTGTTGTTATATGTGAGATCGTTGAATTCGCCTTTCATACGGTAATATCTTATCTAATAATTATAATTATTTTAAGCAATATTATTTTTTAAATAGATTTTCTTCCTCTTTTGGATGAGTTTACCTTCTTTGACTAAACGAGAAACTAATCTAGACAAAGTTTCTCTGCTCATATATAAAGTGCTAGCTAAAGAGGTAATCGAATCATAAGAAACTGGGTTATTCTCTTTAAGATAATACATCAGTCTTTCTTCCGCGGAAGTTAATGATAATAACTTAATCGTACCATTTAGTTTTTTGGAGAATTCCGCTTGGAAATTCAAATAGACTTTCATGAATTCTATATTACTTTGTAATATCTTTATTAAATTATCCTTATTAATAAGTAATAATTCTCCCTCGTTTTTAGCAATAACATGGCCTTTATAAAATGGCTTTTCTGAGAATATTAAATTATTGCCAAACATCTCATTTTCTTTTATCTCGTTATAGATGATTTCTTGACCGGATAATGAATAAGAAACAATTTGAATGGTTCCTGATTTAACAACACCGACATATCGACATTCATCATCTTCATTGAAAAGAATCTTTCCTTTGCTAAAAGAGACTTTTTGACATAATTTCATTTCTTCTGGTTTTAATGTTTCAATTAAATTCATAAACGTGATTCAAATCACACTTTATTATACGCGAAAAATATATAATCACAATACGAGGATATTAAAAATGAAAAAATTAATTTTATTAACACTTCCCTTACTTCTCTTAGGGGGATGCACACAAAAAACCACAAAAGATATTAAGATTGTTTGTCCAAGTGGCGCACCAGCATTTGCTTTTTATAACTATGCTGATAATGCAAATTTTGAGACAAATGATACACCATCAAACATTGTCGCGATGATGACAAAGGCCAGTGAAAAGACTGTCGTTGTCTTACCAGCTGATACCGGAATTAAAGCTATCAATAACGGTGCGCCATACAAAATCGCGGCGAACATTACCTTTGGTAACTTCTTCCTTTGTTCCACCGGACATGACGCAAACGGACAATTAGATCCAGGAGATAAGATCGTCTTATTCGGAAAGAATATGACACCAGATTTATTGTTCCACTACGTCTATGGAACTGAATATGATTCAGGAGTTGAATATGTTACTGCTGCAAAAGATGCGGCTGGATGTTTACAACAATCCAAAAACTTAGCGACAGGAAGCGAAATCGACTATGTCTTTTTAGCTCAACCTGCAGTTTTTGCTTCTTTGAAAGTGAATACTAACGCAAAGGTTTACGCTAATATTCAAGATTTATATAAAACCAAATCAGAAGGCAAACAATTAATCCAAGCTTCCGTATTTATTAAAAACAATCTCGACAAAGCCACCGCAAATAGTTTCCTTGATTCTTTAGAATCAGATATTAATGGTGTCTTGGAGACTCCAGAATTATTGACGCAAAAGATTCCTGATAATGAAGAGATGTTAGCTAAATATGGCACTAAAGCCCAAGTCGCGATGGCGGTCACTAAAGCCGGTAATGGTTTAGGTCTTGGCTATAAGAAAGCATACGAAAATAAAGAAAATATCGATTCTTATCTCTCCTTATTCTCAATAGAAAAGACTAATGAAGCGATTTATTACAAATAAGTATTTCTTAACTATCGTTGGTTGTTTATTGTTCTTAGCCGTTTGGCTAATCATCTCTTTAGTTATCGATGAAAGAACAATGATTTTTCCTGACCCTTTAACCACTTTGATGGAAGCGGGAAAGATATTATCAACCGAATATGTCTATCGCTGCATCGGATGGACGATGCTAAGGATGGTAATCGGTTTTAGTGTGTCTTTTATCATGGCGATGATTTTTGGCATTCTCGCTGGTCATTTTAAGCCATTTAAGGATATTCTTAATCCGATTATCATTGCTCTAAAGAGCATACCAACCGCTGCACTAGTATTTTTGTTCTTAGTTTTAGTGGGTGCTAAGAATGCACCGATATTTATTGTCATCTTAATTTCCTTCCCGATTCTCTATGAAGCAATATCATCAGGCATTTCTAATACTCCGCCTGATCTATTAGAAGCCGCTAGAGTGGATGGTTCCAAATTCTATGAAATAGCATTTAAAGTGAGACTCCCACTAGCGATTCCTTATATCTTAGTGGGAATCGCCTCTTCTTTCGCCCTCTCCTTTAAAATTGAGATTATGGCGGAGATTATTACTGGTGATACAAGAAACGGCTTAGGAAGTGCGATTTCCGCAGCACAAAAAAACGACCCCTCAAATATGGTGCCGATTTTTGCTTATAGCTTAATTGCCATCGTCTTCATTTTGATTATTACTATTATTGAAGATGTGGTTACTAAGTTTGTAAAGAAGAGACTTAATTATCTACCTTAATATATTTTATATATTGCACTTGTTCATATTTCTCAGAAATTTCCTTCATTTCAAGTAAGCATTGTTCATGAAGGAATTTTTTGTTCTCTAAAGGTGTGAGATCAGGATTTGGGAATATGGGTTTACAGAATATAATTGTCTGTTTCGGTTTCTTTCCTGGTTTGCCTCTCCATATTGTTACTGCGGGTAAAACTGGTTTATTCATCTCTGCTGGATAAGAGAAAGAAACATCTTTGAAGTTTCTAATCTTTGTGTAATATGGCCAGATATGCGCTTCTGGATAAATGAGAATAGCCTCTTTTTTGTTAACCAAGACTTCAATTGCGTCTTTTAATTTCTTTAAATTTTCAATATCAGTCGGAATAGGTAAAAATCCTAATGCTTTAATTAGTGGTCTAATCGCTTTTAGCGATAAGGCATCACTATAACCGATGATATTCACTCTTTTTGTACCGATCGCATAAGAAGCAAATTTAAAGACGTCTGCGATAGCGACATGGTTTGAATATAAGAAATATCCAGTTTTCTTTAAAGAGCGGTAGTTTTCTCTTCCCTTCACTCTAATGCCATGGAAGAAGCAATAGATACCAAGGAATGGTTTAGCGATGAGATAATAAGCAATCCATGACAAAACATGGAGTCTTCTTAAGTAACGATAATTCTTTGGAACAGGAGGTCTTTTTAAACCTACTTCATCGAAATCATCATTGAGCTCATCAGACCAGTAAATCGTCTTGGTTTTTTTCCAATCTTTATTGCTTTTCATCTTTGGAAACTCTCTTTGCTCTCTTGTCTTTGATCTTTCCGCTATGCTTGATAGGTGTCCAGGTTTTTCTGCTCTTTGGAACCAATAAGCCATGAACAAAGGCGACAAGCATATCAAAGAAATAGAATGGATAGGTGACTACTGATAAGATAATCATCCACCATTTCATTTTTAATCTATTGAAGTTATGAGCGATTGTGGCAATCGCCGCGACAACAAATATGAGATATATAAATGCGGCAAATGTGATGATATTAATCAATAATGTCATCGATGATTCGGGGCTATATTTCAAAGAAAAGACATAAAGAATAACGGAACCGATAAGAATCAAAATATCGAGAACACAAGCAATAGCGAAAGGAATAATGCTGGTACGATATTCAAATATCGAAGCGCGGTTAAGAGCTCTACTTGTCGCGTTATGCATCTTTCCACCTTTGATGAATCTCTTGCGTTTAATCAAAAATCCCCAGACCCATCTGATGTGTTGTGCATGGTTAGTTCTTAGTGATGGACTTTGTTCATCATAGAAGTTGATGATTGGGTAATAAGACATATTGATATTGTGATATTCACAATAAGTGGTAAATTCAGTATCTTCGGTCATTCCAGTAAAGATCCAACCGCCAGCTTCATCAATAATGTCTGCGTTAACGTAATATCCGGTTCCAGTAATGAGAGCTTTCTTAAAAAGAAGAGTTCTATTTTTGCTGGTAAAGGAATTCATGTAAGTGAATAAAATTGCGCTTCCAGAAGTAAGCCAGTTTGTATTGATATTTGTGAAATTACGGTACCCCACTCCAACTTCAACACCGGTTTGTCTTAAGTCATTCATCTTCTCTAAATAATCCAAATCCATGACGTTATCAGCGTCAAAAATCATATAAGCGTCATATTTCAAATCATTCTTTTTGAAGGAACGGATACATTCTTGTAAGGCAAAGCCTTTGGTTCTTCTTTGTGGGGTCATTTCATCTCTCACAAAGACTTTAAAACCATTTTTAATAGCTAATTCATAAGTAGGGTCTTTTTCGCTTTCAATGATGAAATAAACATCAAAGTATTCTTTTGGGTATGTTTGATTTGAAAGCGCCACCATGATGTTACCGATAACACCACTTTCATTTCTGGCGGGAACTAACACTGCAAATTTAGTTAATTTATCACTATGAGGAGCTTTTTTAATTCTCTTCATCGATAAGAAAAAGCCGGCCACATAGAACCATGAAAGGCCGAGCATAATGAAGATGACTCCATAGAAGATAATATCTAATATTTCAATCGCTAATTCGTAATTTATCATCCGATTAAATCATACGCATATAAAGAAAAATTGCAAATATCTTTAATACTTGCAACTTCTCCTTATGTTTACTGATTACATATTTTTAAATGCGATGTTTTGGACAAAGCGACACACTTCTCGGCATTTATCAGAAACGGTTTCCATCAAAGAATAGAGTTCTTCATGAACATATAATCGACGGACATCTTTTTCTTTTGCGTACAAAGAGTGAACACTTTCAATGTAGATTTCATCTGATTTTTCTTCTAATTTCACGACTTCATTCACAAGAGGTGGGAAGATTTCTTCATCGAGATAATCATAGATGTGAGAGAGACAGTTTTCGGTCTTCTTCATACATTCCACGGTGACCTCTGTTAATTCCACGAAATTCTCTGGGACTTCTTGGACGTTATATAAATATAAACGAAGAGATATTTCTTCAATGGCATCGGTCACTTCATCGATTAATCTAAGTAGTTCATAAATATCTTCACGATCAATCGGAGGCATGAATTCCTTCAATAATTTCGCTGTGACTTCATGCTTGATTTCATCGGCTTGGTGCTCAATAAGGTGAACAGATGTCTTTACTTCTTCTAGTTTTTTAACATCGAAATTCTTTAAAAAATCGAGAATCTTTTCACCACACAAAACCGAATAATGTGATAGGGATGAAAATGAATCGAAATAATAATTGCTTTTCTTTTTCTTCTTGAACATAAAATATCCTCCTATTTAACTGTCCAAACAAATATGATAGCGAGAACAAAGGCGACTAGCGCTGACAAAGGGAATGCTAATGCATTCCATAAAACAATTTTTCCCGCTTTTTTCCATTTTACTCTTCTAAAGCTTCTCGCCGCACCAGTACCCATAATCGCCGTATTTTTAATCGTTCCAGTTGATAATGGTAAACCGAATAAAGTGGCCACTAATAAGCCGATAGATGAAGCGATATCTGTCGCGAAAGCCTGGTGGCGTTTAATGCTAGCCATTCCACGACCTAAATTATTTAATATTTTGCGGTTACCAACTAAGCAACCGACCGATAAAACGATACATGCTGGTAATAATATCCACCACGTTCCATTAAGTCCTTCCACTGCTACTAACAATGTAGTTTCAGCATTCACATCTTTATATAAAATCGCCGCAATTAAAACCGAAACACCGATGAACTTGCCACCATCTTGGATGCCGTGGACAAAACTCATTAAAGAACAAGAAAATATTTGTCCACGATCAAAGAATCGAGCGGCTTTACCACGATTCACTTTGTGGAAAATCACTTGGATTAATAATGTAATTCCATAACCGAGCAAGAAACCGGCGATTAAGGAAGCGACGAAGCCGATACCGACCTTTAACCATGGCCCGACACCGATAGATGCACCAGCCCCTAAAATAATGAGAGAAATACCGCCACCAGTTAACCCACCTATCAAACAATTTGATTGGCTTGATGGAAGGCCCATATAAGTGCAAACTAAGGTTGTGACAATAACCGCAGCAAGACCACAAGCGATAATAACTAATATGCGATCAATGGATGCGCTACCGAAATTAACAAGACTAGATATTGTGGAAATGATATCTCCACCGAATATTTTATTTAAAAACACAGAGAAGAATCCGATGACTAAAGCACCGATTAAATTAAACACGGCACATAATATAAAAGCGGTCCATGGTCTCATGCTTCTAGTATGAACTGCTGTAGCAATTGTGCTTGGTCCATCGGTATATCCATTTAAAAAGACAACGCCCAAATTGACTAATAGAGCTACGTAAGCCCAAGGGTGAGCATTGCACAAGTTAAAAAACTCTGAAATGGAAATCATGTTTTCATTATAAATGATATCAAAAAAATGATTAACTATTTATAAAAAATAAAAAAGAAAAAACCTGACGCATTCACATCAGGCATTTTGCTATTGTGGTGGCCCAGAACGGGATTGAACCGCCGACACGGAGATTTTCAGTCTCCTGCTCTACCAACTGAGCTACCGGGCCATTTAATTAAAAAGCGCTTGGCGGACCATACGGGAATCGAACCCGTGATCTTCTCCGTGACAGGGAGACATGTTAACCGCTACACCAATGGTCCTT
>JBGULD010000060.1:0-65546 GCA_045114745.1 Bacilli bacterium
CCTGATCACACCTTCATGACAACGCCTGTGGGTGTGTCAGCAACCTCGCACTTCAACGCGGGCAGTCAACGTGAAAATCATACCCCTTATGTATATGCGTGTCAAATAAATTTAATAAATTTTTTTATAGATATAGAAAAGGCATGGGTGAAATAAGACCTAAAAACATAGAAAAATGAGCCCAAAAATGGACTCACTGATGATCAAAAACCGATTTTTTGACCCTCATTTTTCAATTTTTGACTCTATTTTTTGCTCGGTATTTTCCGCTCTTTTTTGCGGAATTGTTGTTTTTTAGTTTTTCAGCTCTTTTTCTTCATTTTGGAGCAAATTTTCTATCACAGGAATATATAAATTTGGAAACTCAATTTGTTGAATTGTAGTTACATAGTTACCGCTGTCTTTGCTTGAAGATCCACAAGAATAGATAATATAATTATCTGTCATAAAATCAACGACAATATATCGGTCATGAACTGTTTTGTTATTTTCTATAATTTTTATTGCTAATTTTGTATCTTTTATGAAATCATCAAATTCTGTTTTTGATAATTGATTTCCGACATTATCAGTACAAATAGTTATTTCGACATTTGGTTTGCACTTTTTTAGATTCAAAAGTGTCTTTAGACTGACATAGTTGTCAATTATGATTAACGAATTAGTCGCATTTGAATATATTTGTTGAAAGGCAATATCGGCTTCAACTCGTTGGTCCTTCAATATCAAATAGTGTTGAGTATTGTTATCGTCAGTAAAGTTATTCATCATTATTTCCAGTTTAGTTTCCATAGAAGAAATTCTCTTATCTTGCTTGTTCAGTCTTTCATTTATTTGACTGATTGCAGAAACTTGTTTGATTTCATTTTCACTTTGAACATAAAAATCTTTTAACATTTCCAAAATCCTGATTAATTCCACGCTTTGCTTGATAGCTAGTTCCCCCTTAAGAACCGTCATCAACATATAGATGCCTTTTTCTGTAAATGCATTTGGCGCCTTTCTTTTTCCGCCCCAACTTGAAATCGATTTTTTCGATATCAAGATTTCATTAAATTCCTGAGAATTTAATTTAAACATAAAATCTTCAGGAAATCTTTCAATGTTGTTTTTGACTTGCTCATTAAACCTAAAAGTTTCATAACCATAAATCTCCGCAAGATCATGGTCTAGCATCACTTTTTGTCCTCTGATAACATGTGTTTTTTGTTCCACCAATTCTTGAGTGATTTCAAGTAATGGTGTTATTTCGTTTTTGTTTTTAATCATAAAAAGTCCTCTCATAAATATAAGTACGAACTTTTTGGACTTTTTGTCTCAAAAAATTTGAAAAAAATAAAAAATCTCGCTTTCATTTGCGAGAAATTGTTTGTTTGAAATTAATTATTTTTTGTTTTTGTATGCCTTATACGAATAAATGCATCCACAGTATTCTTGGAAGTACATTTCGTGTTCTTTGATAATGAGCAAGGAATGTTCATATCCATCGTTCTTTTTAAAATCAGCATCCAACCACTTTACTGGTTCAAACTCTTTTTCTAATTCATGGCCGATTTTATTAATATCTTGAGCGTTCTTGTATCTAGAAATCGTCATGACAGTGCCAAAATAATCAAAGTTATGTTCTTTTGCGTATTCAAAACCCTGTCTTAATCGCTTTCTAAAACAGATGCGACATCTCTCATGCCCTTCTTTATCATCTGCGTGGCTTTCTAAATCTTTGTTGTAGGTTGCGTTATCATAGGGAAATTCAATAAATTCTAACTTCGCACCTATCTCTTTGATGTATCTTTTAAATTCTTCTAAGCGGCGATCATGTTCTTCTTTTGGATAAATATTTGAATTGTTGTAGATGACAGTAATATCAAAATAATCCTTAATAATCTCATAAGGAATGGTAAAGCAAGGACCACAACAAGCATGTAAACAAAGACGCGGTTTTTCGCCGTTTTCCTTAATTTTGTCCAGTTTTTGCAATAAAATCTTCTGATAATTAATCTTCTTTTCCATATAAGAACATTGAATCTCCAAATGAGAAGAAGCGGTATTTTTCATCTACTGCATGTTTATATAAATCTAAGGTAAATTCTCTTCCAGCGAATGCAGAAACGAGCATGATTAATGTTGATTTTGGAAGGTGGAAATTAGTGATAATTGCCTTCACTGCAAGGAACTTATATCCAGGTTGAATGAATATATTTGTGGATTCTCTTGTTGATTTAAATGTATGGTATTTAGTGTAGTTAGCTTCTAACGTTCTAACTGATGTTGTTCCAATAGCGATAATGCGTCTATTTTCCGCTTTTGCTTTATTCAATTTTTCTGCTGCTTCTTTAGTGATTTCATAGACTTCACTATGCATAACATGATCTTTAGTATCAGTTACCTTAACTGGTCTAAATGTACCTAAGCCGATATGTAAAGTGATATCAATAACTTCAATCCCTTTAGCCTTTATCTTTTCAAATAACTCTTCAGTAAAGTGGAAGCCCGCTGTTGGAGCGGCAGCACTGCCTTCATATTTTGCATAGACAGTTTGATATCTATCATTACCACATAGTTGTTCTCTAATATATGGAGGTAAGGGCATCTTGCCTAATTGGTCTAATACTTCTAAAAAGATACCTTCATAAATGAATTTAAAAACACGAAGCCCTTCTTCTCTTTCTTCAATACATTCCGCGATGAGTTTTCCATCACCAAAATCGACCCTAGCGCCGACTTTTAAACTCTTCGCAGGTCTTGTTAAGCATTCCCAGTTATCGCCTTCTATTTGCTTTAAAAGCAACAATTCACAGTTCGCTCCGGTCTTTTCTTTCACACCTAATAATCTTGCAGGAATAACTTTAGTGTTATTTCTCACTAAAACATCACCTGGTTGAAGGTATTCTAAAATATCAAAGAAATGTCTATCTTCGTATGTTTGCTTTTTTATATTAACCGCTAATAAGCGGGATTCATCTCTTTTAGCGACAGGCTTTTGAGCAATTAGCTCTTCCGGGAGATAAAAATCAAATAGATTAATATCCATTAGAAACCTCTTTCATCTCCGAAAGCGGCAAGTGTGGCTTTCATATAATCGCCAAATCGATCTTCTTTAATCGCTTCTCTAGCACCTTCCATCACTTTAATTAAGAATCTAATGTTATGAATGGAAAGTAATCTCTTGCCTAATATTTCATCACAGACATATAAATGTCTAAGATATGCTTTTGTGTAATTCTTGCAGCAGTAGCAATCACAGTTAGGATCTAAAGGAGTAAAGTCTTCTTTGTATTTTTCATTCTTAATATTTACTCTTCCAGTAGAAGTCATAAGAGTGCCGTGTCTAGCAATTCTAGTTGGAAGGACACAGTCGAACATATCGATTCCACGAGCAATACCGCCTAATAAATAATCGATAGAACCAACACCCATTAAATATCTTGGTTTATCTTGAGGGAGATATTTCACTGCATAATCAATCATTTCAAAACACTTTTCTTTAGGTTCTCCTATGGAGGTTCCTCCAATAGAGTATCCTGGGAAATTCATCTTTACCAATTCTTCAGCGCACATCTTTCTTAAATCTTCATAGTCTCCACCTTGAACGATGCCAAATAGGGCTTGATCTTCTCTTTTATGAGCATCAAGACCTCTTTTAGCCCATCTCAAAGTTCTTTCTGTAGATTTCTTTGCGTATTCATATGTCGCTGGATAAGGAATGCATTCATCAAAAGACATGATGATGTCTGCACCCAATTTCTCTTGAATATCAATCGCGATTTCAGGAGAGAAAAACATTCTGTCACCATTAAGGTGATTCTTAAACTGAACACCCTCTTCGGTAATCTTTCTTCTTTCCGCAAGAGAAAAGACTTGGAAACCACCACTATCGGTGAGGATTGGTCCATCATAATTCATGAACTTATGTAGTCCACCAGCTTTTTGAACTATGTCTTCTCCGGGTCTAATGGAAAGATGATAAGTATTAGCTAAAATAACACCAGTCCCCATCTCTTTTAATTCTTCGGGAGATAGAGATTTAACAGTGGCTAAAGTACCGACTGGCATAAACATTGGAACTTCGACATCTCCATGAGGTGTATGAAGGATCCCATATCTAGCACCAGTTTGTTTATCAATATGTAAAATTTCTAAATAAAAATCTTTCATAATTACTTTTTAATTTCTTCTAAAACAAGAGGGAGGATATCCAAAACTTTGATATCAGAATCAAGCTTCTTTTCAATAGTGTTTGTGACCACTATATCACTGACTTTCGCTTTTCTTAAACGAGACAAACAGCCCTTGGATAAAACAGCATGTGTCGCAGAAATAAGGACTTTTTGCGCGCCTTTTGCAAATAAAAGCTTGGTTGCGGATGTAATTGTGCGACCTGTATCAATGATGTCATCAATAAGAATGCAGTGCTTTCCTTTAATTCTATTTCCATCGATTTCTAAATGTTCAGCGCGGTTTGGTTGAGGACGAACTTTATCAAGAATAACGACTTCCACATCACCAAGTTCTTTCGCTAACATGTGGGAACGATTATTACTACCATGATCAGGAGAAACAATGACAACATCATTTCTGGAAATATTATTTTTCTTAATATATTCGTCATAGTATTTTGCGAATAATGAAGTGGTTGGTTTATTCTTCACTGGATGCTTAAAAAAAGTTTCAATGATTGGATGATGTAAATCAAAACAAGTTAAGTCATCAAAATCCGCAGTGTCCACTAAACGGGCCACTACTTCACAACTTACTGGTTCGTTGATCCAGCTTACTCTTTCTTGTCTGGAATAAGCGAAATAAGGCATGAATAATTTAATACTTCTCGCACCAGCACGTTTGACTGAATCAAGGAGTAATAATAGTCCAAATAGTTCTTCATTAACGTTTTTAGATGTCGATTGAACAATAACAACGTCTTTGTCCTTAACATTAGAAGAACTC
This sequence comes from Bacilli bacterium, assembly GCA_045114745.1. GTDB lineage: Bacteria > Bacillota_I > Bacilli_A > RFN20 > CAG-826 > RUG13091. The sequence goes on from JBGULD010000060.1 coordinate 4,945, forward strand.
TTGACCATGATTTCACCATCCGCAAAAGTCTTTTTATAGATTCTGCCGACTTCACCATTTAAAGCGGAAGCAACTTCCGCGGCTAATACTTTATTACCAGAGATAGAAAAAACAATATAGTTCATAATTACATGTGATATTTTACAACCGTTAAAGCGATTTGTTTATTGACTGCGTATTCATTACCAATACGAGAGTCTTCATATTTAAGACCCTTACTTCTCATATAAGCCGCTAATTCTTTTGTGGGGAACCATAAGCGAATATCTTTCATATTGAAGTTATAATCGTTCTCAAAATTAGAAATCTTATACGGTAGATAAATCAATTTCTTACCATTAAAAATGAAATTTTCGGGAGAGAAATCTAATCTGATTTTTTCTCTTCTACCATACCATTCATCAAGTAATAGGAAGCGATAGATATCTTCATTAGTAATAACTTCTTTACATAGTAAAGACAACATTGTTTCACCTTCAATAAATTCCGTAACAGAAATCATTTGGTCTTTATCAAACATATAGACCTTAGGAATATCAATCGCTGTTATCTTTAAACGATGAGAGTTTTTGATAAATTCATTGAACTTATCTTTATTATCATATTTCTTAAGAAAAAAGATCTTGCCATGTCTTTCCACTTTATAAGAATGTTCTCCTATATGGGCAAGCACTTCAAAATCTTTTCTTTTTATACTAATGATCTCTTTCATTGAGATTATTATAAGGATTTTTTATAAAATAAACTATAAGTTATATCATAGAACCCATTTAATGCCTTCATTGTTAGGCATAATCGCTGGGTTAAGACGAGGAATGACTAATTCCGATAAATCGACAGGGTTATAGTCGGTATCAAAATACTGATGGCATCTGTCGCATTCATAATGTTCTTTTAAACCATCCTCACTAGAAGTTGCCGGAACTTCATTATAATGATGGTAACTATGTCCAAGTGGCGCCACATAACGTATATCTTTCGCGCCAAACATGTGAATGACAGCACCCTTATCAATAATGTTATCGGTATCTGGTTTTGTTAAAGTGACTTCTTCACATATATAACATATCCAATATTCCTTGGAACCTGGTCTCGTACATCCAGGTTCAATCGCGTCATAATGGTAATAACGATGGTTGATGTGTGGGTCTTCAGTGATTAAAGAATCATTGTTATCACCACCATCATTAGAGCCATTATTGGTATTATTTTTGTTACATCCAGTTAGAGGCATAGATAGAGCAAGAAGAGAAGCAATTAATAGGCTTTTTACGTTAAATTTCATAGCAAATCTCCCTTCTTTTATAATCCAATCGTAGTATTAACAGCATCACCAAAATAGAAATCATATTGGTTTTGGATATTAAATACCGCGTCATAATGTGGTGAATAATAATAGACAGAAATAATCTTTTTTGCTTCATTGACTTTGAAAATACCAATAGCATCTTGGCCGATACCTTCATCTTCATACATCGTTCCTTGATTATCGACGAGGAAGGAATGAATCTTGTTTCCATTAATGCCAGTAGAAGGAACATACATAATGTCATCACAGCTATAATGTCCACCGACAGCCATAAAGAGATTCTTGTTTCTCTTCACTAATTGATTATAGAAATCTGCTGGAATGGTATAAGAAATCTTATCCGCCCATTTGTAATTCTCCGCACCTCTATCATTTGTGTATTGTCCTGTTGGATCCATATAAGCATGGGTTTGAACAATAACGCGATGGTCACTGAATTGTTCACAAATTCTATTTGCCCATCTCAACACTTCCATACGAGGACCAAACTCAAGGTTGATGACACAATACTTAATGCCATCGACATTGTGGATATAATAGGTGTTTTCCATTTTTCCATTTTCATAGCAGCCACCGAAACCAGGAAGCTTACTATGAATGCTATATGGGAAATATTTATTTAGGAAGTTCGTGGAGCGACTTTCTTTACAGTTATCGTCATAGTCATGATTGCCAGGAATAAACGACCATGGAATCTTGCCATTTAATTTATTTAAGACTAATGAGCAATCACGATAAAATTGTTCTTCTGTGCCAACGTCTGATAAATCACCAACCGCCATTAAGAATTTGATCTTTTGTTGGTCCTTATTGTTAACTAACCAGTCAACCATTTTTGAGAATCTATCGTGTTTATATCTATTCATACATTGCACATCAGGTAAGATGACAAATGAATAATCAAAGTCACGATTATCATCTAAACCAACATATTTCTCATGCGTCTCTAAATGACAATCATTCTTGAAAGAAGATGTATCAGGAACATATCTTTGTGTCCATGTTTCGCCAAAGAACCAGTTAGCCATCAAGATTGCATTTGTGTCATCATTAGAAATCTTTTCATCTTCCATATCTTGTTGAATTCTTTCTTGAGATATTGGACCACTATAAATAGTGACTTGCTTAATAGAACCTTCTAATGGATATTTAGTTGAACGGTTCCAGAAACAAGGATTAACACCGATATAAAGCTTTTGTTGTGGGTAAGTATCTTGCAATAAAACACTATGGGATTCATTCAAAATACCATCAATGTAAAGAGATAACGTATTAGCAGAAGCATCTCTCACTAATGCTACGTGATGCCATCTTCCATCCATAACATCGGAACCCGCAAACGTATAGTTATATGCATTAGCGTTATAAACATATTTAATACGTCCCAATGCATCAACTTCTAAATTGAATCCTTGATATTGAGTATCATACCCACTCCATGTGCCCATGATAACTCCACCTAATGAATTGGTTGGTAGTTTTACCCAGGCTTCCATAGAGTCAACAGTCATTTCAAATTTTGCCTTTGCGCGATAATTGTATTTATTGGCAATGGTGAATTCTGTTGGTGTATAACCGGTAGCGTTAACATCGGTATAACCATGAGTGATGGAGAACACCGCTCCTAAAAGGAGAGTGGTACTTAAAGCAATAAATTTAATTGACTTCATATTCATTTCCTCCTTAATGGTTATAAACCGCTATTAAGATAGTCGGTGTCTTGCTAAGACTTATCTCAGCGGGTGCATCTTGTCCACTTTGCAAAACCCATTTCACAAACGGATAAGAAACATTATTAACAACATAAGGCGCGGGTGTTGGAAGCGCACTTATTAAAACTGTCGAACGAGGTTCATATTCTAAACGAATCACATCACAGCATTCATTTAGATATAAATATAAATAATGGACATCAGAGAAGGATGGATAGAATGTCAAATTTGATTGAACGGTAAATTCGCCATCATAAACTTCACTGCCTTCTTTATCCACTAGCCTCCAACCATTAAAATGAGAACCATATTTTTCGACTTTCGGAAGAGTGATAACATTGTTATCAACTCTGACAAGCATATCGGCCACGCCTTCATATTCGAAGTGGACGCGATATGTTTTCACAATCTCTGCCCATTTGGCATAAAAAGTCACATCACTGCTTGGCTTATAAACACCAGAAAATGATTTGCCCTGGAAATCAACATTGTCGTACCAGCCTAAGAAGTTATTGTTATCTTTTGTGGGCTCAGGAAGTTTAACAGCTTCACCTGATTTAACCACTACTTCTTTATATTGAGTACCACCATTAGATTCAAAGGAAACAAGATGATCTTTTCCATCACCTTTGGTGTTACATCCACTAATAAGAAGTAGAAACGGAATCGCTAGAAGAAATTTCAAACCTTTTTTCATAATCATTCCTCCTAGATAACTCTGTTACTTGAAGCAAAGATGTTAGTTACACTAACACTGCTTTTAGCAAGTCTAAAACCAAAACCGGAACCAGTTAAATAGTTGCGGTCTCTAACAGCAATAACAATATTATTGTTAACAAAACAAATAATCTTATCGCCATAGAATAATACTTTAAGATTTGTGGGTGTGGATTTACCAATAATACTTTTGTATCCTTCGACAGTTTTTAATGCTGTCCAAGCACCATTATTGGTTTTGCCTAAATAAGCAATTCCATCGCTATTTATAAAGAAGAAATAATAAGCAATACTTCCGCCTTCCCAGAATGTTTCTTGATTACGATAACTTAAACCAAAAACAATTCCAGAGTCTCCAGCAGTAGGAATGGTAATATCTACAGAATAAGTTCCATGGGTAAATGGAGAAGTAGAATTAGTATTGATTGCCATGCTGTCATTTGATGAAGCGGTATAAGTTGTAGATGTGCTAGAAAAAGCACCGTGAACTGTTTTAAATGACATTGATGAATAATCATAAACTGTCTTGTCATATGGAACTTCATCAATCGAAGTTGGATCATCTAAATCAAGGATCTCACCAACCCAGGGTTCGTAGTCTCCACCAGCTCCACCATTATCAATAACTTCTGGCTCAATAACCTTTGTATTTGTCGCGCAAGAAGTCAATAATAAAGGACAAAAAGCCAGCAAAACCAGCATTTTTAGTGGAATTTTCATATTTCTTTCCTCCTTTATAAAATGAGATTAATAGGAAATACTATACTTACAAAATTGTCTTTTCGGTAATTGAATCAAAGAGATGAATCTTTGTCTCATCAAGAAGTAATTTGAGCTTATCGTGGAGGGAAACTCTTAATTCATTAGGCATTTGACAAAGCAAATCGTCTTCTCCTAAATTGAGATGGAGAATGTATTCTTTGCCTAATAATTCCACGATACCAACTTCTAATTCGATACCGAGTGTATGAGGATATTTTTCTTTATTCCATTTGCTATCGAGATGAATATCTTCTGGTCTAATACCAAATAACAAATCATGCGGATTATCCATTCTCTTTTTGAATTCATTAATGAGTTCTTCAATTAACACTTCAATGAGATATTCATTTCTTAATCTATTTTCATAACGTTTAGATTTAATCGATTGATCCACTAAAGAGAGAATCCAATCAATTCTTTCATTTTGACCACGTGTTCTTAAAGCGGTGAAATAAAGAATTCTAATATCAGAATCACTTAAGCATAACACTTTGTGTAATTTCTTATCGAAACTTTGGACACATTGATTAACATCTTCTTTGATTACATCAAAATGGACTTCCTCAAGGAGTTTATCGACTTCAGCGAGTAAATCTTCTTTATTGACCTTTTTAAGCTCTAAGAGTAGCTCTTTAAGGGTTTCAATCATATGCAATGCATATAACAAACCTGTGGATTGCAATTGAGAAGCTTTCTTCACTACAAAATCCACTAATGAGAGAATGGCTTTAAACTTCTCTTCATCGTGTTTTAATATTTGCTTCACTAGTTCAGATTCGGAATCAGCTTTGAAGTATTGAAGTCTATCTAATAATGATTCACTTAAATTAAGTTCTTCAATTTGTCCTTCTCCAGAAACTAGAGATGCAAAATTGGAGTTGATATTATTAGTAACATTTAAAGTTGCTGTCTTATATAAAGAATTAAATCTTTTAATATCTTTTTCAATTAGACCTCTCAGCATAGTTTTCTCTTCCTCTAAGAGACCTTCTTGATTTAATGAAATCTTTAAACCATCCTGAATCTTTTTTAAAGATTCCATTAATGGATTAGATAATTTGTTAATGATGGATAAAGCACATTTCTTATGATCTTTACATCCACCTAAAAGGAATGGTTTTAATGATTCAAATAGAGAGATACTCACTTCTTCAATATCAGTATTTAATAAATTAAGAAGTCGATTATAGTCTTCTATTTGTTCGTTATAGAACTTTTTAAATGATTCTTTTTGTTCCTTACTTAGTTTGATGGCAAAACCATTTTCTAAAGAAACATTATTCAAATCATATTTGGCTTTCACAATATTCATCGCAGGAGCACCAATAAAGTTAGCCACGAATATGTTATGTGGATTGTCGTATATTTCTGATGGGGTTCCTATTTGTTGAATGTAACCATCTTTCATGACGACAATACGATCCGCCATCGTCATGGCTTCGGTTTGGTCATGGGTAACATAAATAATTGTGGCATTAATCTTTTCGTGAAGTTTGATAATTTCACTACGCATCGTCACTCTGAGTTTGGCGTCGAGATTAGATAAAGGTTCATCCATCAAGAAGACTCTCGCATCTCTAATAATCGCTCTACCCAAGGCGACACGTTGTCTTTGACCACCGGATAATTCTGCTGGTTTACGGGACAAATAATCATTGAGTTCAAGAATCTTTGCGACACTATTTACTCTTTCTTCAATCTCTTGTTTTTTGAGGTGACGATAAATGACTTTTGGACGTGGATTATTTGTTAAATCATCCACTTTTGCGGTGTTTTCTTGAATTTTTGCTTCTAAAAGAGACTTTCTTTCATTAAGTGATTCAAGTTTCTTTTTTAGGAATTCATTTGGCTCATTTTCCTGAGATAGCAAATCAATCGAAGCATTAATCTCTTCTAACTCCTTATTAAGAGAATTAATTAGTTTTTGGCACTTCTTAATTTCTTTTTGATCAACGCTTAAAACTTCTTTTCCCTCTTTATCCATTAGCGGGAAAGGATATTTTCTCATCTTTAAACCAAAGGCAATATTATCAAATACCGTCATATGTGGATATAAAGAATAGGATTGGAAAACCATCGCGATATTTCTATCTCTAGGTGTCTTCTCGTTTGAATAATCACCGGCAATTAAAAGTTTGCCATCAGTGATATCTTCTAAACCGGCCACCATTCTTAAAGTTGTGGATTTACCACATCCAGAAGGGCCAACGATGACAATGAATTCGTGTTCTGCAATATCAAGATTAAAATCGTGAACGGCTTCGACACCATTGGGATAAACTTTATAAATATGTTTCAAAGAAACAAAATCATTCATAACTCATCCCCCTATTTCATGACTTTGATTGTTAAGTTCTTATATGTGGCGGCAGCACCATCTGTATATAAACCAACTGAACCGTGTACTGGACCTGTTTCAGTGACATAGGTAAGCATCAATTTACCATCTAAATAACATTTAATTGTGTTACCGATAACTTCCGCTTTTAAGACATAATCACGACCAGATTCAAATTCTTGGGCATCAGCCACACCAGTTTTTGTCAAATTGTAATTACATTCAGTAATGAAAATTTTGGAATTATTCATGCCGACATAGAATCCTTGAATGGAGTTGGTATTTTCACCATTGGAGAAGGAAGCATTATCCGCTCTTAAGACCACACCAGCGGTATTGGATAATGTATCACCATCGAGATTGAGTGTGACTTCCACAGATGAATTAACAATGCCTTTATGACCGAATAATAATAATTGGCGGTTACCACTTAATGCGTAGTGGCCATCATTTCTGAGTTTCCATGTATTAACATAGTTAACACCTTGGGAAACAAAATCATTTAAAGCATGGGTAAATGTTTCTTCTTTGTTAGAAGAGAGATAGAATTCTAAATCTCTAAACATAAATCCGAGTTCACCACTGACGGTGAGATAATGGACACCTTTAGAGATGGCTAAACCACCAACATGTGTGGAGAATTCATCATCGTTTTGTTCAAACTTAATAAGCTTGAAGTTTTGATATGGTTCATTATCAATTCTTAATTGACATGTTTTACCTTGCATCGATTGTGGTAATCTCATGTCTACACCATAATATCCACTTTCCTTGACATATATTTTATATGTCGCGGTATTCTTATTAAATTTCACATAATTAGAGCCGAGAAGGCCGTTTGTGTGTCTTTCTTGTAATCTCACCAAACTACTTTCGTTGATTGTGGAATACTTTCTATCGTATGTGTTAGCGAGAACTCTATTTTGTTTATAGTCATCTTGTTGACTAGAATCATGCGCAGCATTAGAGAAAGCTGTGTAATAAACGTTCGCCGTGGCAATATTTGTATAGCCAACTTTACCACCCGCGAAAGAGGTTTGAACTTTCTTAATGATGTTCATGTTATCGAAATATCCATCTAAGATGCCATCGCTATAGCTAACTCTTAAAGTATGTAGTTTCGAATAATCATATTTTTTCTTTAATTCATAAGAAGCGACTTCTGATTCATTACCGTTTTGAACCATTTTGATTTCGACGATGTTTTTATGGTCAGCACCCTCTTCTTTAACGCTGATATATCCATAGTTAGATTCATCAACATAAGAGAATAAGCATTTTGCTGCCGCGCCGACAAAGTTAAATTCAGCAGTAAAGATTTCTCCACTGGCTTTATCGGATAAAAGCATGGAATTAGCTTCTGTTAATGAAGAGCCATCTCTAACGGAGAATTCAGGCATTTGTGGAGTGATATTATCTTCTAATCCATATTGTGGAACGATCATTTCGCTACCATTAAACATCAATCTATTGATATTGAATCTTCTCTTTGGACCAGCGGAAGATTCTAAGGAGTGATAAGCGATGTAATAGCTATCCATGTTTGGACCCATGACTGTACTGGAGTGGCCTAAGCCATTGAACTCAGAATCGGTTGATAATAACAAATTATCACCATATAAGAAGCCATCACGGTCAAACATTTCACCTTCAATCAAATCGTTATGGTAAGCATAGCCAACACGATAACCAGTAGAAAGAACACTATTACCGGTGAAGGCTAAATAATAAGTACCATCTTTTTTGATTAATGATGGACCTTCAGTCCAACCACCGATATCTGCGGTGGCAATTCTTTTTGCGACATTAGAAACTGTCATGTTGTCATTCATCTTAATCATACGAATGCCAGTGCTGGACGCTCTTAAAAAGTAAACTGTTTCATCATCATCGATAAAGAAACTACCATCAATTGATTCACCAAAATTATCTTGTGTTTTAACAAATGGACCTTCTGGAGAATCACTTTCTAACATGTAGTGACCATTGCCGGATTGAGATTCACACATATAGAATTTGCCGTTCAAATATGTGACTTCAGGGGCATAAGCAGTTAAAGTGCAATCTTCTTTAGAAACATAACTAGCTTCAAAAGAAGAATTTTGGCATGGTGCCCAATGAATTAAATCGCTGCTCTTATAAGCACGAACACCAACTTGGCCATTCTTTGTGCTGCAATATAGATAATACATACCATTGAAGCGATAAACGAATGGGTCACCAATTCCATATTCGCTCCATTGTTCTTCGATGCGTGTATCACCAAAAATATTTTTATAGAATTCACGATCGATATTTTCTTTAATATCTTCAGCATCGATTAAGAAATCGACTTTAGAATTATCTCTCAAACCTTTAGGACCACCTTTACATGAGATTAATAAGCAGGCAGATAACGCTACCATCAATAATGTTTTCTTTTTCATACTTTTCTACCTCCTTATTCTTGAATTGTATTCGTTGAGTCGACACGGACATATTGGTTTGGTCTCTCCGGATCGACATATTTATTCTTGTAGGCATATCCATCCCAGTCATTGGCGTAGATATTGAATACACCAAAGGAGAAACCTAGGATTGTAGATTGTGTTAATGAAGAATTAAGTGTGGTATATGGAATCTTTACTAACATGTGTGTGTCATCCATATAAATATTCACTTGTTCTTTATTTAATTGAGTTTCTGGCGTGGAATAGGAATGGAAATCCTTAATCTTTCCACGACCAGTAGAAATAACCATGATATAGGTATTTCCATCTCTTGTTGTTCTTGAAGTAGCACCGCTATCGATAAATAGTTCGATAGTTTCTTCACCTCTCCATTTCGCCTTGTTTGTGGTGAATTGCACATAAACAGAAGAGGCATCGGTGTGATCAATCTTTGCAGTAACCTTAGAGAATGTTACATAAGAAGCGGCCTTACCAGCAAATGTTCCTAAATTAACATAACCTCTGGTATCAGCAGCGTAATTATAATAATCGGCAACGCCAGTATTATCTTCGATAACTGTGCCATCTGGATTTTGTCTCACATATAAAGATGGGTTTTCAACAAGAGAATATTCGCCTTCTCTATTCATTGGTTCCCAGTCTCTAATGACGTTATCCCAAATACCAAATGAGTAACCAATAACAGCGTCTTTATTAGTATTTAATAAGGCATATGGAATATAGATATCGTAAACATTACCAACTGCGGTAAATTCCATAAACATCTTGGAATGTCTTGTGACCGCACCTTTTGGATCACTGGCAATGAAATAAACTTTGTCTTCAAAGAAGGCAATACACCATGACTCATCATCAGTGACGGTTCTTGTATCACTACCAGTATCAATATAAAGCTCGTATTGTTGATAATTATCAAACTTCGTATTATCAATTGATAATTTCAAAGAAAGACCATATTTATCATGACGAGAAGCCTCTAATGTTAAAACATAGATTAACTTTTTAGATGTTTCACCAATATAGACATAATTTGGTACTGCTTCATCATCACCACTGCCGGGTAATAATTGGACATCATAAGTAAAGTCACCACCCGCTAAAATCATGTCAGCAGAATGGATTGTATATTTATGAGATTTATAACCAGTATAAGAAACGGTTAACGCTAAAGGATTTAATGGACTATAATCAGGAATCTCATATCTTCCTTGAGCGTCTGTATGATAGATTTCACCATTCGCTTCAATGGTGGCGTTATTGATTGGTTGACTATTTTCATCGACAACCACACCTTTAACAGAAATATCATCCACAGAAATACCACGAGCGGAGAAATTGTTACCGCTATAAGTAATGTAGTTATTTGGTGTTTGTGGTTCCACTAAAACACCATCAAAGATAAGTCCATCCCAAGTGACTTCCTCTAAAGGTTCAGTGGTTGTTTTGTTAACATTACCAAACGCCACACCGAAAGCGGAATTTTTATCACAACCGATTTGGTTCCAAGGAATCATACCTTCAACTGCATAACCAGTATCAACATCACTGTTATCGTTAAGCGTGCCAGAAATCTTGGTTTCGTATTGACACAAACCGTTCCAGTTACTCCAATGTGTACCACTACCAACTAAGATACGTGTCTTATCATGAACACCTAAGTTAATTTGGTAGTCATCAGTTCTAGGAGCGACACCACCATCATTTAAGGAGTCGATATAAATCTCCACCGAATCACTTTGAGAGACATCATCGCCATTGTCATTTCCTTTGGCGTTAATATACTTATCACTTACTCTAAAGAAGAAGAATAATGAATTGTTTCCTCTTAACAATTTCACGCTAATTTGATTAGTATTATTGGAGAATTGCAGGGTTTGACTAACATTTGGGCCAGTCCAAGCCTCATCATTATCATCGCCATCGATATTGATTTCTGGTTTCACAAAATTACCATCGAAATCAAAATTTCCAGGCTCAGTATTAATGCCATTCTTATTAAACGGATCATATCCTGAAGCAATTTTATTGGAACTACAACCACCTAGCAGTAAAGCCAATAAAGAGATCGGAAATAGTACCTTTTTTACAAATCTCATAATCTTTTACCTCCGAAGAATAATTGATATATCGAGAAAGCGGCATTTGCAGCCTCTTTATGTAAAGCAATGTTTTGTTGAACGATAATATGAACAATCATAAAGACCACCAAGCCAACGCAAAGTGTTACCCAGCATATAAATAGAATCATCGACTTTTTGTTCATATTAGCCTTTCACCCCACTAGTCACCGCGGTCTTAACAAACATATTTCTAAATAACAAGAAGATAGCAATCATTGGTAATGACGCAATAAATGCACTAGCCATCATTTCTGAGAAACCTAAATTAGTGCCATAAGAATCAATCATAGATGTAATAACAACTTGAACTGTTTTGGTGTCACCAGTTAAATACATACTTGGTGCGAAATAGTCATTCCAAATACCGACAAACCAGAAAATCATCTGTGCCGCAATCGCATTCTTTGATAATGGCAAAGCAAGTTGCCACCACATTCTAAAATATGAACAACCATCCACTTTCGCAGATTCAATGACACTATCATGGATAGAATTCTTCATTGATGTTACCAAGAAGAATGTCATACCAATATTGCCAAATAGTCCTGGAACGATTAATGGGAGTAATCTCACAAATCCAATTGGAGATGTTGTCACATTTAATGATTGCCAAACACGATATTGTGGAAGCATAACTGCGGCATATGGAATCATCATTGTAGTCATTAAACAAATGAATATTATTTTCTTGAATCTAAATCTCAGTTTAGCAAAAGCAAATGCACACATTGTGGAGACCAAAGTTCCAACGACGATAACCGGTACTTCAATGAGCATGGTGTTACCCATGGCTTTCCATAAATTATATTTATCGTCTTGCATAACAATAGAGAAAATACTCCAGTTAGGATTTGCGGGCCATATGATGAGCTTGGTGGACATGTTTTCACCATAAGACTTAATTGATGACACAAACATCCAGAAATATGGGAAGACCATGCTAAAAGCACCGATAATAACGAATATGGTAGCAATAATCCATACCGTTTTTTCACCCGTGGTCATCTTATTAAATTCGATACCACTTTTCTTATTCACTTTTCGACCAACTAAAATATCTTCCATATTAAATGTCTAATACCTTTGTGCGTTTAAATTGAATAATTGTAATAATGCAAATAGAAATTGCTAAAACTACGGAAGCCGCTGAAGCTAATCCATAATTCTTCGAACCAATACCATAGGTCCAAATATAATAGACAATTGTCTGTGCATTTTTATTCCCAGCCGCAAAAATCTTCGCGTCTGCATAACTTTGTAACCCGCCAATAATTGACGTCACCACTAGATAGAATGTTGTTGGTGACACCAATGGGATTGTAATGTGCACTAATTGCTGGAACTTATTCGCTCCATCAATCATGCTCGATTCATAATAATCGTTTGGAATATTATTTAAGCCAGCAAGATATAAAATCATTGTGCCACCAATGCCACCCCAAACTCCTCGGATCATAATAGCAATCTTTATGGTCCAGAAATTCGAGACATCAAACCAGTCAATCTTAAAACCAAAAACATTATTTAAAATGCCATATTCATAATTGAAGATAAATCTCCAAACAAGATTAACAGCGACAGCGCTAGTAATTGCTGGTAAATAATAAAGCAAGGATAAAACTTTTGATCCTCTAGCGAGTTTCTTTAAATAAACCGCTAACAAAAGACCAATAGTGATACCTAAAGGTATCGATAATAATAAAATCACCGTATTCAAAGCGGCATTACCAAATTCTGACGATTGAAATAAGGTGATATAGTTATCAAAGCCAATAAACTTCATCGTTTCACGATGAATGTTGTATTTATTGAATGATAAATAAAAAGAATAAGATGTTGCTAGAACTGTGAAGAGAAGAAAACCGATAATCGGAATTAAGACAAATAAATAAGCCGCACGCTCTTCCTTGCGTGATTGTTCATTTAATCTAGTCTTTTTTCTTTTTTCAACAGTTCTTAGCATAGACTATTCGAGATTAGCAGCGCTATCATCAAGTCCTTTTTGGAATCTGGCATTATAAGATGCACACCATGACTCAGCAGTTTGTTCACCACTCCACACAGGAGATAAGTCAGCTAATAAATCATCGTAGCATGTGCCATCATATAAATAGTATTTTGCTCTTCTCTTAGAGGTGACTTTATCAGTGGTTTCCACCATATCAAGCCACACTTGTTTATGAGCAGGGAGTAATTTACGATCACTAAGACCAACGTTATTTAAGAAATCGGTCTTAGCCATTTGTTTATTATTTGGCATAGCTTGGCCAATCTTATAGTTTTCACGATTAGCGGTTTCCGAGAATGTTAACCATTTGGCCAATTTCACAGAAGCTTCTTTTTTGGCTTTTTCTTTCGCTGAAGAACCAAAGCTATTGCGGCACACAAAGGCAACGGAACCAACCCAAGAAGTTGACTTACTACCTGAAGCAGTACCAACTGGTGTTGGGATGATATCAAAATTGAAACGGATGTTTTCCCAATACGCTTTTAAGTCCCATGGACCCATAAATGTAAATAAGCAACCTTCGTTAAGGAATCTAGTATAACCATTTTGTGCACGTTGTTCCGCATCTGTAGGCATAACGTGATGGACCAAAGATAAATCTGCAATCCATTGAAGAGCATCAGTGAAGTTCTTTTCGCTAATGCGAGATGTTCTGGCATCTTCGGTAAAGAAATCAGCATTATTGCTCCAAACAGCGTCCATTAGTTCATATGAGGAAACGCCATAACCTTTTTGATTCTTTTCAGAAACCAAATATGGTTTTAATTGAACTAAATAATCAACAAATTCATCAAATGTCATTGGTTCAGTAAATGATGGATAAGAAATTGTCACACTATCAGCAGCGGCTTTTGCAATCGCGGCATCAAGCATATCGGTATTAAAGCATAAGGAATATGGACCCAAGTCTTTCGGAAGACCATATAATTTGCCTTTCCCTAAAGTAAATGTGGAACGTTCATAACGATACATAGAAATGGATTGTTCCCACACCTGATTGATTTCTTCTTGAGTCACATAGTCATCTAATGGAAGAAGTTTTCCGCCATCAGCCCAACCAAAGAATTCATAATCAGGAATATAGAAAACATCTGGTAATGATTTACCTTTGTTCTCTAATGTATTCATATAAGAACCAGAATCTGTGGCTTCATAAACCACTTTGATATCTTGGTTTTCTTCCATAAATTTATTGATAAGATGTTGGAAGTTGGCTTGTTCTTCTGCAGCGCCCCAGCCAAAGAAATTAACAACCGTTTTTCCTTCTGGGTCTTTGTTTTGTCCCTTACATTCAACCAAAATAAAAGGGACAACAAATAAAGTAAGGATTGATTTAATTCTTTTCATAAAATATCCACCTGAATAATTGTATTCTATATAATTATTGGCTTATAGTTAATGACTTTTTATATTATATGAATATATTTTTTTAGTTTTGAAAATATGAATGAAAACAAATAGATAGCGGATAAAATTTTATTAATAAAATTAATGTTTTTAATATATTTACTATCTTTTTCTGTTTTTTAATTTTTAAAGATGTTATATTTATAATACTAATATGAACTTTAATGTCTTATTTCCTAACTCCGCAATTATTGAACCACCAAACTTTGTCATGAATCGTGAAAAGGGTGGGGTGCGTTATATGTTCTTCCATTTTGTGAATCCAGTAGAGATTACCCTTGATGGTCAAACATTTGTCACAAACCCAGGTGCGGTAATTTTATATGCGCCTAACTATCCACAAATATTCCGGCCTTATAACGGAAGACTTAATCACGACTATGTTGATTTTGAGGTCATTAATGAAAAGTTCTTTGATGATATTCACTTCCAATTAAATACGGTTATATATCCAAGAATGAGTAAATTTATAACTGCTTCAATAAAAGAGATAAATGAAGAAAAAAAGACAGAACATGCGGGTTTTGCATATGAAATTGATGCAAAATTCACTTTATTACTATTATCAATTGCCCGTTCTTTAATCACAAAAAAGAACCACAAAGATGTCGGTTTAGAAACTCAACAACAAAATGAATTTGAACAATTAAGATTATCTTTATATACCGATCCAAGTCATGCGACAGTATCTAGTCTTGCGGCATCAATGGGTTTCTCTTCATCCTATTTTAATAAGAAATATAAAGAACTATTTCACGTGCGACCAATAGATGACATCAATCATGCTAGGATTGAATATGTCAAAGCACTTCTCTTACAAAATCAAAACATCACCACTATTGTGGATGCCTTAGGTTTTTCTAATACAGAATACTTCTATCGTTGGTTTAAGAAAATGACAGGAGTTACTCCTAAAGAATTTGTGGAGACAAATAATAATTAGTTATTTAGGGAGATAGATAGCAAATATCTCTCCAGAAATAATATCAGATATTTCTTGCTCGGTTAGTTGAGCCGAATCATTTCTCGATATGTTAAAAGCACGATATGAATAATCGGATCTCCAGGTTGCATTAACTACAGTAAAAGTTGTTTGTGTAATTCCTGGACGAGCATCAATTGGGGTATTTAAATTTCTCCAGGCTTCTGGGCGATATCTATAACCCGCCTTAATGTAGATAATTGTTCCATCAACAAATAAATTTGTTGGAATTATATCTGTGCAGGCAAATTGTTTATCAAAACCACTATCCTCAGAATAAAATATTTGATTTGGTGTGCTGGAGTCAGAGGCATTGTAATAACCACGTTGAATAGGAGTGTTTCTTAGTTGGTGTGTCTTTTTTATCTCATCAAGCGACATTGGATTGTCTTGATAAGAAGAAAAAGTCACCGAAAATTTATTAAGTTGAGAATCATCAACGCTTTCTTTGGCAATCAATGTTTGCGTCGCGTTCACTGTTGTGAAATTACATTCATCTACATCGACGCCCGTAAGTGTTTTTAAGGCGTTCATGCCGGCTATATATCTTCCAAAATCTTCCGTAAGATGATATCCATCTCTTGTAAGGTGGTCACCGACATATGATGTTCTAGCATTTTGAATGGCGGTTCCATTAGGAATAACTGTGGCAATCTTATCGATTGTTAGAACCTTAGATTGGACAGCATTACATATAGCTTTATACATGATAGTCTGATTATTGCTATATTTTGCAAAATCACTATGGGTGGAATCACTTTGATAAGCCCATGTCATATTCCATACAAACTGTGTGTGATTTGAATCTTGAAGAAGTAATTCGGATTGTTGCAATAATTTATTTAAATTACCATAGGAGCTTTCTATACCAGAAGTACCGCTCGCTTGTTGGAAGGAGACAAAATCCCAATCTTGACTCTGCAAGGCAATAGAAAGGCGGTAATTTGAAGTTCTTATCCATGATGTTCCGGAGCGATGTACCCATTGATAATTTGCTCGATCATACAGGAGGTTGGAATAATGTGTATCGATTGAACAACCGCCAATATACATATTTTCCACTAATAAATCGACTCCTAAATCATCAGCTATTTCATACATCCATTGAATCGTATCATCACTAAATGAATTGCCGACAAATAATAGTTTTAAAGTTTTTCTAACTTTTGGATTTAATGTAACTGTTGCCTTAATCGCCGGATCTTCTTTTAAAGAAAGGGTGGCTTCAATGTTTTTGGTTGTGAAAGTGCCATTGGTCGATAAAGAAACATCAAAATCTTCCGGTTCTACTTCGACAGTCTTTTTTTCATATTGAATAGAAAAATGGAAATTATTTTTATTAAGTTTTTCGCCATAAATAATAGAATTATCTTCACCATAAGAAGCGTTAGCAGAAACAAAGCCATCACTCTCTTCTATTGATGATGAACTACTGCTGTTTGTATTTTTGTTGCACGATGAAAGAAGTAGGGTCGGAACCATCATTAACAACAACACATATCTCTTCATATTTGTTTTAAAGAATCTCCTTTTTCCGCAAAAACAGCGTTAAAACCCTATTATTTTTAGGAGTTATATACATTTATTATGATAGTGATTACTACCGTATTAAACCCTGAAAAATGCGCCAAAAATATAAAAGAAGAGATGAAAAATCTCATTCTTTTGTTTTGAAAAAATATTTCAATTATGGTGTCTTTAATTCACCGAGAACAATGCAAAAATCAATTAGGATTATTCGAACGGTTTATGATTCTATATTGTTTTGGAGTAATATTTGCTTTTGTTTTAAATAGACGTATTAAAGCTTGTGAGTCAGTTAAACCAACTGCGACCGCAACATCTGAAATACTCATATTTGTGGTAAGCAATAAATCAGATGCTTTTTGGAAGCGATAATGTTGAATGTATTTATTAATAGGTGTTTTTAAATGCTTTTGAAATAAAAATTCTAAATAGTTGGGGGCAAAACTAACATAGTCAGCAATCTGCTTGATTGTGAGTTTGTCTTTATAATTATTGACGATGAAATATAAAGCGTCTTTGATGACATTTGGCATTTGGTTTTCGGCAGATATTTTTTTGCTTTCTTCATATAGTTCTAATAAGAAAGAATAAACCATAGAAGAAGCCTCCGCTTCGTTATAAGTGCCATTATTGTATTTTTCAATTAATGTTTTAACCATTTCCATAAAGCCTAGATCTTTGTTTAAGCTGATAATGTTGCCATGCTGAGTTATGGAGGAATAGAGATTTCTTAAGGCATCAGTGGGATATAAATGAATATAAAAATGCTCACAACTAGCGTCAGTGGGATCTTTAGGTTCATCAACCCAAGATATGTGTGGAAGTTCACAATCCAAAAATATAAATGTCCCAGCAGAAGCTAAATTGAATGTGCCATCCACCATGACATTTGTGTGACCTCTTAACGTATAAGTAATCATAAAAGATTCCCAGTTTGAGCGTTCAAGATAATAATTTTTTCCCAATATCTCATGCCCCATAAGGTGTATTTGAAAATATAATCCCATGGAATCGCGTTTCGGTGATAATTCACATATTTGGGTATCTTCTTTAAAATCTTTGGTCAGTTTTGCTTTCATAAATCTTAAGAATTGATAATTTTTATATTAAGTTTTGACATTGTTTAATTTATACATAGATTTTAAGATATGATTGTATGAAAAGCATCACCAAAATTAAAAAATGCAAATTTTTGATTTTTTTGTGTAGTTGTTTGTTGTGTTTGGGAGGGTGCAATACCAAACCTTCAAATATCGATTCATCATCCTACACCTCTTCAGAAGATTCAGGAAGTCAAAATGATTCTTCGTCAAGTGAAGAACCAATAGTTATTGATGAACAAATTAATCTCACAGAGCTTTCAGTTGGCTGCGGAGGATTTAATTCCGAACCAAATAAACTTGTAACATCAGTCAATGGTACAATTGCCTATACACTATCTCATAATCTCGGTGATGGCACTATTACTGTAGATATGAAAAATAGCTACCCCACAAATGACAATGGATTCATTTTTGGTTTAACTACATCTCTTAATATGTTTTGGGAAAGCAATGTCTCTTATTATTTTTATTTTATTTCCAAAAACTACACGTCTTACTTAGGCAAAGTTGATCAAGGTCTATGGTCATGTTTGAGTGATGTTCCACTGGCCCCAGAACAAATAGTTACTGATTATCGACTTAAAGTCATTGAATACCAACTAACAGACTATAAAGTCATCGAGTGTTACGTTAATGGAGTGTTGATGAATAAATGCCGCGATTATTACCCACTTACAGGTAGAGGCATTGGCCTAAGAGCCGGCTCATCAAGAACAGAATACAAAAACTTTATTATCAAAAGCGAAACAGGAATAAAAGAAACAGAAATGGAAAATTATTATTTAGCGAATGGTGAATTTGTTATAGAGAATAACCACTACGTGGCGAAACTTAACAATTCAATTATTGTCCATAGAAGAGAAACTTTAGAGTATGGAAGCATTTCAACATCCCTAAAAATTAGTGAAGTTGGTGATAACGGCATTATTTTTGCTTTAGATGATGGCGGTAATAAATCTTTCTGGGAACAAGGAGTATCATATTATTTCTTCTTTATTTCCATCTCTGGAACGGCATATTTAGGAAAAGTCAATAACAATTCTTGGAGTTCACTAGGAGTTGTGCGTATTCCGTTATATAACACAATGAAAGAATATACATTAAAAGTAACTCGGGATGAAACTTCAATCCTTTGCTACATAGATGACGAACTCTTATTATATTGCGTCGATGAAGCACCTTTATCTGGAAATAAAATTGGTCTTAGAGCGGGCAGCAAAGAATCAAGTTTTACTGATTTGGTGGTTGAGCAATCCGGTTCGTTCGATTATCACGACCCAGTGGGTTTTGATAAAGCATCTGGAGATATGGTTGAATTTCAAAATACCATCAAATCTCTAGAACCAAATTCTTTAATAGTTTCAAAAGAAGGAAAACGCGAAGGCACATTTAAAACAAAAATGTACCCAGGCAGCATGACAAATAACGGAATAATCTTCAATCTAACAGCGCCAAGCGGTTCAAAACAATATTACGAAAGAGAAGAAGGCCTATCATATTACTTCTTCCACATCTCCACAAATGCATCCGCAAGGTTGCTTAAATTCGATGGAGAAAGCGCTCAAGTTCTTTCTGAATTTGGTCTTTCCGCTGGTTGGAGTGGTTCTAGAGAATCATTACTAACAGTCATCGTCAATGGTAGCAATATTAAATGCTATGTTGATGACGCTTGTTATGTGAATTACACCGATTTATCATTCCTTCCTGGTTCTTTATATGGACTTAGAGCCTCCGCCAAAGGAGTATTATTCACTGATTTTACAGCATCCGATAGTCATGATGCTAAGCAAGCAGATATAGTTTTGTTTGGCCACAGTCATTGTCAATTCTATGAAACATTCCATAGTGATTTATCTAGTTTAGGTAGCCTCGCTAATATGGGTGTTGGTGGTTCAATTATTGCCAATTGGGAAAACCGTATTAACCATATCGCTAGTTATAACGCTAAATATATTATGGTGTGGCTTGGAAGTAACGATTTAGCTACTGGTATGACTGCTAGCCAAGTGGTCGAAAAACTAGAAGCATTAGTAGAAGCTATTCATCTAGCCACTCCAAGTTCAAAAATCATTGTCTTTACGGAATTCTATCAACCCGAATCTTATCGAGCGACAGAAACATATCGCACTCACATTCGTAATTTAAACGAGTCAATCCTCAATCGTTTCCCAGATTATACTGTCGGTTTAGATTTGTTTGATGTTCCTTTAAAAGATGGAGTCTTGGATCTCGATATGTTCCGCGATGTTTACCACCTTAAACCTGAAGCATATCAAGAAATAACTAATAGAATAATCGCTTTGATTAATTCTTTGGAAAACCATTAAGTACAAAGAAGGAGATTAAAATGAAAAAGTTTATTATATTACTGGCATCTCTTCTATTAATAACGGCCTGTTCTAAGAATGTGGCAACTTCGAGTTCTTTAGATGAAACTACATCATCTAGTTCCTCGGAATCCCCTATCACTAATACAGTCACTGCTAACTTTTATAATGATGACGGAGTCACCCTTCTTTATTCAACAGAAATAAATAAGGGAGAAACTCCTTCCTATGGTGGCACCACTCCAAGTAAAGAAGCAACAGCGCAATATACTTATGCTTTCAAAAATTGGGTTCCAGAAATTGGTCCTATCTTTGAAAATACCAATTATCTCGCTTCTTACGAAACAACAACTAATAGTTATGAAATAAAATTTGTTAATTCAGATGGAAGCGAACTACAAGTATCAAATATTGAGTATGGAATTCTTCCGGTATATAACGGAGCAGAACCAACAAAAGCAGATACTAATTATTACCACTACTCCTTTAATGGATGGGACAGTCCAATTGTTCCAGTAACTGGTCCAAAAACATACACCGCAACATTTACAAAAAACAGTTTATACAATTACACGGTTGGTGATGAATACTGTTGGAATGTTACTACTAATGTTCAAGGAAACAAGAAGTTTGTTGCTACTTCAACCGAATCACAAATGTTCATGTTTAATTATGAGACATTCTCAGGTGGAACTATTGAATGGGATATGACTTATGTTGCCACTGTTGCCAAGTATTATTGTGCTTCCGGCATCGTCTTTGGTGCTTCCACCTTAGCAGCAGAGCATAACACTGGCTCATGGGCTTGTGCGGGTATGGATCCATGGTACGATTTCGTGGCTTTCTCAAAAGATTCTGGTAATTTCAGATGGGAAGATAAAAACAAAGTTGCGGGTATCTTTACAGATGTGACCAAATCCTATCACATTGCTTTTTCTTGGGATCCAGTTGCTAAACTCATCCATTATTTCATCGATGATGTCTATATCTGCACATCACCTATTACTCGTCCGTTAAGTGGACAATATCTCGGTATTTATAGCGATACTGCAGGAACAATATTTGAAAACATCGAAATCAGTAATGAAGTTTATCATCCGGAATTCATCGCTTCTCAAGGAACTATGAGTAACTGGGATATCTCCAATGACAAGACCACCTTTGTGGCTAAAGCTACTGGCAAAACATTAATGATGCCACAATATGACATCAGTGAATCTTGCTATATAGAATTCGATATAAAAGCTCACGATGATTCGACATTAGGTTATGCTGCAAGCGGCATTCTCTTATGTGGAGACCAAACCGCACCTAGTGTCACCTTCGGATCATACATTGTCGTCGGTCGTGACTGGTGGGGTGGATTTGATGCTTTCCAAATGATCAATGGATCTTTCTCTTGGAAAGATGGAAACAAGATTGCAAACGCAATGCCTACCTACAATACGGTATATCACATCAAAGTATTTTTGAATTTAGAAACAAAGAACATTCAATATTTCTGGAATGAAGACACAACACATGGCGCAATCTATGACTTCGAAATGCCAGTTGCTCATTTCGGAATATATGACGATGGATTATTAACTATTTCAAATATTAATATCCATAAATAGAAAATAAATGAATTAGGTTTATTCGGTTAATACCGTTATCCGATAAATAAAAAGGAGGAAAAAAGATGAATTTAAAAAAGAAAACTCTCATCATTACCTGTCTAGCGTTTAGTTCACTTATTCTGGGAACATCTATGTTTGCTTTTAGTGGAAAAATAGGAATCGTTAAAGCAAACGAACACAACCATGTAGGCAATCACTACACGGAACTAGAACCAACCGCAACATCTAGTGGAACAAAAGAGTATTGGGTTTGTTGTGAATGTCATGAGCACTTCCTAACTCAACCTGGTACTGGAACATGGACAGATGCTGGTGTGGCGCCAGTGATTAATGATCCAACCGATGATCGTTATCAAAAACAACTATACAACTATACTGTTGGTGATGCTTCTAGATGGACCATTGGTAAAAACGCCAAAGGAAATGATAAGTTCGTTGCCAATTCAACAGAATCACAAATGCTCATGTTCAATTATGAGACATTCTCAGGCGGAACTATTGAATGGGATATGACTTACACAACCACCACGGCTACCTACAATGTTGCTTCCGGTATTGTCTTTGGTGCTTCCACATTAGCCGCAGAACATAACACCGGCTCATGGGCTTGTGCGGGTATGGATCCATGGTATGATTTCGTGACTTTC
Source organism: Bacilli bacterium (assembly GCA_045114745.1). Classification (GTDB taxonomy): domain Bacteria; phylum Bacillota_I; class Bacilli_A; order RFN20; family CAG-826; genus RUG13091. The sequence continues at coordinate 27,973 of JBGULD010000060.1, forward strand.
TCAAAAGATTCCGGTAATTTCAGATGGGAAGACAAGAACAAAGTCGCAGGTATCTTCACAGATGTGACTAAATCCTATCACATTGCATTCTCTTGGGATCCGGTTGGCAAAGTCATCCATTATTTCATCGATGATGCATATGTTTGTACAGCACCTATTACTCGTCCGTTAAGTGGACAATACCTCGGCATTTATAGTGATACTGCAGGAACAATCTTCGAAAATATCGAGATTAGTGATGTGATTATTTATCCAGAGTTCGTCGCTTCTCAAGGAACTATGAGTAACTGGGAAATTAATAATAGCAAGACCACCTTTGTGGCTAAAGCTACAGGTAAAGCATTAATGATGCCTCAATATGACATCAGCGAATCTTGTTATATAGAATTCGATATGAGCGTCCCAGATAATTCAACATACGGCTATGCCGCAAGTGGTATTCTCTTATGTGGTGATCAAGTTGCACCTTGTAGTACTTTAGGTTCATACATCGTTGTCGGTCGTGACTGGTGGGGTGGATTCGATGCTTTCCAAATGATCAATGGATCTTTCTCTTGGAAAGATGGAAACAAGATTGCGAATGCAATGCCAGATTACAATACAACTTATCACATTAAGGTCTATTTGAATCTTGAGACAAAGAACATCCAATATTTCTGGAATGAAGACACAACTCATGGCGCAATCTATGACTTCGAAATGCCAGTTGCTCATTTTGGAATATATGACGATGGATTATTAACTATTTCAAATATTAATGTTCATAAATAATTAATATATTAAATAGGATTAAAGGTGCGTGTGTATTACATAGCACCTTTTTTATTGTCCTTTGATATTAGTGGACTTGACAATAAAAGTCCAAAACTTGGGTCAATCAAATTGCGAAAAAAGAGGGACATAGTCCCTCTTTATCATATTAATATGATAACTATAATAATGTCGCTGTTCCAATAACAGTTTGATAAGAAGTAATGCTTGCGGAACCTAAGTTGTAACCAACACCAATATCGATGTTTGCTAATGAGCTAACATCTTTGAATCTCATAGACATGTAATATGTTTGTCCAACATGACCTTCATAAGTTGAGACCCCTTTGACCATTAAATCAATGACGGTACCTCTAAATGAATAGATAACAGTGACATCCATTGCGTTACTGGCTTCTTGGAATGCGGCGCAAGCACCATCATCCCATGCGGCAGTTGATATTTCATCGATATCAAATTTGTTTGGATTTGTAGCGGTATCTGGGGCAAAACCATTCCAACCATTCCAGTCTTTTCTAAATGAACAACCGCCTTCATCCCAACCATTAGAAGAGACAAATTCACCGACAAAACCTGCGCCTAAATCATTTAAATGAGTGGAAGAATTCTCGAAATGACCTTGAATCTTAAACATAAAGTTGGATGATGTAGAAACTCTTACTTGAGCAGTTCTATAATTCCAACCCTCAGGAGCGGAACCAGATTTTGTTTCAGTGATGAGTTCGTTACCACTTAAATAATCTAATGACCAATCTCTAATACCATCACCGGTGATAATGTGGTAGCGGTGACTACGTTCAGAGTGGAATGTGATATTTGAAACACTCCAAGTGAAACCGCCTTGATAATTTGAACCGCCCACCATGATTTGGATATCTTGATATTGAAGTCCAAGTTTAGCCCAAGTGACAAATGCTTCATATCTAATATCGTAAAGGTTTGTGTTTGGATTAAGAACAGGTGTGGAGTGTGCGGCTTGGCTAAATGAATGTTCACCATTCATGCTCACATAATATTGTGTAGTGTGTTCCATGGTATCGTTACGATAGGCTGTACCACTTTCAATATGTAATTCGATGTTATCTTTTTGCCACCAACCAGCGCCTTGATCTTTTACTTGAGCAACGTGTTGTTCGGCATAAACATAAATACCATCACTATTTTTATAGGCATATACTTCTGTCTTATATGAATCATTAAGGAAAATACTTTCATGACGTGACATGACCTTGGATGACCAAATGTAATCATTGGCGACACCATCAATGATAATATCGCTAGATTGGCATTTATAGTTCGCTACGAAAGCGGATACTTTAAATCCATCAGCTTTAATAACGAAATTGAAGCTATTATCATTAACAACAAAGTTGTGGGTGTTTCCGCTTGTTAAATTAACGGTTTCATTATTTCCGTTTAATACGATATCACCGCTATAATTCGCAGCCATAATCGCATCTAATGTTGTATATCCAGCGCCTGTTAAATCGCCACCCTTTACCGATCCGGAATCTTCCACTGTTTTAAAGAAGCCGTTTGGAGAGAAAGAAACATTATTTCCTTCCACGGTTACTCCTTCATAAGCAAACTGTGTTCCTTCAAGAGTAAATGTTCCACTTCCGTTTTGGAAATTAGAAGCGCTGATAGTTAAGGAACGAATATATGGATTTCTGTCTTGTTGTGTCGCAAAAACGCCATATTTAAGCATGCTATTTGTCGCTGCCGCAACTGCAAGTGCTACTAGTGATGCACATGAAATGGAGGCGAACAAAATAAACCCTTTGTTTTTCATATCAATAATCTCCTCGTTTTTATTGTATCACAAAGATACTCTATTACTACTAATGTGTAAATGTGATGTTCTTCGCTTCAAATGCGGTATTAAATGACATAATACCTGGATATGATGGAAGAGCGCTATCTAAAGCACCATTCGCGGAGAACACTAATTCATCATTAACATATAATGTTACATTACCATCAGTGTTAACTAATTTAAGTTTCGCACTATTAGTGCCTGTATAACTTAGTCCTTCGATTTGTGATGATAAATGTTCAGTTCCCCAGTGATAATTCCAACCGGTATTTGGTGAGTAGTTTTCACCGAAGACATAACCAACTTGGCGATTGGATAATTGAGCATACATTTCTATATAATAGAACAATACTTTTTCACCGTTTTTCACAACGATACCCATCTTTGGATAGGAGTCACCATGTTTAATCGCTTGTGCGGTAAATGATAATTCGAATGTGAAATTGGAGAAACCATCTGTGGTTTTCACGAATGCATATTGGTCACTATCACCGTTTGTGCTCACAGTGCCTTCATCATCATGAGATAAATCATAACCACGTGATGTTTCTAAAACACCAGCTTGACCAAATAATGTGCCATCGGTGTAAGAATAACCAAGGGCTTGAGAAATGAGTTTGGTGAAGATGTTATATCCCATTTCGTTAAGGTGTAAACCATCGGTAATAAACATACTTCTATCGTGGTTAATCTTAGCGTTCAAATCGATGACATTTAAATAATCTAATGTCGCCGCATATGTCTTTAAATTTTCATTAACATAGTTATATGCTGTTGCATATTCATTAACTCCGTTTTTCATAGCGGCGGAGAAATAGTTATTACAAATTGTGGTCCAATAAATTTCCACACTTGGTAATTCGGTGCGCAATTTACTTATTAATGCTTGGATAGAATGGAATGTTGTTTCACCAGACTTATCACCAGCATGAATATCATTAACACCAAGATTAATGACTAGTTTTTGTGGATGGCGCAAGCTGATTCTATCGAAATAACCCAAGTAGTTGTTATACCATTCACTGACTTTGGATCCGCTGATACCAGAACCATAAAATTCATTTCCAACAAAGTTGCTATTTAAAGTTCTATAGAACTGACTATCAGTATAACTATCGCCTAAAAGAATTGTATTGACATCTCTGACATGCATTGAACCATCTTCATTAACTAACCAATGGGTCCAAGCATTTCTTCTTTGAGCATATAAATAATCGGATTCAGCGTAATTAGTGATTGATGCTGTATCAGTATTTCTCATCGCTAAATATAAAGATAAATTGTTAATCGCTGATGCTTTATTCATGGAGAATAAATCATATGGCACATTAATTGTGGCGGTATATCCTCTATATTCATCAACTTCAATTGTTCTAATTGTATTAGTTGCGGTAATACCAGTTGTGGTAATTGCATCAGAATAAACGAAACTGCCTTTATATCCGTCTTGTGAATAATCAAAGGTTCTTACTTCGTAATTCACTCCTGGAACCACCATCACTTTATAGGTTTCATTTTGTAGTAAACCCACGGTTTGATGGCTAATTGGTGAAACGAATAGTTCCACATTATCATTCATACCATTTAAAGATCCATCGCCGTTGGTAAAGGAATTATAGATGGTCTTATCTTTCACATTTAATGTGACGGATAAAACAGTGTCCTTATATTCCACAGCGATATAGGCTTTTGCGCTGGATAAACCGTTATTGGATTCCAAAACAAATAAACCTTCTGGGGTAATTTCTGTTTGTTCCCATTTCGCGTATAATGTCATATCTTTTGTGACATTCATTGGGAAACTAGCTTTGGTTAAGAATGATGCATTTCTATACCAAGCCACAAAATCATAACCCTCTCTTGTTGTTACTGGTGCGGTTTCAATACGAGTGACACCCACCATGTCCGCAACAGGCGTGCCACCATTGGTTTCAAACCTCACTGTATAACCCTCGGTTTCACTGCTAGTGGGTGTGGATGAACCTTCCTCTGAAGTTTCCTCACTAGATGTGGGGTTAGAATTCGGCTTTTTATTACAAGCCGAGATGCCTAACGCTAATAAAGCGCTAAGAAGTAAAATGGTCGTTTTTTTCATAAAGTAATCACCTCTTTACAACCTTTATTCTTTCTTTATCTAAAGATATTTCACAAATTCTTGCGGTCCTTTGGTCACCTTCTCTTTGATTTGGACCATAATCTCTTCCGTGATAGATGACATATAATTTGCCATTCACTTCTAATACGGAATGATGACCAGTTCCCTCTTCAAATTCATTCTTACAAATGAGGGGGTAATATGTATTTTCATCAGGATATTTTTGGAATTTAATTTTGGTTAAATCATCTTCTTTGCTATATGCATAAGCATAACCAATATAATATTTTTCATTTTGGTAGCAGTTTCCGGAATACATAAGATAGTGATAATCACCTTTTCTTAAATAGAAAGCTCCTTCTATAGTGTGCCAGTGTTGACCCATTTTAAAACGATCTTTCATAAATATCTCTTCATCTAATGTCGCTCTCACCATAACCTTTGGTTGCCCCACCATCTCTGTGGGTGAAACCATCTTATCGACAACAATGAGAGTGCCCGCTCTGACTGCTTCATAATCATTCGTACTATAAAACATGAATAAATTTTTTCCACTTCTCACGACATGTGGGTCGATAGAAAATGGAGGGGTTAAGAATGTAATAAACTCAAACGGTCCTCTTGGAGAGTTGCTCTTTGCCACTTGGATCTTTTGTAGGTGGCAATCATCTTCATTTTCCGGCATCGAAGAAACATATAAGTAATATGTTCCATCAATTTCTATCGCACATGGTGCCCAATATTCTTTTTCGCCCTTCTTGCTATAACAAATGCCCAAATATTCCCAGTCAAAGAAATTTTCACTATAAAAGACTTTCGCGCCTTCTTTATCAGTCGCGTACATGTAATAGCCATCTTTGCCTTTAATGACATAAGGATCGGCTTCAGAATACTGTTTTGGGATATTTAATTTCATTAGATAATCGCCTCTTCAGTTATCGCATCAAAGAGATGAATCTTCTTCTCTTCAATATATAAATCCATTGGTTTTTTGCTATCGATTAATTCATCGGAAATAATCTTGCTCACCACTTCAGTATCACCATAGGTGAAGTGAATATAATATGAATCACCTAACAATTCAGAGAATTTAATCTTTGGTTTAAAGGAAGATTCATTCTTACCTTGTTTGATATTCTCTGGTCTAATACCGAGGATGATATCAAATTCATAACCACTATCTTCGTTAATCTTCTTGGCTTCTTCTAAAGCTCTTTGATATCTCAATAATTCATCATCATTATCGATATCGATAAGTTTTGGTTTTCTAAAGATATGTTTCTTCTTTAAAATCTTTTGATTTTCTTCTTCTAAACGATTTCTCAAAGAATCGATACGGCTTTCGAGTTTAGAAATACTATTTTTGTAGTATTCTTCAACTTCTTTTTGTATTTGCTTATCGAGTTTAATCTTTTCTTTATCTTTTAAGATAATCTCTCCTTTGACGTATCTACCAGAAATAAAGTTCATCGCTGGAGAACCAATAAAGGAAGCCACAAATTTATTAATCGGATGACGATAGATTTCTATCGGTGTTCCAATTTGTTGAATATATCCATCTTTCATGACGACAATACGGTCCGCCATGGTCATAGCTTCGACTTGGTCATGCGTGACATATATAGTTGTGGTCTTTAATCTATTATGTAAACTAATAATCTCACTTCTCATTTGGACACGTAATTTTGCGTCTAAATTAGATAATGGTTCATCCATCAAGAAGACTTGTGCGTCTCTCACTATCGCTCTTCCTAGCGCAACACGTTGTCTTTGACCGCCAGAGAGGGCTTTTGGCTTACGGTTGAGTAAATCCATGATGCCCAAGATTTCAGCGGTCCTTTTGACTCTTTGGTCAATTTCTTCCTTTGGAACATGATGAACTTTTAAAGAAAATCCAATATTGTCATAGACAGTCATATTTGGATATAAGGAATAGTTTTGGAAAACCATCGCGATATTTCTATCTTTCGCGGTGATGTCATTGGAATATAAACCATTGATATATAGTTCACCAGATGTGATATCTTCAATACCCGCGATCATTCTTAAAGTTGTGGACTTACCACATCCAGATGGACCGACAAAGACGACGAATTCACCTTCTTTAATTTCTAAATTGAAATCATAAACCGCGTGAACTCCACCTTCATAGATTTTATTCACATCAATAAGAGCGACATAATTTTCAATTATATCTTCGTCATTTATCTCTTCTTTTTCTTGGATTTTGCTTTCATCGAGCACTTCTTTCATCTCTTCTTGCACGACTTCCGCTTCTTTTTTCTTTTTGAAAAGCATAAAGTAACCTCCTATTAACTCACTATAATAGAAACATTAGAGAATGTTCCTGAATGGTTCATCGTTAAGAACATCGGGTAGGAATCTTCACTACCAAATGCATTATCGTCTTGGGTATAGACTAATTCATTATCGACATAGAACTTGGTGACATCGTTGATTCTTTCAATCTTGAAGTTGAAGACACGGTCATAAGTTTCACTACCTTGCCACATCGTATCACCCCAAACCCAGTTATTCTCACCCATTGGGCCTGCATCACCAGTTAAATGAACGATTTCATAATTATTTTTCTGTGGCTTTGGATCTAATAAGAAAGCGTTAACTTTGGTACTAGAAATCTCACCAATACCAATTTTTGGATGTAAATCACCTTCTAAATTATTTCCGATATTAATATCAACACTCATTGTGTAATTCTTACCACCTTGAGAGAAGATACCATATTGATCTTTGGTGCCGTTTTGTGAATAAACACCCGCGGAATAAATAAAGCCATATGTTGATTTATCGTGGTCTAAATATGGATCATCAATATCGATACGATTAAGAATTGTGGTTTCATCTGTGGTGACCATACATTCTTCAAATATCGCCGAATGGTTCATGGTCATTAAGATTGGATAAGATTCATCTCCACCTAACACTAAGGCGTTAGAAGTAAATAGAAGTCCACCATTCATGAAGAAATAGATATCTAAATGATTTCTCACAATTTCTAAAGTAATTGGCTGAGAATATGTTGTATCACCATACCAACTAATTGGAGCAACATCCCAGCCCCATTCTCCATAACCAATACGATCCACAAGCAAGGCTTCAAAACAATCCTTATTCGGTCTTGGGTCTAATAACATGACTTTTGTACCTTGATCATTAATTGTGCCAATACCCACTTTTGGATATTGGTCATTCTTTAAGTTGCTATATAAAGTCACTTTCGCTTTGGCGTAAAACATATCGCCTAAAGTGTTGAAATATGCATATTGGTCTAATAGACCATAGTTAACGATATATGGATGAGTAGCATCTAATTGATGGTCTAAAATAAATCCTGGTGTTGTTAAGTCAGTATTAAAGACATTATTACCTTGATCTTTAAAGACACGATGGCCCACTTTGATGTAGTTTGGTAAGTCGGTAATATCGACTTTGTTATAACTTGACCAGGTGTGGTCATCCGCTTCTAATGAGTTTGTGGTGACCATCGCTGGTAAAATAGCTAATCCTTTTGGATTATAATCTAAACCTAATGAGGTATACGGGATATAGAATTCATATTCCACACCATCGGAATTAATGTATTCATCATTGAAATATTGATCATCACTAGTGATGACTTTGCCATTAATCTTTGTCGCGTATCTAAACGGCACATAATAGAAAGTCCAAGGATATGTTCCTTCTGGAGTTTTCATACCAATCCAGGTTTCTCTTCTTAGAAGAGGAGAGACTCTAAATTGCACGCAGTTAGAATAAAGCTGATATTCTTGCACATTCGGATTGATATATAATTCAAAGCTATCTTGTTCATACATAGAGACATTGAAGTTCTCATAAATTGTTTTTTCATGAACATAAGCATGGGCTAATAAACCTTTATTGCCAAAGCCAAATCGCACTTCAGAATATTGTGATTCACCATTCGCATGGTCAATGCGGTAGACATTGTTATTGTCATAAAATGATTCGTTGGCTATGCCATCTAAAACAACATTTGCTTCCACTTCCGGACCATAGTCATATTCATTTTCTTCGGGATTTGTATAAGAATAGGAACCGCCACTAGAACATGATGGAAGTAGTAACAATAAGGGGAGGATTAAAAATAATTTTTTATTCATTATTTAGTCCCCTTTCCTAAAACCACTACTTCGCTTAAAGCGAAATCAGTTTTACTAGAAACAGTAATGGTAATTTTCTTAGTTTCTTTTTCTTCAAATTCGACGATAAATGGACATCCAGGTCTTAGATATTCATCGTCGTATTCTTCTTTGTAATAATCCATATAATTTGGATTCATTTTGACATTCTTAGCTTCACCAACACCTTGAATATTGACCGAGTCAATCTTCTTTAAACCGGTGTCATAATCCAAGGAATTATAAATAGCGACCGCAGTGGCTTTTACTGGTTGTGGAAATTCAATAGTAATCTTATGTTTACCCGCACTATATTTGGCTTGCAAATCAACGTGTTCTTGACGGAATTTATGCATTGGAATCTTTCCATCGATTAATAAGGAACCTTCATTCACACTATCGGTTGTTAGTGTTGTGTATCTTGCGACATCATCATAACCACTGACGGAATATGGGAGATGTTGTAAGGAATATGTTGGACCATTCACAAAGATGGAACCGTCTTCATCAACGATCACTCTATCAAGAGCAAATGCACGAGTGGATGCACCATAAACACGGTCCAAGTGAGCGTGATAACCAATCATCAATTCATCACCAGCATAGAAGAAACAGTGATGTCCAGTTCCAGACATAAAGTCCCAGTCGGTGGTTTGTTCTTTGGTATCAACACCTAATAATAGGTTTTCGCATTCATAAGTATATGGTTTGGTGAATTTTCCTAATGGAGAATCACCAACCGCGTAACCAACACCATAAGCAACATCGGTAAAGATGTTCGCGCTATAAGTGAGGTAATATTTATCTTTAATCTTTAACATAAATGGGGCTTCATTCCAGCTACCACCACTGGTTTTTCTTTCCCATTTAACATCGTAACCACTCGCATCTGTTGTGACTTTGCCTGGTTCGCTTAACAAAGTTAAAGAAGACATAAGTGGAGTGACAGGGTCAAGCATCTTCACACCATAGACAGTGGAAGTACGATTGACTTGGTCTTTGGTGAAATATAAATATAATGTTCCATCATCATCTAAGAATGGATCAGCGTCGATAACTGGGAAACCAAATTCAAAGATTTCATCGTTTCTAGTTAATAAATCACCATAATAATTTGTTCCTTCATATTCATGGAAAGGACCATATGGTTTTTCACTAACAGCGACAGAAATACCTTTTCTACCGTTTTTTGTGGACCAGTTTTGGCCAGTGTAATACATGTAGTATTTATCACCGATTTTAATGACATTTGGTGCCCATAATCCTAAAATCGCCCAAGCGTTTGGATCAGGAACAAAACAAGGACCTAAATTTTCCCAATGATTTAATTGTTTACTACGATAAACATGATAACCACGACATCCCATTTTATCTGTGGTCATATACATGTAATAATATCCATCGCTTTCATCATAGACGATAGATGGGTCTGCACATAATGATTCTAAATCGTTTTTGTACCAGAGATTTTTGTTATAACCTTTTTCAAAATCAAGTTCATATCCGAAAGAAGCACTACCGGAACATGAAGTTAATAGAAGAGGGAGGGCTAGTAATAACGAGAGTTTCTTTTTCATATGGGATTCTCCTATTTAAGTCCACTATTGGTGAGACCTTTAACGAAGTATTTTTGGGCGAACAAGAAGATCAATATTGTCGGCAATAATGAAACAACCGTCGCGGCCAAAAACATTTGGTTATCACCACTATTGGTTTGTTGTGTATAGATGAGATGTAAAGCAGTTTGTAATGTATATAAGTTCGAATCTTGTAAGTAGAGTAAAGGACCTAAGTAGTCGTTATATCCACCGACAAATCCTAATAACCCTTGAGAAATAAGCGCAGGTCCACTAAGTGGAACGATAATCTTCCAGAAGATTCTAAAATGACCAATCCCATCGAGTTTCGCGGCTTCAATATAGTCATCAGGAATGGCCATGAATGATTGTCTTAAGAAGAAGACGCACATCGCCGCACCAAAGGAACCCGGAACGATTAATGGGAAGAAGGTATTGATAAGTCCTAAACGATTATAGATGATGAAACTTGGAACGAATAATAAGGCTCCAGGAACCATCATGGTCATTAATAAGATGAAGAATAAGACATTTCTACCTTTGAATTTAATCTTCGCAAATGCATAAGCGGAAAATGCGGAAACAAATAAACCCATCAATGTGGAAGGAATAGTAATGATTAAGGTATTCATTAAACCGGTTAATAGATATGGAACACCGGAATTTGGATCAACCGCAACCACAGAGGTGAATAATCCAGCATAGCCTTGGAAAGAGAATCCTTCAAAGCCGATGGAATAGGAACCACCTTTTGTGATAGAGGCAATGACCATGATGACAAATGGATAGATAACCACAACGCTTAAAAGCAATAAGACGGCATAGGAAATAATACGTGTCCAAATGAGCTCCGTCTTATTTGTCTTCGCTGTACGCGAATTGAGATTTTGTCTTTTTACATATTCAACACGCATACTACTTTGTGGTATCTCCTTGTTTACGATTAATCACAAATTGAGTGATAGTCACCACTAAAACGATAATTGTTAAGATCCATGATGCCGCACAAGCTAAACCTAAATCTAAATAGTCACTATCCATGTAGTGATATAAATAGAACGCAATTGTGGCATAGGAGTTATTTGCAGCGTCAAAACTACCCACCAAAGAGAATCTGGTGAAGTCTTGTAAGTTACCGATAATTCCAGTAATCAATAGGAAGAATGTCACTGGCATAATTGATGGGAAAGTAACATGCCAGAATCTTTGCCAGGCATTGGCCCCGTCAATTTTACTAGCTTCAATAATTCCGGAATCAGAATTAGTTAATGCCGCACAATACATGATGACGGAAAAACCAGTTCCACTCCAAACGCCTAAGAAGATCATCAAAGGCATGACAATTCGACTATTGTTTAAAACAATATTATGAATACCGATAGAGTTTAAGAATAAATTAAGTGGTCCACCATCTTCTAATAAACATACCCACACAAGGCATGAGGCAACGATGGAACACACATAAGGAATAAAGAATAATGCTTTAAAGAAATTACGACCAAATAACTTGGTGTTAGAAACAATTAAAGCAATGATTAAGCCAAATAGCATGCATAAAGGTGTCACTAAACAGTTTAAGAAAGTGTTACCCACTGCTTTCCAGAAGATTGGATCTTTTAAAACTGTTTCGAATTTCTTAAATCCGACAAACACAGTATTGGCTAAATCATAAGGAGAACCAATTCCCCCATAAGTTCTAAATGAGTTAATTGAGGAAATAATAATCGGAAGTATAGAGAAAATCATGAACCCGATTAATGGAATAATCGCAGTTAATAATCCATAGATGTTCTCGTATCGACGAGTCGCTCTATTGGATTTATTCTGTTTTTCGTCTTTTACTAACGATAACCTCATAAATAATTAGTAGTTATTTTTCAAATATTCATCCGTGGCAGCTTGGAATTTAGCGAAGAATTCATCAATGGTCATTTTGCCATCTAAGACATCACCATTTAATGTACCAGACCAAATGTCAATCCATTTGTTGTCCACTAAATAGGCCCAGTCGCCTTCGGTTTGATACTCAGCGGCTTCGACAAAGATAATGGAGTTCTTTGGTTTTTGATCGGTTTGCAAGAAAGCTTCGGTCTTGGAAACACTGATTTGGTTTGGAAGGTTGAAACCACTTTCAGCGGTTTTGGTTTGTCCTTCTGGACCCGCTAAGTATTCCATGAATTTGAAAGAAGCATCTTTCTTATCTTGGCTAATCTTTTTGGAAATACCGAATCCCATAGAACCACTATGACCGGCCAAATGTCCGTTTTCGGCATGTGATAATGGAGCGACATCCCAGTTGAAGTTACAACCTTTTCTAAATGCTGGGACATGGGCTCTTAAACCGACTAACATCGCGACGTTTTGGTTACGGAAATATGTCGCTTTTCTAGCGGAGGAAACTGTGGATGGGTTTGGCATCACTTTTTCCACGACTGATAAGTTAACAAAGTGTTCGAATAATTCTCTATTGCTTGGTAATGGGACTTCGACATCATTGATAACGGTCTTATGAGGTGTGGTATCGCCTAATGTCCAAATATAATCACCATTTTCATTTTTGCCTAAGCAATCACCACCGACGGACCAAACATAGTTGAACCACCACTCGGTGTAATAACCATATTTAGTTGGAGAACTTGGATTGATTGATTTTGTTAATAATTTGGCTAATTCAAGTTCTTCTTCCACGGTCATGGAAATACGATTGTTGAATGTCATTAAAGCTTTATTAAAGCCATGTTTTTGTTCAGGTGTACAATCCTTTTCAGGAATGGAGATGATATTGATTCCCGCTTTGGTAAAGGCGTCAACGTTATAGTAAATAACTGTTGGACCGATATCTTTTGGTAAGCAGAAAATCTTTCCCGCTTCTAAACCACTCTTCTTGGTTTGCGGATCATAACGATATCTATTGAGACCTTCTTCCCAAATATCATCTAAATCGATAATCTTGCTTTGTTCGATATATGGAGTCAAGTCTTCAAGATAGTCATAGGTCGCCCATCTCTTGATGTCACCATCACCAACATAGAAGATGTCTGGTGTTTTGTTTTGTGACAAAATCTTGTCCATTGTGGAAACATAGGAATCGGATGGTTTGACTGTGTATTCAACGTAGATGTTTTCTTGGTTTTCGTCGTTATACTTTTTGACCAAGTCTTTGAATACTTCGATTTCTGTTTCATCGCCCCAGCCCCAGAACTTAATCTTGTTCTTACCAGCGGCCGGATCCTTCTTACAAGAAGTAATGAGCATCATCGATGCCATAAGAGGAATTAAAAATAGTTTTGCTTTCATATCAAGCTTCTCCTTTTATATATAAAGACACAGGTACTTCAATTTTCCTGACATCAGTATTTTTCTCTTTGATTATATCAAATAATATATCAACTGCATTCTTTGCAACATCATTAAAGTTATAACGAATAGAAGTCATGGATTCAAAGAATGGTAATTCGCTATGGATACTATCGAATCCGACGATTTCCATTTTTAAACTATTTTCTTCAACGTGTCTCTTTAAGATTGTGGCAACCACATCGTTAAAGCAGAATACCGCTTCAACACCTTCGTTAGCGACATCATTTAAAATGTCACCAACTTCAAATTCATCACTATAAGTTTTGCTAATCACATTCTTTTGATTGAATTCTGAGATTAAACCATTGTAACGACGAGATGAGTTCTCAATCATTTCCGGATATAAATATAAAATCTTTTGGTAATTCTTTTCTTTGAAGTATTTGCCCACAAGAGCGCCACCACCAAAGTCATCGGTATATGAAGAAGAAATGTTGTGTTTCGATAAACGTCCCACTAGTACAGTAGGCACACGATTATATTTAATATTTGATAAGACTTGTTCATCAACATCTAAGAATGATAAAACCCCATCGACATCAAGTTTTAATAACTCTGCATAGTTCTTTGCGTCAATGGAATATTTGTTGCATGGGAAAATGACAGTATCATATCCCTTTCCTTTAATAAGGGAGAATAATTTCTCCACCATGATGGTGAAATAAGGATTGATGAGATTGTCATAAACAAGAGCGATCGTCTTTGTTTTGCCAGTCTTCAATTTCACCGCTAAGGAGTTGGGAACATAACCAAGTTCTACGGCTTTGTTTCTAATTCTCTCTTTGAGAGGTTCGGAAATATCATCCATATCTCTTAGAGCATGAGAAACCGTATTGACGGACACATTTAAAGAATCCGCAATGTCTTTTTGACGAACTATGTTGTTCTTCATACAACTATATTCTATCTACATTATCGTTAATGTAAAACTATTTTTTGCTATCCATGTTTTTAAAAGAAACATATTTTACATTTATTGAATAATTTTGAAGCAGCAAAAAACGCGATGGAATTTCACCGCGTTTTTGTTCATTGAAGTAGATTATTTTGCTTCTTCTTTGGGTTCTTTTGGTTCCTTTTCCTCTTCTTCTTTTTTCTCTTTCTCTTTCTTTTCTTTTTCCGCTTTGAGTTTTTTGTTCTTCTCAAATTCAATTTGAGCATTCTTTAAGCTCTTGGAGAAAGTGACAAAGAGAATATTCATTGGAATAGAGGCAAATAAAAGCAAGAATGATAAGAATACAAAACCATTATATGGTTGAGCATGGAAGAAGCTTGAAGCTATGATAAATATTCCGGATCCTAAGGAGCAAACCATTGCCGCAACGGCTTTCTTGCGAAGTAAAAGGAATAATCCAAATAACAATAATCCGACACCCGCTAAAGCGATTGAGACTATATAATTTGGATTGATTTCTCCGAATTCATAATATTGAGCATCGAGGAAGATCGCGGATATCACAATATAAAAGACTGCGACAAGAGAGTTGACGATGCCAAAAATCATCGCAAGTGTGAAAAATCTTTTAACGGTTCTTTTGCGACCTTCAATATATTTTTCATCAATCACCACTGGTTTTGGTGCTGGTGCTGGTTTGGGTTGTTGAGGGGCAGGTTGCGCCTGAACTGGTTTCACCTCTTGAGAGGCATTATTGGCTGGTTGAGGAGAGACTTGTTGTGGGGCTACTTGTTGAGGGGTTGCTACAACAACTCTTTCACCACATTTGGTACAAAACTTGGCACCTGGTCTTAAAGGTGCACCACATTTACTACAAACTTGTGCCATAACTTATTTCAACTTTGCTCCGCATTCACCGCAGAAATCCATATCATCATCGATTGGAGCGCCGCAAGATGGGCATTGTTTTGCTGGTGCTGATGCCACCATGGCAACTCTTCCACCACCTTTAACTGCTAAAGCGGAAACTGTGACTGTTAAACCGCCTTGCCAGGTCACTCTCATATCGCTTAATTCATAACCCGCACCTAAAGCAGCGAGTTCTTCATTCAATCGATCTTTGGCTTGATTCAAGACTTTGTTTTGTTTCTTGAGATAGTTTTTGGACTCAATACCTAAAATCATCGTAAAGCCACGACAAATCATGGTGAAAAGACCGATTCCACTATTCGCGGACGCAATTAAAACTTTTTGTTCCATATATAACTCCTTGTTAAAAGTATAACTAATATTATTTTATTCATTTTCAAAATATGAGGAAAAATATTTTCGCTATTTTTGATTATTAAAAAGAAAAACGCGATGGTCTTTTCATCGCGTTTATTAGTAATTAATAGATGTTTAATTATGCTGAAGGAAGGCAATATTTTGCCGCAGCAGTTTTAATAATTGCGGCCTTAGCATCAGTTAAATCATTTTGCCATGTGCATGTATTCGGAATAGCTTCTTCAAACATTCTATTATAGAAACAACAAGCATAAAGATAACTGGTGGCTGGTTTGTTTGCGTCGGTAGTAATTTTACCATAACCAGCATCGACAAATGCATCAAACACTTCAACCCATGCAGAAGCGAAATCCATACTTTTAACACCCATATTGGTCGCCATTGTTTCTGCAGTTTCGGTATAGAATGCGCTCATTTCGGTATAGTTTTTACCAACACCCGTACCGGTTGATGTGTAATTGATACCACCTAATTCATAATCTTTTTGAGTACTTGAACCTCTTGGAGCAAAAACATAAACATTTTCAGTTTCTGCCTTTAAGAGTGGCGCTATCGCAGCGGCTGCTGCCATTTCACTAGTATTAACAGCGGTGGAATTCGGTGTCATCCTTCGACTAACTTGAATGATAATAGCATCAAATTCGTATTGCTCTAATTTACTTCTAAGTTCAGCCCCTTTAGCGTATTCGGCTGATGTCATTTCATTCATTGTATAATCGCCGTCAAGAACACTATCAACATAAACATTCAAACCAATGTTTTCCATCAAAGTTGAATAATGGACGGCCGGACTATAAGAATCACGTAAAATATTTGGAGCACCAATTAATAAAACTCTTTGGTCGACATTATCAACTGGAGGAGTTGGCGCTGGATCATCTTTTGATGGAATTGGATCTAATGTAGGAACTACATGATCTATCATTGTTTGATCTGCAATTTCTTGTAAAGTAGATGCATAACTTAAGTTATAAGTATAACGAGCACCAGAGATTCTTTCGTTGAACATGGTGTCAAAAATTGTACAAGCAATCAAATAAGAACCAGCGGGAGATGGGTGTTGCTCATCAGTGTGATAAAGATTAATTTCGCTTAGTGGGTGTTCCGCAATACAGTTTTCGTATGCATAACCCGCTCTGATGATTTTTCTACCACCCAATCTTTGTGAAACGGCTTCACCGAAGTAGTTCATAAAGTTGCAGTGAGCAGATCTACCAATTGCATGTGTTCCATCTTTAGGAGCATTGATACCTTCTTGATGATAAACACCGGTTTCACCAGTATTTAATCCCCAAACTGAATAGATGAGAGTTTCCGCACCAGCGGCAACCGCTAATTCATCCAAGACTTCTGCGGCATCAAGTTCTGCATTAAAGACTGTATCTTCAAATGGAGTCGCTCTTCTTGATGGCTCGATAATGACATAGTCCCATGTTTCGGTTGTTAATTTGTAGTGGGCTTGGTAGCCAATATCCACTGAAGTGGATGCAAATAATGACATGGTACATGATCCTTGTGTTAACGCTTCTGCATGAACAGGAATACCTTGAGCATTAGCTAAGGTTTGGAAAATTGTTGGCATATCATTAAAGAACACTAAACTGTTACCCAAGAATAAAACTCTATATGGGTTGTTAGGATCCCTATCATGAGGATTCTCAGTAGATGTACCTGGATTTCCACTATCTTCGGAAGATGTTGGTGTGGTATCTGTAGTTGAACCAGGATTCGATGGATTGGTTTTTGTATTACATGCGGTCAATAAGCCAAATGCACAAAGACCAACGAATATTGATTTCCAAATTTGTTTCATAGAAATCATCTCCTTTAAAAATATTTATAAAATTTCTGGATGGACACAATATGCTAGAACTTCTTCTCTAATAAAACCGAGAGCACCGGCAGAAGCACCGGCTCTGTAGGTAACATAGCTAGGAACCAAGCGATTAAAGAAGGTTGAATATAAAACGTATCCAAACAATAGATGCTTACTAGCATTAACGAAAGAATGTTTGTTGGCATATGATGCGAATGGAGTAGATAAATACATTGGCTTTCCATCAACAACCGTTGCCATTTGATCTGCTAAATCAGCATAATATTCAGCCATTTCTTGAAGTGTTTTTTCTTCGCTATTTGCTGTTTTGGAATATGAACTTCCACCACTATCAGTAAATATTGATGGGTTTTCAGTGCACCAAGGTGCCAACATATAAATATCATCTGTTTCAGCATGAAGAAGATCTTTAATTGCGGCCAGTGAAGTGAGTTCCTTAGACTCAACGTCGGTTGCACTAGGCGTAATACGACGTGGAATTTGGAGAACAATAGTGTCATATTCACCATTATTCAAAGCATTTCTAAATCTTTTGCCGCCTGTTGTAGACGCGTTGGCTAGAATTTGGAATTCGTGTGTGGGAATAGATTGGAAGGTATAGGTAGCAGTATTTCCTAATTCATTCATAATTTCAATATATGAATCCGCAACCCAAACAGGAGCATCAGAATGGTCTGAATCAACAACATTGCAGACATCAGTTGAACCAATAATTAAAACATTATGTGAAGTAACTGGTGCTACACAATCATATTTGATTCTTAATTCAGGAGTTGTAAATGAACCAGCTGTAACTTGAATATCAAAATATGGGGTGTTGATTGCTTGTTCAATGGTTTCGCCATCATCGGCTTGTGTAACTAGACCTTCAACACTATTGAAAGTGTAGGTGAAGTCGGCTGTTCCAACGGAAGTAAAACCGATAGATTTGAAGCTACCACCAATCATACCTTCAGCAGAGATGGAATCACCAGATTCGGCTGAAAATACTAATTTACTTCCAACCCCAAAAACTAAGTTTGCACCACTAACGGTGATGTTTGTGTAATTGAATGTATTTCCGTTAACAATAACACTACCGCTACCTGAAGTTATGTTTGAAGCATTAAAAGCAAGTGTTTGTCTATAATCGGTTGGCGTTGTCGCATTAACTAAGCTCTTTTGCTTCGATGTGAATGCAATTGCGGTAGCTGTAACGCTCAAAGCTAAAGCACCAATACTGAGACACAAAAACAATTTCTTTTGTTTCATAGGATTTCCTCCAAAATATATTAAATCATTTTAATTTTAATAAGCGTGTATGAATTAAACAATTGACTTTATTGCTAAAAAAGTACAGTATTTTGCTATGGAGAAGACAAAACCTAATACTTCCTATAGCTGGTTGGGCAATACCAAAAACATCTATGCTCAAGAAGATATTGTCTATTCACCTTTTTTATATGGCGCAAAAAGAATAGGTATTTTTGAAATTAAACCAAAAGAAGAAATCCGATTAATCTCTTATCCATCACAGTACTTCTTCATCATTGTTAATAATGGGACTCTTAGATTTAAACAAAATGATTTAGAAATAGATATCAAAGAAGGAGAGGCATTATTTCGTGATGCTTCTATAAATTCTGTTTGGGTATCCGCAGATAATGAAAAAGTTGATTGCATGTATTTTTTATTAACAGGAAGCAACATTTCCTTTTTCTATTCTGAATACGAAAGACGTTCAAATTTGATAATCAAAATTACCGAATCCATTGATAAAATCATTAAACAAATAATAAATGAAGCTAAAGAGGAAACTCTCAATAAACGAGCATTTTCAATTCTTCTATATTCTTTGTTTTTAGAAATAATTAATCCTTTCGAAGTTCAAACCGTTAATATTACACAAAAAGCTATTGATTATATTGAAAGAGAATATCAAAACGATAATTTATCAGTTCAAGATTTAGCGAATTATCTTCACATCTCTTATCACTACTTCTGTCATTTATTCAAACAAGAAAACCATATATCACCACAAAAATATATTGCTAAATATCGTTTGAATAGGGCCTTACAATTATTAAAAACAAGCAATCTTGCAATTGAAGATATATTCATCAATGTCGGATTTAAGAACAAGCAATCTTTTATTAAGGAATGCAAAGAAGAAACCGGTTTGCTCCCATCTGATTATCGAAAGAAGAATAGGCCAATATCCTTAAAAGCCAAACAAACTAAAAAGATCACATTTACTAATGTCAGTAATATTGGCGATCCATGTATTATTGTGGAAGATAATAAATATTATATGTTCACCACCGCTAGGAATGGTGGCAATTTAAACTGTTATGTTAGTGATGATATGAAGTATTACAACTTTGTGGGTGAAACAATAGATAAGAATAAATCTTTTGGAAAGATAGATTTCTGGGCTCCAGAAGTCATTAAATATAATAATGAATTTTACCTGTTTTATTCCGCAAGAGATAAAGAAGGAACTATTCATATTAATGTCGCCAAATCATCAATTATTACTGGGCCATATATTGATTTAAATCAAAATAGACCTTTATTAAATTTAGATAAGGACACAACTGATGGATATCCATTTATCGATAAAGATGGAAGAACGTATTTATTCTTCGTTTTAAATTGCACAACTAATGTTATTGAAAACAAACACATTTCCCAAATCTGCGTTGTAGAAATAGAAAAGGATTTCTCATCCACAAAAGGAGATATCCATATATTGCTCACACCATCGGAAAAATGGGAACTAAAATCTCCAAATAATTATTTTAGAAATGAATCGCCAGGAGTGGTTTATAAAGACGGAACCTATTTCCTTACCTATTCCGCGAACAACCATCGTGATATCAATTATTGCAGTGGTCTAGCAAAGAGTAAAAACATATTAGGACCATATATTAAGAACAAGGAACCAATCGCAAAGAGAATTGAAGGAGTGATATCTTCTCCCGGACACATTTCATATTTTTATGATTTAAAAGGTAACTTTAAATGTGCCTATCACATTCTTTCCAACATTAAACAAAACACGTCTGATAGGCGAGCTTGCATATCTTCTGTTTACATAGAAAATAATGAATTGATAATTGATTATAAATAATAATTACGTTGATGGTTTTGTTCCTTTATAGAACTCAATCATTGAGAAGGAAACTTTTCTACCACATAAAGCAATACCTAAGTTGTTTGTTTTTAGACCAGTCAATGTTTGTGTCATGGTGAATACATTTGTGTATCCTTCTGCTTTTCCAATATATTTGTAGGAAATGGTAATTCCGCTACCCTGTTTTGTGATAGTTAATGTGACGTCGACATCAGAGAAGTAGGCTTTCATAAATGTCTTCCAATCACTAGATACACTGGTAATGTAATTGCTGCCACTTGTTTTGCTTGTATAAATTGAGTCAGATGTTGAGGAATTGCCACTGGCATCATAACTATCAATGCACCAATCACTTCTTGATTGGATAAATGCCGCTGCAACTTTGTTATTAGAGATGCTGTAACTTTCTCCACTATAAGCTGTAGTTGCATCATAGATATATAGTCTTACATGACTGAGGTAAGAATCTGAAGCGGTATCATGGGCGCTTCCACCTTTTTGATTGAATACTACAGTATAAGAGAAGTTACCAGTAGCGCTATGGACGAGCTTGGTCCAGTTAGTTGGATTCATCGCTGCAGTTCCAGTAGATAGGCTTGTTGCATCTTTAACCACCACTGTGCTTGTTAAATCTTCATAATCGGATTCTGCTTCCTCATCATAGATCCAATTTTCACCATCATAATGAGCAAAGCCATCTTTTGTGATTGCGATTGCTACATTAATGTCTTGTTTTGCTCTAGCAGGAGAAGCAGCCCAACCAGCTGCCGGATTAAATCCAGGACCAAACGTCAACAAATCATCGTAATCAAATGTTAATGTTTGGAAAGAAATAAAGACTTCAAATTTAATATTGTAGAGATTTGTGACACTATCGAATGTCGCATTAGTAATGTAATACTGATCGAAGTTACAACCATTTTTAGAAATATAGAATTGTCTGATGACTTGGATTTGTTCAGTGTGTCCAAAATAGCATTCCCAGTTATCGACATACCACCAACTGGTGCCATCAACATTCTTCAATGTATCGACATAATAATCCGCAAAAATATAGGCGCCTTCATAAGTCCTTGAACAATAGAAATTTATGTAATTCGTGGCGTTTTTGCTGAGTTTATAAGGATGTTTCTTTACATTTTCGGTATAAATCGAATCATTCATAACACCATCGATTTCCACTGTAGATGCAGGCTCTAAAACAACAAATGTCATCACAAAACTGAGGTCGGTATTGTAACTAACATTAACGGTGCTAACACCTTCGGATTTAGCTAAAACTCTGCCACTTGAAGATACCTCAATAACATTTTCATCTTGAGCGACATACCCTATTTTGCTCCTATCGAAATTAAGCGGACTAGCCTTTGCCACTATGTCATATGTCTCATCCACTAATAAGGTTTTGTTGAGTTCATCTGAATATAATCTTGTTGGTGTGACAAACGTTGATTTAATATCGTCACCTAATAAGTAAGAAATGTTTTTCACATATAGGTCAGCGTTTTGACTAAAGATGCCCACTTTGACATTTTGATCACCAAAAGAACTACAAGAGAATCTCTCATAACACATTAAACAATCATCGCCTTCACCATAAATGCATAACTCATCATCAACTTTACTAATCGCTAATGTGTAATAAGTATCTTCTTGGATAACGTGATTGTAAGGAAGAACGACTTCTTCTTTTTCAGAACCATAAGAATGATAGAGATATGGGTATCCGGTGTATTTAAAGACCTCTTTAGCGTCGACATATAATAGTTCGCTATTAGAGTCCATTTCTTCGCCACTAGTTAAATAGAAACCACATTTGCCATCATCAGCTTTGATTTTAAATTTGGCTTCGCAATAGAAATTCTTGGTTTTGAAATTTAAAGCCACTTGCATACCTTCTTCAGTGAAGTGAATGCCATCTTTATTTATTTTTGAAAAGTCCACTATATCATCACTGTGATAATAATCAATGACATTTGGATGAACGATAAAGGTTATTTCATCGTAGCAACTTTCGTTGTTAGCATAAGCCGCTCTAATATTGACGGTTTTTATTTCATCAACATCTTTAAAAGTAACGGTGGAGTTTTCTACGGTAGCAACATTTTCATCGTTACTAGTCCATTTAATGGATTTTCCAATCGGATTAGTGGATACGAAAAGTTCATAGGTGGATTTGCCATAAACATTGATGTTGTTTTGATCTTCAATGTTGACTTTGACATTTTCTGTTTCTTCATCACCACTAACATCACTAATGTTTTTGTTTGTGGAACAAGCACCTAAGATTAAACAAATAATTGGGAGTAATAATAATTTGACTTTCATATTCTTACTCCTTATAAACAGATTCTGTTACTGAGAATTTATTCATTTGTGAATTCATGACAGACTCAATAGCAATCATCTTTTGTTTTTGAGTTACTCCGTCTGGACGATAAATAATATCCGATGGATTCTTTCCGGATAAAGTAACGACGAAACTCATCGCCGCAATATATCTTCCCAAATCATATGTTAAGTGAGATAAATCACGACTTAATCCATCCCCCAAATATGATGAACGAGCATTTTGAATCGCAGTTCCTGTAGGGATTAATTTATATATCTTTTCATTCGGTTCAATAATGGTTTTATAAACATTTTGTTGTTCGCTATACATTCTGATTTGTGAACCACCAAAATTCGTGTCCATTAAATCACCTGGTTCACAATAAAATTGACTATAGGCCCATGTACCCATATAAACAATTTTGGTGTAACTTGGAAGATTATCTCTAAGCAAATCCAAATATGGATTTAGGATAGTAAATGTCGATGGTATACCAGAATTAGAACCTTGTTGGTGAATAACTGCAA
The DNA here is from genome assembly GCA_045114745.1 of Bacilli bacterium. GTDB lineage: Bacteria > Bacillota_I > Bacilli_A > RFN20 > CAG-826 > RUG13091. The sequence continues at coordinate 51,745 of JBGULD010000060.1, forward strand.
AGTCCCATCTAGTATTGTTATAATTAATCGCTTCTTGAATCGAATAATTAGAGGTAGTTTGCCAAACACCATTACTATACGTTCTAAAATCATAAGCTTTGTTATTGTTGAGCAAGTTGTTGTAGTGAGTATCTAAGGTGCAACCACCAATATATAAATTGGCCACCATAAAATCCAAACCTAAATCTTTTGCCACTTCATGAGACCATTTAACGGAATCATCGCCATGAGAATTGCCTATCCACAAAACATTAAATTTTTTAAGTGGTTTGACATTAACGGTGTAGTTAACTGAACCATTTACTTCTGGAACAGATAAAGTTATTTGATATTGTCCTTCATGATACTGATCATATGAAGAATAGTTAACGTCATATTTATCATCGTCAATAAGAAACTTGCTTCCATCTGAATAATGGGCAAGCACTTTCATATCTTCGCTAAGAGAAAATGGTTCGTCTAATTCATATGTTGTTTTTGGGTCAACAACTTCAAGATGATCAAAAACGGGCTGTGTAACGTCTTCGCTTTCACCACTAGATGACGATGAATTAGAAGATGAAGTGTTTTTCGTTGTGCACGCAAATAATAAAGGTATAAGGAAAAGAGAATATACTATCTTAAAGCATTTCATGCTTATCTAACTCCCGAAGAAGATGTTGATAATAAATCAAATGTGGTTAGCGCGGACCAGTTTCCAATGCCAATTGCCATACCGATATTTGTTGCATCAAATATAATTCCGACATCTCTAGTAATGGTATAAGTGATTGTAATATCGTTTTTGCCTTCAACATTTGTGTCAATAAAGAGAACACAAGTAAATTTTTGTCCACCGCCTTCAGTATTGACGAGAGACATTGTATAAGTCGCAACTGCATCTTTAGTTGCGTTGTTGAAATTCGTATTATCCCCATAGTTAACAGCATTCTTCGCACCGGTTGATGCCGATAACCAGCTATCAGCGTTGCCAATGGCTTTTTCGGTATTTGTTCCACCTACCATGGTTGTATGATAGGAATCTGCTCTAATTTGATAGAAGGAGTTTTTGCAATATCCGGATGTTGTTTGAATGGCAAAATTTTCATCATATAAATCATCGGCATTATAAATAAAGAAACGAGGTCTTTGAACACGATCGCTACCCGTATAAATCCAGCGCATTGAAAATTCGAACTCGAATTCATTATGTGGATCTAAGTCATGAACCAAAACATTCCAACTCGCAGCTTGATTCCAGTTGCTGCCCTTGACTAATGTCGGATAGGAAATTTCGGTACAAGAATAATCGCCAGTAATACTTGTAATAACGGAATTGGTTACTGCTTCAAGTTTAAAATAGGCGGTGTTGGTGAGATCAAACACTTTACTGCTAGAACTAATCTCAAAAGCTTCAATATGAGAATATCCTTCAAAACCGGTATGTAATTTGAATGAACCGGTTCCCACAACAGTGAGAGTAGTTAAATCCAATAATTCTTCAACATTTTGAATATATCCACCAGCGGTTAAAGCCATATGGTTATTTGTGGAAGCACTGGCTCCAACATAATTAAATTTCAAAGCATTGCCTTTCTTTGTGGAAACTACTGAAACATTCTCTCCATAAGAAGCGGGTGCATTATCACCATCTAAAACAAATTGATATTCAGTATCCGCTTTAACTGTTCCTAATAATCCTTTTTTGTTATTTGCTAATAGACATGTTACGCCGACGGCTAAAGATATAGTCATCAAACTAGCAAAAATAATTTTCTTTGTTTTCATGAAATTCTCCCCCACGAAAAGTTATTTGATACAAGTTCATTTTAAATAGTTCAAAAACGGCATACAATTGACATTATTGCTAAAAAAGGGCAATATTTTGCTATGAGTGAAAACAAAATTTACGCATTATTTAGCAACATAAAATATATCTATCACCAAGAAGATATTGTCTACTCTCCGTTTTTATATGACATTAGACGAATATTGATTGGGGAAATGAAACCAAATGAGGTTGTCTATTTTGAAAAGAATTTTTCTCAATATATTTTTGTAAATGTGAGAAAAGGCGCTATTGAGATAAAAGAAAAAAATTGCAAAACAATCGTTAGAGCAAATAATGGTTATTTTTATCAGCAATATGGTGATACTGAATGGAGATGCATTTCTGAAGAAAATGCTGAATGTTGCTATGTAGCCATAAAGGGGAATAATGTTTCTCTTATTTATAGCGAATATAGAAAAAAAGAAAATGGAGTTATGGAAGTAAATTCCAGACTAGCCGAAACTCTAGAAAATATTTTATTAGAAACCAAACAAACACAAGTTAATAAACAACAAATATCTGTCTATATTTATTCTCTTCTATTACAGCTTGTGAAAACCGAAGGTTCAAAAAAAGAAAGAATCACCGCAAAGTCAATTGAATATATCGAAAAGAATTATCAAAACGACGAACTATCAATTGAAGATTTAGCAAGGAATTTAAATATCTCTTATTACTACTTCTGCCACTTATTTAAGCAAGAAAATCTCATATCACCACAAAAATACCTTTTGAAATATCGCTTAAACAAAGCATTAGAACTATTAAAAGAAAGTGATTTATCAATTGAAGATGTTTCAATTAATGCGGGTTTTAAAAACAAAAAAGCTTTAGTGAAAGCGTGTAAGGAAGAGACGGGGTTATTGCCTTTTAAATATCGTAAAGTCAATAAAACAACACCGTTAAAAGCAAAACAAACCAAGAAGATATTATTCACAAATGTCAGCAATATAGGCGATCCATTTATTATTGTTGAAAATAAGAAATACTATATGTTCACCACGACTAGGAATGGTGCCAACTTCAATTGCTATGTCAGTGAAGATATGAAATATTATGATTTTGTTGGCGAAGTACTAAATAAGAATAAAACTTTTGGAAAAACAGATTTCTGGGCCCCAGAAGTTATTAAATATAACGGGGAATTCTATTTGTTCTATTCCGCAAGAACTGAAAGTGGCATCTTCCACATCAATGTCGCCAAATCAAAAACTTTAGAAGAACCATTTGAGGATTGGTGTACTGATAGGCTACTACTCAATCTTGATAAGTCCACGATTGATGCACATCCTTTTATAGATGATGACGGTAGAATTTATCTATTCTTTTCCATGGATTGTTCAACAAACATCATAGATGGAAAACATGTCTCTGAAATATATGTTGTTGAATTAAACAAAGAACTAAATGGGACAATTGGTGAAATTATAAAAGTGTCATCGCCGACGGAAGAATGGGAAAAACTATCATCTAATGACTACTACTGGAATGAAGGCCCAAGCATTGTTCATCTAAATGGAATATATTATTTGACTTATTCAGCGAATTATTTCGGTGATAGAAATTATTGTGTTGGTGTGGCCACAAGCAAATCAGTCCTTGGACCATATGAAAAGAAAAAAGATGGACCGATACTTAAAAAGATTAATAATGTCATTTCAGGACCTGGTCATTGTTCATTTTTCTATGACAATAAGAATAATTTCAAATGCGTATATCACATTCATTCCAATCAAGTACAAAATAGCGCGGATCGTCGTGCATGTATATCGTCCGCATTTATTGATTCAAATAATGAATTAGTAATAGATTATAAATAATCTTTTTTAATTAGGAAAAATATTTGAAAAATAGTTATTTTACATAAACAATTTAAATGTATTTATTTTATACAAGGATTTTATTATGGAAGACAAAAAATACCTCAATTGTCCTAGAAGTCAACTAGTCAGAGACAATTATTTAGTCTTGAATGGTGTTTGGGATTTTGCCTTTGATAAAGAGAATAAAGGTGAATCATTAAAATATCAAAATGGTTTCAAAAAAGAATATGACATCTTAGTGCCTTTCACCTATCAAACAAAAATGTCTGGTATTGGTATTACTGAAAGATGCGATTATGTCTGGTATCAAAGAAAGTTTTCCATCAAAAAAGAACAAGACAAAAAATACCTATTACATCTTGAAGGCGCTGACTATATCCATAAAGTCTTCCTTAATGAACAATTTGTTGGTTCAGATAGAGGTGCCTATCATCGTCACACTTATGATTTAACTTCTCAATTAAAGGATGGGGATAATTTACTAGTCATTAAATGTGAAGATGACTACTCAGTTGAGAAGCCAAGAGGCAAACAAAGAAGTAGAGATCAAAACTATGAATGCTGGTATGTTGACACAACAGGTCTATATAAATCTATATGGTTAGAAATAGTTAATGAAACATATCTCGAACATGTCAAAATGACTCCTTTCCTCAATGAGAAAAAGATATGTTTTGATTTGGTGATACTAGGTAGTAATGCATCAGCGTTTGAAGTGAATTTAATGGAAAATAGCCAATTTTTAGAGGTTTTTTCGCAAAAAATTGACAAAAATGAACAATCTTGTTGTTTTGAAATCAAACACCAAATTGAACCCTGGTCAGTGGAGAATCCCAAACTATACGAATTGGAACTTTTACTTAAAAATAAGCAAGGTGAAATCATTGATAAAGTTTATTCATATGTCGGGTTTAGACACATTGAAGCAAAAGATGGTTTTATCTATCTCAACGGTCAAAAGTTATATCAGAAACTAGTACTTGACCAAGGTTATTGGAAGGATTCTTCTTTAACTCCTCCCACTATTGAAGCACTAAAAGAAGATATCGTTCTCATGAAAGAATTCGGATTTAATGGATGCCGCAAACACGAAAAGACGGAAGATGAAAGATTCTTATTCTATTGTGATTACTTAGGATATCTATTATGGGAAGAATTACCATCCTTCTATAAGTTCTCCGAAGAATCAAAGAAGAACTATTTCTATGAATTACCATTTGTCTTACGAGATAACTATAACCACCCATGTATCATTACTTGGACTTTATTTAATGAGTCTTGGGGTGTTAATCAAATATTAAATGACAAAGAACAGCAAGACTTTGTTAATGAGATGTATCACTTTGTGAAGAAATATGATCCATATCGATTCGCTATCACAAATGACGGCTGGGTTCATACATTATCAGACATCATTACTATCCATCACTACTGCCAAGATGGAGAAAAGTTGTATTCATTCTATAAGGATAAAGAATTAACAATGACTCAAGAAATCTGGACAGAGCACCACAACGGCGCATTTGCTAAAGGATATAAATATAATGGGCAACCAGTAATTATCTCTGAATTTGGTGGTACGGCATTTATTAAGAATACACACGATGGAAATTGGGGCTATGGCGTCGGTGTTAAAGATGATAAAGAATATGTTGAGAGATTAACTTCTTTATTTAAAGGTATTCAAAGAATCGATTATGTTTCAGGCTATTGCTACACTCAAGTCAGCGACGTCGAACAAGAAGTCAACGGCTTATTGAATCATGATCATAAACCAAAAATAGACCCTCAATTGTTAAAGAAGGTCCAATAGTTGTTTATTAATAAACAAAAAACGAATCAGAGTGATTCGTTTTTTTATGCATTGTTGACGTTCTTATAAACCTTGGTATCACCCGCTAAATCGTAGCCGATGATATAACCATACATCTCAATTGAGATATCATCTTCGATAATATAATGACCACTATTGGTGCAGCCTATTACTGCTGCTTGGTTATATCCAACAATACCGCCTAATGAAATAGTTCCAAACTTGGCGATTGATTTAAAGTCGCCTTCGTTAACACAACTCAGTACATATCCAGTTGTGGTTTGTGAATATCCTAAGACACCACCGACACGATATAATCCTTGGACAAGACCTTGATTAGTACACTGAGAAATTGTGGATGCATAATTACTTCCGACAATGCCACCGACACCTCCACTTGAAGAACCAAGTCCATGGACGAATCCTTTGTTAACGCATTGACTAACAGTGAGGTTTGATCCAAGCATCCCAGCGATACCACCAATCCAGTAGGAGTTCCTGTGGATATCAGCTTCTATCTCGCCTTGATTTTCGCATCCCTCAATATTTGTGCGGTTATATCCAGATATGCCTGCAACCGCAATATCTCCGCAAATATGGCCTTTATTAATGCAATTTGAGATTAAAGCAGCATTTCTTGCATGTCCAACAATACCTGCGACTTTTTCACTTCCAACGACTAAACCTTCGTTAGTTGAACTGGTAATGCTGGTGTTGAAATTGTTTCCAATAATACCGCCAGTTCCACCGACAGCGCGGCCACTACCAATGACATCGCCATAGTTAACGCAATTATTGACACTTGCGCCACTACCACATGTACCTATGATACCGCCTAAACCAGAATAGTTCTGATCTGGATAATCTTTCGCGGTAATGGTTCCGTAATTCTTACATGTATATAAAGAACCAATCTTATTGCTGGAAACCATGTTGTAACCAATGATTCCACCGACACAGTTCGTGCCAAATGTGGTTCCGCCTAAATAACTACAATTTGTTAGATTGCCACCAGCATTACACCCGATGAATCCAGCAACATAGTTACCAATAACATCGACATCCCCTTTACTTGAACAGTTAGTAATATTGCCATAATTGATTCCGGCAAGTAGTCCATAGCATACAATTCCGTCATTTCCGCCTGATAATGAGCCTTCTACGCTAAGATTAGAGATGGTACCTGAATTAGAATTAAAGAATCCTTTTCTCTCGCCAGTTACGCTCATATTGATGTTTTTAATAATATGATTATTACCATCGAGGTTACCCTTAAAAGAGTTGCCACTAGTTCCACCACCAATACCTAGCCAGCTTAGATTGTTGAGGTCGACATTAACTTGTAGAACAAAATACTTATTTTGATAATAACTTTTTGATGCTAGAGAACTTCTAAAATATGCAAGTTCTTTCGCACTATTGATAACGTATGGAGAACCGCTACTTCCGTCTCCACTTGAGAAAGAAGAAGCGGTTGTTCCATCCCAGACATCGAACACTAATGGTTCTGGGTCGTTATTAAATGTTTCAATAGACTCTTTGTTCGACTCTTTAATTTCGATGGCACCATTAAAAGTTGAGCACCCAGATGCCAAGAATAAAAATGCTAAAGAGAAGAACAAATATTTTTTCATCTATTTCTCCATTTTTCTTTTTCTAATGAAGATAATTCCGACTAGTGATAAAGCACCCGCTAAAACAATAGCGACTGGAATAATAATTTCGATGTTGTTGTTATTGAATAAATTAGTAATACCTCTCGCGCCACTGTTGTGTGTTGATAAATAATTTTTAATATATAAAGCGGAAGTATAGTAATCGTTTTGATAACTACTAGCACCATAGTGAATTGTTGAACTTAAAACTGTGATTTCATCAGCGGTTAAAGCATCAACGCCATCAGACATAATGGTTTCGGCTGATGCACTATAAGTACAATCAAATTCTCTAATTGCTCTCAACATAGCAATTGTTGTGCTAGAGAATTCGACGCCTTTATAACCATCATTCTTTTCTAAAGTTGACTCTTCGTTCGTTCCAATTGTTGTGGCAGCAATACCGATACCATTTGAAACATTGCTAGTGGCAGAACAGGAAACTGATGCCATTGATTGACACTTAATTAAGTTAAATGTTATTTTGTCAGAATTTTGGCCTGCCATGAAACCACCAAGGTTTCCGGTAGAATTAGTACAAACTAATCTTGCTGCTGATAAGACATTATTGAATGTCACGGTGCCTAGTGATTCACTTCCAGCGTAACCGAATAAGCCGCCCGCCCATCCAGCAGAAGTAGTCACTGTTCCTGAAGAATAACAATTAGTGAAAGAGAAGGTCGCGGAATCAATGTGTGAATTAATAAAACCAGCAATACCACCAGCACCACCGCTCGCACTGGTTGTGATGTTGCCGTAGTTTGAACAATTAGTGCATGTTAGTTGTGGATAAACACCACCAGCAATACCAGCGACTTGTCCAGCACCAGAAATATTACCCTCGTTAATACAATCAGTAATAACGGCATTGAATGTCTCTGCTTTTTTTCCTATAAGACCAGCAATACCGGCCACAGAACTGGAAGAAGCGGTAACATTTCCTTTATTGATTGTGTTGCTAATTGTGCCAACTCTTAAATTACCAACGATACCGCCAACATATTTTGATCCAGAAATGGTTGCGTTATTAACGCAATTTGTAATAACTGCTGAAGCATTAATTTCTGAACCCGCAATACCACCAACATAACTGTTTGATGCAGCAGAAGAGATAGAGCAGTTGTTAATAATGTTTTCTATTCTTCCATAGTTGAATGCACAAATAGTAGAGGAACTTTCACCGACTCCAGATAAACTTCCAGCAAAGGTAATATTGGAAACCGATCCTGCTCCACCAACACAGTTGAACATCGCTACATAAGTACCTGTTGCAGAGGTTGATAATGTAAGTGTATGATTGCCACCATCCAAATGACCTCTAAATGTCTTACTTTGTGAAGTAGCACTTAATTCAATAGATAGGTCAGCAGTAATGGATAAATATTTGCCGCTATAGTCGTTTGCGGCTGTATTGACATTTGACATTACTTCTTCCATATCAGATGCTGAAGCAACAAGATAAGGATCATCACTGGTCCCTGAACCACCCAAAGCGTTAGTTCTAATCAAACTGGGCGCGGTTTTGAAAACTACTAATCCGACTGCGGCCAGAAAGACCGATGAGATTAAAGCAACTCCAAGTACATGTTTTTTGTTTTTCACGAATCATACCTCCTTTTAATTAGTTAAGTTCGTAATTTTTCACATTCACAGCAACATTGAATGTGTTTATTCCAAAATAGGCATTTCTTAAACCTATATTTGTAACGTTATTAATGGTTTGAATAACCACTCCATTGAATAGGAATGAATATTCATCTTCCTGTCTATCAATGCCAAGGGAAATATAATTTCCATTTGTATAAACAGAGGAATCGGATCCGACATTATAGCCAAGCGATACATAATCAGAAAATACACCGCCGGACACTTTACAATAGCCTAATGTAGTTCCGCTTAATGTATATCCACTTCCGTTTGAATCAACGTAATAGAACACACCGTTATTTTCTTCATCAACAAGAATGATTCCAAATTTAGGATATAAATCATAGTTAATTACATTAAGTGCGGTAATAGAGGCGGTAAAACGTAATGTATTATCTGATTTTTGGTGGGCATAAACTGTATTAAGTGCTTTGCCATTAGAGACAACAATGTATTCATCATCAACAGATAAATCCCACCCTTTGGTGACTTTTAAGTTAGAAGCGGAACCAAAGAAACTGCCATTCAAGACATTTCTATTAGTCATTAAATTTCTACCACTGATATAAGGATATGTTTCTGGATCGTTATCTACGATAAATCCATCGCGATAATAATTCGTAGAACCATTTTGAATTGTGCCAAATGAAATGAATAAACATTCATCATCGGGGTTTGGAATATTAGCGACAATACGATATCCGATGAGATTATCGTCATCGCCTTTAATTCCACTACTAGATTCTAAATAAGGTGTATCGTCAAATATCTTTTCAAAATCTTTTTTCTCAATAGAATAATCAAAACGCTCTGTCTTGCCATCAAGATAGATATTGAACTTTTTAAGGTTACTAGGGTTGATGAATTCTTCGGATTCAGCAAGGCAATATTTAATGCTGATGCCGTCTTTAACTAGAATGTTTTCATCAATGACATCAGCAATGACTTGATCATTATTAAATGAATAGTATGCTTTGGTGAGTTTGCCATCTCTAATTGAATCAACAACATAGTTGCTATCTAATGATGGCTTATTGATTTGTTCATTAGGTGAATAGTTTTCACTAGTTATTTCTTTATCTTGTAACGCCAAAAATGCTTTAGCGAATAAATTACCTAATTTGATTTCCCCTTTTGCGTCGTAATGAATACGATCCATGTTGTCTTGGTTTCTAGTAATGTTGGCACCTATTGTGTCGATATAGAAATTACGACTATCACTACTCATAACTGCTTTCTTCGCGGAGTTGATGTCACGGTAATTAAGCATGTAATAAGAAGAAATGCCAGCATCGATAAAAGACATTCCATTCTTCGGTGCATATGAATAGTATCTAAGTTTGATATCATTCACAAAGTCCTCAAAATAACGTTTGTATTCTGGGTTTGCATTTTTGGCGTCTGTTTCACCTTGCACAAACATAAATGATGAAACATCAAAATCTACGCCACTAGCTTTTAACTTGTTTAGTTGATTATCAAAGAATTCAGTCATCTTGGTGAAATAAGTACCATGACTATTGTTCCACTGATAGACAAATGAGGATTCTCCACCACCAGCAAATTTGATGATGTAATAAGTGTCATTAGGTTTGACGTTTGATAAGTATTCAGCGATACCAACTTCTGGTCCTAAACAACCATATAGAATGCCTTCCTCAGCGGCCTTACCTTGACCAATTCTAGTATTCACAAAAGAAGTCTGTTCTTTATGAATTAAGCCGGAATTTAGCATGTTTTTGAAAGAAATTTTGACATTTTCGTATCCTTTTTTGTACTCATTAAACTTCTCATCACTGACGCCATCTAACTCTTCAAGATGATAGGAATAAGAATAGCCCAAACAGTTCTCTCCGCCCGCAAGCAAAATGACATGGCTAATCTTATCTTCTTGTTTTTCATCAACAATACTATTAGCCGATGGATTTTTGCTGCAACCCACTAGTAGGAGTGGTATGAAAAGAAGGGCAAACTTTTTCATTAATGATTACCTGATAACTCCGGTGATTCTAAAATCGCAATCATGGTTTGTAGATCGATTTGAATATTTGTTTCACTATTTGTGTATTCATCAACACAGAAAGCGATATAACTTCCAAACATTGGACACATCAATCTTGATAATGTGGATTGTCCATGTACGGAGAATTTAATGCCTAATTCATTTTCTAGAATCATACATGATTTAAGATGTTCAATGACCGTTTCTTTAGAAGAACCAGACAAAACTAGTTTTGCCACATCAGCGCCTACGGATTCGATGAACTTACCAGCCGCTACTGTTTGTTCAGCAGTCATTTCAACACCCACGTGTGCGGAATATAAAACTTCAGCACCCATATCATGGATTTCGTCAATAAAGGCTTTTTGTTGTGCGATAACAGTTTTATCCAAAGATAATTCCTTCGCATTTGCGTCAACAAATGACACATCAACACCTTCACTCACATATGTTGGTTTGAGTGATTTGTTCTGTGTTGGGATATTACCACCGTCTGGGTTGAATAAATATCCAGGCATATCAACAGCACATGCACCTGCTTGTACGGATAACTTCAACAAGCTAGCGAAGTTTTCCCAACTTTGGTTAACAGTATTACCTGCAAAGGTGCCATTATATGCAATAGCCATCACAGGAAGATTGGTACAATACATAATTCTTTCTAAATCAGCTAGGTTCCAGTATTCCTGATTCAAAGCGGTGATATATATCATGATGCCTTTTGCACCATGAGCTTCTGATTTTCTAATTTTAATAATCGCATCGTTCGGGTTATTTTCTAAAATCATGGAAACAGGCATGACTTTATGGTCGGTGAAAACAGGTTTTTCTCTATCTAAATCAATATCAACATTCGTATCAAATGTCTCTTCCACAATATCGTATCCAAGATGCCCACAGACATCGCAAATATGATAAACAATACCATCATCACCACCGATGGTAATATCTTTATAATGGTGATCAGATTTAGGAACTATATTGTCCCTATACACATAGCCATCATTTCTCTTGTGCTCGGTATATCCTTCGCTGATGCATGTCGGTTCAACAACCTTGACCTCAATATCATAAGGAGCCTTTTTAGCGCACGAAAAAAGTGAAATGGAAGCTATGAGTGTTAAAAAAAGATGTTTCTTACTCATAACATAACCTCGTAACGTATGCTCTTATTATAGGAAATATATAATAACTAAGAAATTGCGTTTCCTATATTAAAATTAACATTTTGTATACTATATGACACTGTTACTTTTGCGATAAGAAAGCGGTGTTACGCCATCATGTTTCTTCACGAAAGCGCGGAAAAAAGTGATTTGATTAGAGAAACCGCAGTCATTAGAAATTTCATATATAGGTTTAGCGCTAGATATGAGAAGTTGTTCTGCTTTACGGAATCTCAAATTCATAATGTATTCTTTTATACCAACATTTAGGTATTTGGCGAATAGTTTTTGAAGATAAATAATCGACGCTGAACAATGCTTGGCTATCTCTTCATTACTAATGCCGACATCTGAATAATGATTATTTATATAATCAATAGCCTCAGAAAGGATGAGTGGAAAGTGTGTTTTTTCGCCATTTGTCATCTTCAGAATTAAATCGAGGATTAATCTAGAAAGAATGACTTTATAATTCGTATCCGCTTCATAATCGTGAGCACGGAAATTATTTATATATTCAACAATAGGCTTTACATCTACTTCAAACGACTCAAAAGTGGGGGAATAGGCTGTGCATTTAAAGTTAATAACATACGAGATATCTTCTTTTACACAATCAAGACAATATGAAATATTCGCTGGAACAAATAATACATGATCCTTATCGCAGCGGAACACTTCCCCTTTGTGTTTATAATATATTTCTCCAGATGTGCAAACTAGTATTCCAGAATATTTTCGATCCACTATTTCGCGGTGAACACCAAGCGGAGAATAGACTTGAAATATGCCACCAATTTCAGTCAAATAGAAGTTTTTAAAAATTTCATTCATGTTAACATTTTATATAATACTTTTTGTCTATTCAACAAACCTCTTTAAAGAGCAAGAAAAAAACCCGCTTCAACAACGAGCGGGATTTCTCTTAATCAAAGATTATTCAGCTTCTTTTTGTTCTTTTTTGCCTTGAAGTAATTTCCAGACAAGAGCGGCTAAAGCAGAACCGATGAATGGTCCGATAACACATGCTACCATGGCAAGTGCATCATATTTAACAGCGTCACCACCATTAAACATATGGAACACTAATGCGGATAAAGCTCTGGCTGGGTTAACTGATGTACCCGTTAGAGGAATACCCAAAAGGTGAACACCAAATAATGCTAAACCGATAATGATGCCAGCAACACTACCCCATTCTTTCTTTGATGTTGCACCAAGAACAGCAAGGATAAAGAGGAATGTTAAGACGACTTCTGCTAATAAGCCAAGCATCACAACACCGAAGTTGAGTTCTGTAGTGTTAGCAGCGGCAAATAATGCTCCACCAAAACCATTGGAACCAGTTGATTTAACGCTTAAGAAGATTAACGCTAGGATTCCACTACCAGCAAATGCACCTAAGACTTGTGCACAACAATACATAGCGAATTCCTTCCAGGAAATATCACCACGAATGGCCATGGCTAATGAAACTGCTGGGTTTGCGTGACCACCAGAGATTTGGCCAACTGAATAAGCAAGGATAATGATTGATAAACCGAAAGCGGCTGCAGTTGCAACAATGCCTCCTGTATCACCACATCCAACACCAATTGCCACACCACAACCAACTAATACTAGGATCATTGTGGCGAAAAATTCTGCAATTAATTTTTTGAACATAATATATTCTCCTTTCAACGAAAGATTATATCACTTTCCATTAATGAAAAAAGTAATTTTGTGCCAATCATAAAAAATATTATAGTGACTATTTTCTATGAAAATAAAAAATATAATCAAAATTTAGTGAGACGAAAATGCCAAAAAACCTAATTGTACATATAGAAGGACTTTTGTCTTTCTGCAATAGTTATGTGTAGCGTTCTCCTAGTTCTAGCTAG
>JBGULD010000061.1:0-11565 GCA_045114745.1 Bacilli bacterium
GGAATATCAACACCAACAATACGTGCCATATTTCAATTTCCTCCTATTAACCTTGTCTCTGCTTGTGTTTTGGATTTGAGCAAATGACCATCACTTTGCCATTTCTCTTAATCACTCTACACTTTGGACAGATAGGTTTGACTGAGGGTCTGACTTTCATAAGTTTTTTCCTCCTAAATTACGGTTTATTTAAACCTAAATGTGATACGGCCCCGTGTTAAATCATAAGGCGAGATTTCTACCGTAACTCTATCCCCTGGGAGAATGCGTATGTAGTTCATACGGATTTTTCCAGAAACGGTGGCCTGAATTACGACGCCGTTTTCGAGTTCTACCTTGAAATTTGCATTTGGTAAACACTCTTTCACGACCGCCTGGACTTCAATCATATCTTGTTTCGACATTAAATTTCTCCTTCATACATAGTAATGATTTCGTAACCATCGTCGGTCACTATTACTGTATTTTCATAATGCGCGGTTAATTTGCCGTCTTTACTTTTAACTGTCCATCCATCTCCTAGTGTACGAACATCTTTACGACCTTCGAGCACCATTGGTTCAATAGCTAACGCCATACCAGAGGTGAGAATCGGACCAGTTCCTGCTTTTCCATAGTTAGGAATTGAGGGATCTTCATGCATGTGCGCTCCGATACCATGACCGGTAAATTCACGCACGACATTATAACCGTGGCTTTCGACATATTTTTGAATGGTTTCAGAGATATCTCCTAAATGGATGCCGGGTTTAATTAATTTCACCGCTTCAAAGAAAGCTTGTTTGGTGACATCCGCGAGGCGAGAACTCCGCTCCGTGAGCGTGCCGACTTTAAATGTTCGACACGCATCAGCGGAATAACCTTTATATGTTGCTACAATATCCACAGAGACGATATCTCCTTCTCTAATAATTATCTTTGAAGAAGGTATCCCATGTATTAATGTGTCATTAACACTCACGCATGCACTCGCAGGATAGCCGTAATAGCCCTTTTCCGCGGGAATGCAGCCGTTTTCTAACATTGTCTTCTCAACAATTGAATCAATGTCTAACGTGCTTATACCAGGCTTTATCGCGCTTTCTAATGTTTTAAACACTAGTCCGACAACGCGGCCCGCTTCTTTCATTAAGGCAATTTCTCTTGGGGATTTTGTAATAATCATATTATTTGTTCAAAAATACGGAAACTTGATTGAAGAGTTCTTGACTACCTTGTAAAGAATTGAAGTTCTTTAATAATCCTCTTTCGGCATAGAAGTCTAAGAGAGGTTTGGTGTCATGAACATAATGGTCTAAACGAACTTTTAAGGCTTCTTCATTATCGTCAGCGCGTTGATATAATGGACCGCCACATAAGTCACAGACACCATCCACTTTTGGTTTCATGGTGACGATGTGATATGGAGCGCCACAATTCTTACAAACGCGACGACCAGAAATACGTCTAATGAGTTCTTCGTTATTACAATCGAGGTTGACCACCACTTCGATTGGACGATTGATTTCCCTAGATAACTTTTCTAAAGCTTCCGCTTGAGGAAGAGTTCTTGGGAAACCATCGAGTAAGAAACCGTTTGCGCAGTCATCTTTGGCAAGACGATCTTTGAGCATGTCGATAGTCACTGAATCAGGAACTAAATCACCATGGTCAATATACTTCTTAGCGAGAAGACCGAGTTCGGTTCCACCTTTAATATTTTCTCTAAACATATCACCTGTAGAGATATGTGTGAGATTAAAGGATTGCTTGAGTTGTTTAGCTAATGTGCCTTTTCCTGCACCAGGAGGGCCCATCAAGATAATGTTTTTGAGCATAAGTATTAGCGTCCTCCACTTGCGACGACTTCCTCGAAGGATTTACCAGCGAGTAAGCCATCAATTTGGCTATTAATTTCAAGCGCCACACCAACAACGATGATTAAGCCGGTTCCACCTAAGGCTAACGATGGGTTATCTTTGAAGATAGTCAAGGTTAACACAACAGGTAAGGCGGCGATTAAGGCTAATGCCATAGCACCGATGAAGGTCACACGGTTAAGAACTTTACGCACATAACGTTCAGTTTCATTACCGGTATGAATACCAGGGATATAACTACCATTCTTTTGGAAGTTTTCCGCTAGTTGTTGTGGATTAATTTGTACGTTGGCATAGAAGAATGTGAATGCGATGGTTAAGATCAAATAGATGATCAAACCCCAAGGCATTGACCAACCACCCATATCGTACATGGTTGAGGTTTGGAATATACCTAACCATTTATCGTTAGCGTGGTTAGCATCGACGAATGCCACGATAACACTTGGTGCCATTAAGATACTACTGGCGAAGATGACAGGAATGACACCTGCGGAGTTGACCTTAATAGGCAAAAAGCTGGCTCTGGCCATACTTTGAGTTTGGCCACCGCCTTTTCCGGAATGTTGCACAGGAATCTTTCTTTTGGAAAGTTCGATAAATGTAACAAAGGAAATAATAAGAACGTAAGCGAGAATGTATAACAAGAATTTAAAGATACCTGCAATACGGGCGGAGTCGCCTTGACCCGCTAACGCGGAATTGCCAACCCATAATGTGAAGGCATTTCCAATTTGAGATGGTAATGAGCAAACGATACCTGCAAAGATAATCATTGAGATACCATTTCCGATACCTTTAACGGAAATTTGGTCACCGAGCCACATAACAATCATAGAACCCGCCATCATAATGACGATGATGTAGATGTATGTGAGCCATTCTTGAGAAGCGGTTACAAATGTAATAGCTTCAGAAGATTTCATTGTCTGGATGATACCATAGGCTTGAACCGCACCTAACATTAATGTTAAGTAACGGGTCGCCATTTCCATTTTCTTTCTTCCGGATTGACCTTGACGTTTGAGCTCTGTAAGAGCAGGTAAGACGTCACTGGCCAATAATTCACAGATAATTTGTGCGGTAATGTATGGACTAACACCTAATGCGAAGATGGAGAAGCTTTGTAAGGTTCCACCACCTAATAAGTTCATTAAGGATAAGGCATAAGAACTATCTAAATAATTCTGTAAGTCCTCACCTAAAGTCACGCCCGGGACAGTAATCTGCGCACCGATACGGAAGATGAAGAGGATAAGAATCGTAAACATGATACGATTCATTATTTCTTTATTTTTGAGAATTCCACCTAATTTCTTCATAATTAGATCACCTCAATTTTGCCACCGGCATCACTGATAGCTTTTTCAGCGGATTTGCTGAAGGCATTGGCTTGGACAGTTAATTTCTTTTCTAACTTGCCATCGCCTAATACTTTTAAGCCATTATATTCCTTGGTTAATAAACCAATTTCTTTTAGTAATGCGGGAGAAACCACAGTGCCATCATCGAATCTGTTAAGATCCTTGACATTGATGGTAGCATAATTGACATGATTTACATTTTTGAAGCCTCTTTTTGGAAGTCTTCTAAAGAGTGGTAATTGACCACCTTCGAAACCGAGAGCCACGCCACCACCGCTACGAGCGTTTTGACCTTTATGGCCTTTACCAGCAGTTTTGCCGTTTCCGGAGCCGAGGCCACGTCCTTTGCGGAAATGTTCTCTACGAGCACCTTCGGTTGCTTGAAGTTCATGTAATTTCATATGTGCACCTCCTATTCAATTATTCTATATCTAATTGAGATATTTTTTTATTCTTTACCACGAAGAGTTCTGGTCTCTTTGTAGCTTTTGAGGTTGTTCAAGCCTTGGTTTGTCGCTCTAACAATGTTAATTGGAGCTCTGGAACCATAGACTTTGGAGCAAACGTTACGAACACCTGCTAATTCCAAGACAGCACGAACTGGACCACCGGCGATGATACCAGTACCTTCTGGGGCTGGTTTCAAATAGACGTTACAAGCACCATATTTGCCGACGATTTCATGTGAGATGGTTCCACCTTTAACAAGGTGAATATTGAATAAATTCTTTTTAGCAGATTCAGAAGCTTTTTTAATTGCATCTGGGACTTCAGCGGCTTTACCGACGCCGAAGCCATAGCGGCCTTTGCCATCACCGACAACGACGAGGGCGGAGAATTTCATTCTACGGCCACCTTTAACGGTTTTGCTAACACGGTTAATGAAGACAACACGTTCTTCAAATTCTTTTGGTTCATCGCGTCTATCATGACGTTCGCGTCTGTCACCTCTTGGGCGTCTATCTCCGCGAGCATCTCTTGGACGACGATTTTCTCTACCTTCTTTTGGGGCTTCTTCAGCTGGAGCTTGTTCGACTGGAGCTTGTTCAGCAACTTTCTTTTCTTCTTCCATGAATGAATCCTCCTTAGAAGTCTAAGCCAGCTTCACGAGCGGCTTCTGCTAAAGCCTTCACACGACCATGGTAGATATATCCACTACGATCGAAGACGACTTTCTTAATCTTTTTCGCTAAAGCTTTTTCAGCGATATCTTTGCCCACTAATTTGGCGGCTTCAATGTTGCTACCATTTTCAAGTTTTAAAGCCATAGAAGAGCTTGCCACTAATGTAGCGCCTTTGACGTCATCAATAATTTGAGCTTCGATATTTTTGTTAGAACGGTAGACACAAAGTCTTGGTGCTTCTTTAGTGCCAGAAATTTTGGCTCTAACACGAGCATGTCTACGAACACGAGATACGTTTTTATCTTGTTTTGCAATCATAAACGACTAATCCTACCTTTCTATTATTTACCAGCGGCACGTTTGCCTTCTTTTGTGGCAACGTACTCACCCTTATAGCGAATGCCTTTACCTAGATATGGTTCTGGAGGTCTGACTTCGCGAATTCTCGCTGCGGTTTGACCAACGGCTTGTTTGTCGATACCTTCAACATCGATGTTGGTTGGATCAACAATTGTCACTTTAACACCTTCGTTTGGCACGATGGTGATGGTGTGGCTATAGCCAGCCCATAAAACTAAGTTGTTACCTTGGAGTTGAGCTTTGTAACCAATGCCTCTCATCTCTAAGGATTTCTTATAACCTTGGGAGACACCGACGACTGCGTTATGAACGTTCGCGCGGACTGTACCATGGTTTTGTTTGGTTTGTTTTTGTTCATTTTGACGTGTGAATGTCACTCTTGTGCCTTCAACTTTCATTTCGATTCCACTATTGATTGGAACGAGTAATGTGCCTTTTGGGCCGCTGACTTTGGCGTTATTGCCTTCTTGGGCAATGGTGACACCAGCAGGAAGGTCGATATGTTTATTACCAATTCTTGACATAAACTATTTACCTCCTACCAAACGTAGGCGATGACTTCTCCGCCAATACCTAAGGTTCTGGCTTTGGAATCGGTCATGACACCTTGTGAAGTGGAAATGATGGCAATACCTAAGCCCTTTAAGACTTTTGGAAGTTTTTCCGCACCGACGTTAACGCGTAATCCTGGTTTAGAGATTTTCTTTAAGCCAGAGATGACTCTTGTTCCGTCTGCTGCGTACTTTAAGGTAATGGTCATTTCTTTTTTAACTTCGCCTTTGACTTTATAGTCAACAATGAAGCCTTCTTCTTTCAAAATCTTTGCGATTTCGACTTTCATCTTGCTAGAAGGAACTTTCACTGTTTCATGTTTTAATGCATTTGCGTTTCTGATACGAGTTAACATATCCGCAACTGGATCTGACATCATATTGCTATTTTCCTCCTATTACCAAGATGCTTTCTTCATGCCTGGAATTTCGCCTTTGTAAGCAAGCTCACGTAAGCAAATACGGCATAAATGGAATTTTGAATAAACAGAGTGAGGACGTCCACAACGTTCACATCTTGTGTATTCTCTAACTTTGTATTTTTGAGGTCTAGATTGACGGACCTTTAAACTAGTTTTAGCCATTGTGCACTCCTTTCTCTATCTTTGGAATGGCATACCCAATAAATCTAATAAAGAGTATGCTTCTTTGTCTGTTCTAGCGGTGGTAACGATAACGATATCCATACCGCGAACTTTTTGGACCTTATCATAATCGATTTCAGGGAAGATTAATTGTTCCTTGATACCGAGTGTGTAGTTACCACGACCATCGAAAGCGTTTCTAGAAACACCACGGAAGTCACGGACACGTGGTAAGGCGATGGAGACTAACTTATCATAGAAGTCCCACATACGGACACCACGAAGGGTCACTTTACAACCGATCTCTTGACCTTCTCTTAATTTGAAGGAAGCGATGGATTTCTTTGCTTTTGTAATAATTGGTTTTTGACCAGTTATTTGTGTTAATTCGGCAACAGCTTCTTCGAGTCTCTTACCATCTTGTGTGGCATCACCAACACCGATGTTAACGACGATTTTCGCTAAGCCTGGAATTTGCATTGTGGATGAATATTTATATTCATCTAATAAAGCTTTTCTCACTTCGTTTTCATATTTAACTTTTAAACGAGGTTGAATAGCACCGACTTTGTTACCAGCACCTTTCTTGGCGGGTTTCTTTTCGGCTTTTGGAGCTTCTGCTTTTGGAGCTTCGACCTTTTTAGCTTCGGCTTTTGGGGCCGCTTCTTTCTTTGGAGCAGCTTTAGCTGTGGAGGTTTTCTTCGCAGCAACTTTCTTTTCTTCTTCTGCCATGATTCATTCCTCCTTATAGTGTTGTGCCGCTCTTTTTGGCGTAGCGGACTTTCTTACCCTTAACAATCTTGTGACCGATTCTGGTTGGTTTTTTGGTCTTTGGATCGACTAACATAACGTTAGAAGCATCGATAGGCGCATAAATCTCAACGATTCCGCCATCAGGATTTTGTTGGGTTGGTTTTCTGTGTTTTTTGCGTAAGTTGACGTTTTCAACGACCACTCTGTTACTTTCAGGAAGGACTTTTTGGATAACGCCAGTTTTGCCTTTATCGCGACCTGCGATAACGATGACTGTATCACCTTTAACTAAGTTCATAGTTTTTCCTCCTTATAACACTTCTGGGGCAAGGGAGACAATTTTCATGAATCCTTCTTGACCACAATCACGTAATTCTCTGGCCACAGGACCAAAAACACGTGTTCCGATTGGTTGATTATCATCATTAATGATAACCACAGCATTGTCATCAAATGCGATTGTGGAACCATCTGGTCTATTGATAGCCTTTTTGGTTCTGACGATAACACATCTCACGACGTCGCCTTTTTTCACCTTACCATTAGGAATAGCTTCCTTGACGGCGCATTTAATAATGTCACCGATGGAAGATGATTTACGAGTTGAACCACCATAGAGGGTGAAAGCACGAACAGAACGTGCACCACTGTTATCAGCGACAACAAGGTTAGTTTCTTTCTGGATCATTACTTAGCTTCCTCCTTTGGTTCTTCTTCTTTTGTTTCTTTTTTCGCCTTTCTAGCAGCAGGTTTCTTGGCTGGTTTTTCTTCCGCCTTGACTTCTTCTACTTTTTCTTCGACTTTTTCTTCTGCTTTTGGGGCTTCTTCTTTGACAGCTTCTTCGGTTTTGGCTTCAAGAATTTCTTCTTTAAGTTCCGCTTCTGCTTCTTTAACTGATAAGACGGCTTTCTTATCGATGCTCACTAATCTGAATCTCTTTGTTGCAGATAAGCGACGGGTTTCCATGATGGTCACTGTGTCGCCATTCTTCGCTTCATTGTTTTCATCATGAGCGTAGTATTTTTTGCCGTATTTCACACGTTTGCCATATTTGGCGTGTCTTTTATGTGTTTCAACAAGGACGACAATTGTTTTGTCATTCTTATCACTAACGACCACACCTTGGACAGTACGACGTGTAGCAACTTTTCTTTCCATTTAAATTGTCCTCCTTATTATTTTGCGAGTTCGCGTTCTCTTATTACTAAATTAACGCGCGCGATGTCTTTTCTAACTCCGATGACATCTTCTGGTTTTTCAAGAGCACCAACCGCTTTCTTTCTGCGGAGTTCGAATAGTTGTTCTTGTAAGGAATAGAGTTTTTCTTTTAATTCTTCGTTACTTAATTCACGGACTTCATTAATTTTCATAAAATTACTCTTCTCCTTTCTTCACCACTTTACATTTGATTGGGAGTTTGTAGGCTGCTAAGCGGAGAGCTTCTCTGGCGCTTTCTTCAGGTACTCCACCCATTTCAAACATGACGGTGCCTTGTCTAACAACGGCCACCCAGTCTTCTGGGGAACCTTTACCAGAACCCATACGGGTGCCAGCTGCTTTTTGAGTTTTTGCGAGGTGTGGGAAGATACGGATGTAAACTTTTCCACCTCTTTTGGTATAACGGGAGATGACCACACGAGCCGCTTCAATTTGACGGGTGGTGATCCATGTTCCCTCTAAGGCTTGCAAGCCATATTCACCAAAGGAAACTTTGTTTCCGGATGTTGCTTTGCCTTCATATTTAATGATATGAGGACGACGATATTTCACACGATTTGGTTGTAACATGACTATTCTCCTTTCTCTCCAGAAGATTTCTTTTGAAGTTCAGGGCGAATTTCACCACGGCAGATCCAAACCTTGACGCCTAAGCGACCATATTGTGTGGCAGCGTGGCAAATAGCGAAGTCAATATCACTTCTTAAGGTATGAAGAGGAATAATTCCTTCTTTATAACCTTCGCTACGGGCGATATCAGCACCACCTAAACGGCCAGAGACGACTGTACGGATACCTTTGGCACCGGCTTTACGAACTCTTTGAATGGCTTTCTTTTGGGCAGTTCTGAAGGACGCTCTTTCTTCTAATTGTTTGGCGATGGATTGAGCGACGATGTTAGCATCCATATCTGGATTCTTGACTTCGACGACATCAACACGAAGATTAGCGCCATTAACTAATTTAGATAAATCTTCTTTAATTTTATTAATGTTTTTACCATCTTGGCCGATGACCACACCTGGGCGGGCCACGAAAATGGCGACGACAACATTGCTACCTTTGTCGGATTTACTTCTTTCAATCTCGACGTGGGATAATAATGCTTCTTTAAGGCTCTTTTCGAGATATTTACGAATCTTAATATCTTCGTTGAGGAACACATGATATTCGTTATCGTTAGCGTACCAACGTGAATTCCAATCACGATTGACACCAACACGCATACCGACTGGATTAACTTTTTGACCCATTGATGTTTTCCTCCTATCTCATTTTGACCACTACTGTTAAGTGGCAATTTCTTTTCACTAAACCAGAAGCAGAACCTTTTGCTCTTGGTAAGTATCTTTTCATTCTTAAGCCATCGTTGGCGTAGATTTCGGCGATGTATAAGCTATCTTCATCCATTCCGAAGTTGTTAACTGCGTTAGCAGCTGCGGATTTGATTAATTTAGCGACTGGTTCAGATGCCGCTTTATTGGTGTTGGCTAATAAGCCTAACGCGTATTTGACATCTTTGCCTCTAACGAGGTCGATCACTAATCTAGCTTTACGTGGAGTTAATCTCACGTTTTTCGCAATCGCACGAGCTTCAGTTGGCATTGGCTTTTTAGGAGCCTCAACTTTCTTCTCGGCCTTCTTGGCTTTCTTTGCTTCTTTAGGAGCTTCTTCAACAGGAGTCTCGACTGCTTTTACTTCTTCGACTTTGGCTGCTTCCTTTTTGGGAGCGGCTTTCTTCGCTGGAGCTTTCTTAGCAGCAACTTTCTTTTCTTCTGCCATAACTTACCTCCTATTTCGCCGCGGCAGCTGCTTTATCTTCAGCTGTGTGGCCTGTATGTCCGGTGAATTTTCTAGTTGGAGCAAATTCGCCGAGTTTATGTCCGACCATATCTTCTGTCACATAAACAGAGATGTGTTCTTTACCGTTATAAACTGCAAAGGTGTGTCCGACAAATGATGGGAATATTGTGCTTCTGCGGGACCATGTTTTAATGATCTCTTTTTTATTAGCAGCATTTAAGGCTTCAACTTTCTTCATTAATGGTTCATCAACGAAGGCGCCTTTTTTCAAACTTCTTGCCATAATTCATTTTCCTCCTTCTGCATTATTTACCGTTTCTACGGCGGACGATTAATTTGGTGGATGCTTTTTTCACTTTACGTGTCTTCACACCGAGAGCACGTTTACCCCAAGGAGTACGTGGCGCGTCACGTCCAACAGGACATTTACCTTCACCACCACCATGAGGGTGATCATTTGGGTTCATAACGGAACCTCTGACTGTAGGTCTGGTACCTAACCATCTGGTTTTACCAGCCTTACCGTTATTAATAAGGTTCCAATCTTCATTACCTACGAAACCGATGGTTGCGCGGCAGGTTTTGAGAATCTTTCTGACTTCGCCAGAAGCTAATCTCACGAGCACGTATTTACCTTCGGAACCGAGGACTTGTGCGGCTGCACCAGCAGCACGGCAGAGTTGACCACCATTACCAGGAACTAATTCAATGTTATGAATGAATGTACCTTCAGGAATGCTTCCTAAGCACATTGCGTTACCAGGCATGATATCAACTGATTCACCAGAGACGATTTTGTAACCAACTCTGATATCTTTTGGTGCAAGGATATAACGCTTTTCACCATCTGCATAGCAGACTAAGCAAATATTCGCATTGCGGTTTGGATCGTATTCGATGGTCTTCACAACCGCTGGGATATTGTCTTTATTACGTTTGAAGTCAATAATACGGTATTTACGTTTATGACCTCCACCAATGTGACGGCAGGTAATTTTACCTTGATTATTACGACCGCCAGATTTGGATAAACTGACTAATAATGATTTCTCAGGAGTTTTTGTTGTGATTTCATCGAATGTCGAATTTGTCATGTTCCTACGACTTGCGGAAGTAGGCTTGTAAGTTCTAATAGACATTACTTTTTCCTCCTATAATTGGAATTAATCGAACTTGAGATTATTCCTTGAATAAGTCAATCGCTTCGCCTTCTGCGATGGTGACGACTGCTTTCTTATAACCGGAGATTTTACCTTGATAACGGGTACCTCTGGTTGTTTGTTTCGCTCTGACATTGCTGACGCGGACATCTTCAACTTTAACTTGGAAGATTCTTTCGACTGCTAATTTGATTTCAGTCTTGTTCGCGCTGTCGAGGACTTTGACCGTAATCTTGTTTTGATTTTGCATCAAATCCATAGATTTTTCGGTGATTCTTGGTTCAAGAATGACTCTGAAGTCTTTCTCGGTTGGTTTTGCAAAGCGGTTTGAAGCTTTGACTTCTGCTTTCTTTTTGGCTGCCATATTACTTCAAAACCTCCTTTTGTAATTTTTCCACAGATGCTTTGGTGAAGACGACGTTATCAACATTTAATAAGTCGAGAACACTGACATTATCTGTTGTGACTAATTTGACCCAGTTTAAGTTGCTGGCACCATATAAGGCGTTATCATCAAATTCGTCTAAGACAACGAGGACTTTTCCGCCGACCTTTAAGGCGTCTAAGACTTTGAGGAAGTCCTTGGTCTTTTTGCTTTCGAGAGCTAAGTCATCAACGACCACTAAGCCGTTGTTAACTTTTAAGCTGAGCGCACTTCTTAATGCTAAGTTGTGAGCTTTCTTGTTTTGGGAAATCTTGTAGGATTGATTTCCATCTGGTCCGAAGACCGTTCCACCACCAACCCAAATTGGTGATCTGGTTGTACCTGCACGAGCACGGCCGGTACCT
>JBGULD010000062.1:0-28151 GCA_045114745.1 Bacilli bacterium
GATTTATTTGGTAGCACCTCACTAGTGAGAGGTATGGGAAATGCCTTTATCGATGGTTTGCCAAAATGGGCATATTACTACCTATGCACATACATCATGATTTTAATTATCGTAGGCGGTATATCCTTCTTAGTTATTATTGATGTCTTTGGATTCAAAAAACATAGACAATGGAGAGCGTTTACCAAGATTGTTTTAAGTACAACATTGGTCTTAATTTTCTTGGGTTGGGGCGTATTTACCTTTACCGATACACTGATCAGAAACAACATGACAACGTTTGAAACATTGTTCCAATCCGTGACTTTAAGAACAGCGGGTTTTGCAACCTACAACCAAGATAACATTACCATGACTGGAAAAGTCTTTGGTTGTATCTTAATGTTCATCGGTGGTTCACCACTTTCCACAGCTGGTGGTGTGAAAACCACTACTGCATTTATGATCTTCTTAGCGATGTTTAGCTATTTCAGAGGAAAACCTGTTATCGCCTTTAAGCGTACATATTCCTCATACATGGTTGTCAAAGCTATGTCCTTGGTGTTCCTTGGTGTCTTCGCGATTATTATCTCATTCTTAATCATCGGTGCCTTTGAAGGTAACAACCTCGACGGAATCGTGAAATCAGAAAGATCAGTCGCGCTTGTATACGAAGTATTCTCGGCTTTCGGTACCGTCGGTGTTTCTACCGGTCTTACACCTTATTTCACCATCGGTAGTAAAATCGTGTTATGCTTACTTATGTTCATGGGCAGATTAGGTCCTATGACATTCTTAAATATTTTCCAAACCAATATGGATAAAAAACAAGACTTACATTATCAATATGTTGAGGAAGACTTCCTCATCGGATAAAGGAGGAAATGATTATGGCAAAAAAATCATTCGCAGTTATCGGTTTAGGTCAATTTGGCCGCGCAGTTGTCGATGAATTATTAGACAATGGCATGGATGTTATCGCTATTGATAACGACCAAGAAGCGATTAACAAAGTCGCTAAATATTTACCAACTGCTTTCGTTGCTGATTCCACAGATGAAACCGCATTAAAAGAATTAGGTATTAAGGATGTTGACGCAGTTATTATTGCCTATGGCGATAATAAAAACGCCAGTATTTTAACCACTGTTATTCTTAGAGAATTCGGCATTGAACAAATCATCGTTCGTGTTGATGATGACTATTATGTGCCGATTATGAAAAAGCTCGGCGCCACTGACGTTATCACTCCGCAAAAAGCTGCTGGTCAAGCTTTAGCTAATAGACTAGGTAACGAAGACTATAAAGACTTCTATAGATTAGACGCCAAATATTCAGTTATCTCTATTGTCATCAATCCAGGATTTGTCCCAGTGACATTAAGAGAATTAAATTCCAAAGAAGTGTATGGTGTTTCTATCGTCTTAATTATGAGAAACAATAGATCATTCGTCCCTGGTGGTAATGACTCATTATTACCTGATGACACAATCTTCGTTGTCGGTACCACAAAAGAAATCAAAAACTTCCGTGAAGAAATTAACGGCAAAAAGAAAATTAAAAAATAAAAGAATTGAATCAGCCATGATGGTTGATTCTTTTTTTACCTATTCTATGGTATAAATCACATATTTGTTCCATATTTTGTCGACATATTAAAATAACATTGTTATTATGGTATTAAGACCATAGAATCAGCATAGAAGGAGATATTTTATGCCAACAATTAGTAGGTTCTATGGGATACTCGTTATGATGCGTTATAAGAGTAAGGAACACAATCCGCCTCATATTCATGCATCATATGGGAATTACGAAGCAGCATTTGATATTTCTTCTGGTGAATTAATAAAAGGGACCTTTCCCACTAAAGGTGTGAAAATGATTAGAGAATTCCTTAACGTTCACCGAGAAGAATTATTAAAGATGTGGGAAACTGGTAATTATTATCAAATACCAGGATTGGAGTAAACCATGTTTATACAAGCCAGAAAAATCGAATTTCTCGAAGGTGTTAAATTCAACATCTTATTTCAAGATGGAAAAACAATTCAATACGACCTTTCTTCTTTATTTAAAGAAATACCACAATTTAAAGTGCTTTTAGAAGATAGAAAACTATTTCTCAAAGGAAAACTCGACTTAGGCGGTTTTGGTATCGTTTGGAATGATGATTTAGATTTAGATGTCATGGAAGTTTATTATCATGGCGTTTTAATAAAAGAAGAACCTATTTCTATTAATGATAAAGTGGGCGTTGCTATAACTCGATTAAGAGAAAGCAAAGGTCTCACACAAACGCAATTATCAAAGATAACAGGAATAGACCAAGGCGATATCTCCAAAATAGAATGGGGAAAAGGAAATCCCACGATTAAAAAACTTGAAAAAATCGCTAACGGATTAGGAGTAAAACTAGAAATCTTATTTAAATAAAAAAGAATGTCGCCACAAACGACATTCCATTTTTTAAATTCTTTCAATTTCTGAGAAGTCGACTTCCACTTTTGTACTTCTTCCAAAGAAGACTGTTTCCACTTCGACAACGCCAGTATCACGATTGATGGAAAGAATATTTCCTTCTGTACCTTCAAGAGGTCCGTGAATAACTTTGACGAGGTCTCCTTCTTTGTAACGATCATACATGGATTCATCGACCATACCCATTCTCTTAAGAACTGGTTCGATTTGTTCTCTTGGAACAGGGAATGGTTTTGTACCTTTACCAGAAGATCCGACGAAGCCGGTAACACCTGGAGTATTACGAACAACATACCAAGCATAGTCAGTCATGATCATTTCGACGAAGACATAACCTGGATATAAGTTTTTCATTCTGGTTTTACCAGAAGGTAAGCCAGTTTCTCTATCCATCACAGGAACTTCTTGTTCTGCGACAACGATACGGAAGATCAATTCTTCAAGACCCATGGATTCCACACGTCTTTTTAAATTATCTGCGACTTTTCTTTCATGTGTTGAATATGTGTTAACCACATACCATGCTTTATCACCTAATTTACCGGTTTCCGTATTATCTTGACCGATATCAGTGGTTGAATCTGTAAAACGAATTTCGTCACCCATTATTATTTACCTCCGATATTCTTAAATGCATCTTTGAGGATCGCTATGAGTCTAGCTCCCGCAGCATCTTCTGCGAATAATATTAAACCAGCCACCGCTGCAATGATAATGACAACGATGATGGATGGAATTAAAACATCCCTTTTCGGCCAACGAACACGTTTGCCTTCTTTAACAACACCTTTGGCGTAACTTTTGACTCCCATAAGGCTCCTCCTTATTTGCTAATTTTGTGGAGAGTATGTCTTCCACATTTTGGACAATACTTTTTGATTTCTAAGGTCACGTTCCGATCTTTAGTAATCGTCGTTTGGTAGTTTCTTGAGAGACAGTCTTGGCAAATTAAAAGAACTTTTTCTCTCATCTCTAACCCTCCTCAGTATCTTAAGTTTGCTTTAATAACATATCACTACTTTTTGCAAATGTAAATAGCGCACACAATATTTTCGTAGGTAGACATGTATACGTCCACACTATAAAATTATAATACATGAAAAAGAAGCTCCAATTTTTTGCGTTAATAACAGGACTAACTATGCTTAGTTCTTGTACTTTTGAAATACCACAAAATAGCTCCACAAACACAAGTTCACAAACAAGTAGTCAAACCACTTCAACGCCAGAAGTATCCTCAGAAGATATTCCTGATGGTACAAAAATTGTGGTTAACGAAAGTAATCCAGTCGCCTATCAAACGACAATTAGAAATATTATCGAAATGGATGGAGCGACATCTAATAACTCCATACTTTATGGGATAAGCGGAACTGTTCAGGCAATTAATGATAATGGTTATGGCAATTTTGACATCACTGATAATAGCGGTTCTATTTATGTTTATGGCTGTTCAAAATATAAAACTTCCATCATTTATGGTAACGGAAAATATACATATTCGAGCAGTTACTCATTTGCCTCAATAGGTATCAAACCAGGTGATTATGTCTATATAGAAGGAATCCATATTTTCTATAGTTATGGTGACGGCGGAGGTGTGCATGAATTCCAAGGATATGTAACAAGTTACATAATCACTGATGCTTATAGTGTAGTTGGACAAAATTATGAAGAGACTGAACCAACCTATACAGGTAGTTATTACAACTCGCTTTCAACATCTAGTACTGGCGCTACATTTGCGACTGAACTTCATAACCTTATGGACACCACTCATAACACCTATCTTTCGTATAGTTCTTTATATAACTACTATCAAACTTCTGATCCGGGAACTAACGCAAAATATAAATGCTTCTATTCCGGCCAATCGACAAGTAGCGTGAATCGCGAACACGTTTGGGCTGTTTCTTTATCAAATAACTTATTCCCGAGAAATAATCTCACCTATGCAGGCTCAGATTTACATCACGTGAGACCCGCGATTGCGCAATATAACACGATTAGAAGTAACGCAGTGTTTGGGCAAGTATACGGCAATAAATCCGTGATGGATAAGATTAATTACAAAACCGGCGGCGTTTCTTATTGCACCGGAAATACATTTGAACCTGCGGACGCAATTAAAGGTGATGTGGCAAGAATATTGATGTATGTCTATGTCCATTACTCCACTAAAGTTGGTGGAAATAGTCAAACATATTATGGAGCTTTAGATATCACTAAAGTTATGGGACCTATTTCAGAAGAAGAATGCTTTGCATTATTAAGAAAATGGAATGCTTTAGATCCAGTTAGCCAAGATGAAATAACACGAAACAATGTCGCTAGTTCCGCGCAAGGCAATAGAAATCCATTTATTGACCATCCAACATACGCAGACAGAATTTGGGGTTAATCGATAAGGTGTTTAGTCTTAAGTAAGAAGAATATCGTAATAGAAGTCATACCTAAAACCGCGATAAAGATGATAAGGGTGATAGCGCCAGCTTGGTTCCATTCATCCTTTTTTTGTGACTGTTTGGAATCAGAGAATAACTTAATAAGTTGTTTCATGGAATCGCTAATCTTGGCGTTACCTTTATCAACATAATTATCCACTTCTTGTAAATCTTCAGTGTCGAGATTCTTATATAAAGAATAGAGAGTATTAAATGTCTCTTTGGAAATATCACAAATATTAGTATCCGTTTCCGGTCTAATTTCTTTTTCCCAATAATTAATAAATCCTTCGTCTTTGCTATAGAAAGATAATGTTACAAATGAATGAGTTAATTCTAAAGAATTATATTCAGCTTCAGAGCCTGTATAATATAGTTTCTTAATATTTGTCGCATTTTCAAAAGCGGCATTAGAAATATGAGTAACAGATTTTGAAAGCATTAATGAAGTAAATGTTGTATCTACAAATGCATCATCCGCGATTTCATCAATTACCATATTGCTCTTATATTGATAGATTCTTAACTCTTTACCAGTAAATGAACTTTTTACACCAGTAAGGGTTTGGTTGCCTCTTTCATTAGTGGTTGTCTCTAAATAACTCTCAAAATCACTAGCGCTATTTTTAGGGGCGCTAATGGTAGAAAAAGAGAACAATGAAGCGAGCAATAAACCAATCATTACCATTGGTAAAAGCCTCCATTACACAATATAACAATAACGCAAGCCACCATTAAAGAAATAATGACACCAACCACAATTAAAAATGGTTTCCATGGAACAGAATATTTTTTCTCTGGTTCATCGTCTTCATGGATTCTTAATTGTTCCTCTCTAATAATGTCTTCGTTCTTTTTCTTTTCTTCCATAATTTTATTTTATAAACATTTTCCTCATATAAGCAGCAAAGTATTCAGATCCAGTAATGATAAAACAATCATCAGGGAATTCTTCCATCTTTTGTTTTAGTAATTCCTGGGGATTATCAACAAACTTATAATCATCGGCAAACAAGAAGAATTCTTCTTCGCCTCTAGCACGAGGGTGATCAAAAGTTGTAATTGTTAAATCATTTGTGGTTTCGCCAATAACGGATAACAAACCGCCTAAGTTTTTATCTTTACAGCATGCAAATACGACATGAATAGTTTTATTCTCAATAACTTTTAATAAAGAGATATCGCAAAAAGCTTTCATACCTTCTGGATTATGTGCACCATCAACGATAACAATGGGATTATTATTTACCTTTTCGCATTGGCAAGGTAAGAATGCTTGTCTAATTCCTAACACCACTTTTTGCGGTTCAAAAGGCATGATATCTTTTAACACACAAATCGCTTCTAAAGCAATAACGCAATTTTGGATATTGTACTTTGCTAGTGATTGAATCTTGACCTCACCAAATTCGCCGTATTCAAAGGTATATCCATCAGGGTGATATTCGTCATGAACATAATGTCCAAGATAGCAGATTTTTGCACTATTAAGCTTGGCGGTTTCATAAATAACAGTCATGGCATCTTGTGGTAAATCCGGTACCAAAACTGGAACATTTTCCTTAATAATACCGGCTTTTTGCGCGGTAATTTCGCTAATTGTGTATCCTAAGAAGTCTGTGTGTTCTAATGAAATTGATGTGATAATCGATAGAATTGGATTGATGATATTTGTGGCATCAACTTCACCACCCATACCGCATTCAATAATAGCGATTTGACAACCTTGCTCTTGAAAATATGTAAGTGCTACAAAAGTCATAACTTCAAAAGCGGATAATTCAAATTTGTTAACCTCTTTTTTGTATCTATTAAAGATGTTCATAAATTCGTCATCACTAATATCTTGACCATTGATTTTAATTTCTTCATTTGGGTTATAAAGATATGGAGATGTAAATAAACCAACCTTATATCCTGCTCCCATATAGCCACGCGCTAAATACGTGGCAACTGAAGTCTTTCCATTTGTGCCAGCAATATGAATTGAAGGAACATTAAAAGAGAATTTCACCGCTTTAATGAATTTGTCAAAATTATCTCTTTGATAATCGTCTTTTCTGAAACTATCAAAAAAGTTTCTATCCATTAATAGTCCCCTCCTCTTTTCAAGTCTCTTTCAATATCTCTTTGTTTGACTGTTTCACGCTTGTCATAGTTCTTTTTACCTTTTCCTAAGGCAATCTCAACTTTACATTTACCACGTCTAAAATATATTCGTGTAGGTATGATAGAATATCCACCACGTTGCGCGTGATCTTCAAACCACTTAATCTCTTTTTTGTGCAATAAAAGTTTTCTACTTCTTAAAGGATCTTGATTAAAAATATTTCCCTGTTCATAAGGGTTAATATGCATATTTATAATCTCTGCTTCACCATTACGGATAATGACATAAGAATCTCCTATGGAACATGAATGCAATCTTAAAGATTTTATTTCCGTTCCTTTAAGGACGATTCCACATTCTGTGTAATCACTGAGGAAATAATTGAAATGCGCTTTTCGATTAGTCGCAATAACTTTAATGCCTTCGCCTTTCTTATCCATAATATGTCTCGTTATAAATGTAATCTCGTTTAATAGCGTTCATATGGGAATAATCCATATTCGCTCTCACTTGTTTTCCGGCTTTTGTCGGTAAGAAATAATATGTCCCAAAGAATGCTATAACAGTGATAATCATAAGCATGAAATAGACGAACATGGTCATCTTGCCCATAAATGTCAAAGACAAATAACCAATTCCACCTACAAGCGCTGCGCCTATGAATGCATATCTAGGCATCGCGAACGCGCCCCCGAATGTAACAATGGCCCATTCTTTGATATTGCCTTGCTTAATAAATGCGTAGAACACCACTTCAACAAGCAACGCAAAGAATAATAATACAGGCATAACATATGGGATGACAGGTTTCACCATTCCACTCTTATTAGCAAACATTAAGAACACGAATAATAACAAACCGATGAATAGGAAGTTAAATACCAAATGTAAAATGAAATAATCTGTTTTGCGGTGATATAAAGTGATTAAATAAGGAACAAATAGCAAAGCTATACCTAAATAGACCAATAAGTTAAGGACCATATTTCTAATCCATAATGTTTGATAAGTCGTGCTGCTTAAGAATGAAATAGCCAAAGTGAATATTAGTCCCATAATAACTAAAGCAGTTGCTTTACCCAAAGATATCGAATTAGCGCGTTTTGGTTGTTGTTCAAAGTCCGCCATTTCATCATGTTTTTTGGTTTTAGAAACTAATTTAGCTTCTGTAATAACAGGCATGACAAATAGTTGCGTCATAAACATCTCTTTGGTGCCAGCATCAAAATATGAACTAGATTCACAGAAGTTATATGTCGCAGCACATAATCCGATGAATAAATAGATAAAGACAAAATGGAACTTCTTTTCAAGAAGCATGCGAACGCATGAATATAAATAAACACCGAGTAATGTTAAGTGAACAACAGCACCGACTATTCCATACTCATAGAGTATTTGTAGATAACCATTATGAGCGGTTCTCACGCCCTCGTTTGCACCATCATTCATCGCGCTTGTAATAGCGAGAATATTTTTCTCAGAAAGCATGAAACCGTGCCCAAGAATTAATTGAAGTGGATTTTCAAAACAATGCGGGAATATTGCCGCCCAGATCTTTGTTCTTCCGGAGAATGTTGAGAAATTCTTCTTATGGAATGTTTCTGATAAATAAGCATCTAAACCAGCAAAACCTTTCCAGAAGTGAGTGACACCATAATAGAAAAGGATGATTAAGCCAAGGAAGATGAATATCGCTAACATGGTGAAAACGACATATAACCAGCGTTTCTTAATCGAGAAACGAACTATTTCTTCTAGTAAATATAATGGAAGTGCCACAAAAGCAATTATTGATGGAAGCATCGCTGCACAGGCAATAATGCCTACCGTAAAGACAATCATTAAGAAATAGACGGTAAATCTTGGTTTATAATAATTCGCCACTATACAGGACAAGAAGCCGATTAATAAAACACCACCGTAATAATTCTTATTGCCATAGAAAGAATCAATAACAACATTTTGCACAGCATCATCTTTAAAGATGGACATGTATTGTTGTCTTTCAACGATTAGCGAATAAGTCAAACTCAAAAGAGCGGCACCGATACCTACTAAAGCAATGAAATAAATGGTCTTATTTCTAAAACCATGAACTCTTGTCGCGAAAAGCATCGCATAAGAAGTCGCTAAAAAGATAACCAAAATAACCGATGCTCTAATTCTTTCAAACAAAGAATAGGTTACGACTATCTCTCCTTCACCATTGGCGAATGTTGCGGTCATTCCTTTGTTTAACCAAATTGGGATTAAGAAACATATTCCAGCAATCACTGTGGCCGGTAATAATACAACATCAACTTTAAGTTTGTTCTCTTTATGGGAAATGAAAAAGAACATGAATAAGCACGCTACACAAGCAAGAGAAATAACAAATAAACCGGTGATGTTAAAACCACCTTTGGCGTTAGTTGTCATATGCATAATGTTCTCTGTAAGAGTGCAAGTTAAAATGAGTAGCAAATAATACCACAAGTTTGCGAATGTAAATTTTAATTTACCCATAGCTTTTAATATTATAGGGGTTGAACTATCAATAGACAAGAAAGAACTCATGCATATAAATGCATCACCGAAAAAGTGCAAAAAATAAAGATAGAATATCTTTCTATGGAATTTTCTCATAATTCCGTAGATAATGAAAATATGAATAAATACGAAATTTTAAAATCCATTATTGAAAACTCACACAGCATTGTCGTCTTTACAGGCGCAGGCATTTCCACCGCTAGCGGGATTCCAGATTTCCGTAGCGCTGATGGAATATATAACCAAAAAACTAATCTTAACATTAGACCAGAAGAAATCATTTCTCACACTTTCTTCATGAACAATCCGGAGCTATTTTTCGAATTCTACAAAGAAAAGATGTGTTATGAAAATGCCAAACCAAATCTCGCTCATAAATATTTCGCTGAACTTGAGAAGAAAGGCAAGAACGTCACAGTAGTTACACAAAACATTGATGGGCTACATCAAGAAGCCGGTTCTTCAAGAGTCTATGAACTACACGGATCCATCCACCGCAACTATTGTGAAAGATGCGGTCGTTTATTTGGATTGAAATATGTTTTAAATTCTAAAGGTGTTCCACTATGTGATAAATGTGGAGGCATCGTCAAACCTGATGTTGTCTTATATGAAGAACCATTAGACGAAAACACTATCAACCTTTCCATCTCCGCGATCATGACATGCGATACTTTAATCATTGTGGGAACTTCCTTAACTGTTTACCCCGCTGCTGGTTTTGTGAGATATTTCCGTGGAAAGAATCTCGTCGTTATTAACAAACAAAGAACTGACTATGACAATATGTGTGATTTAGTGCTCAACGAAGACATCATCAAAGTCATAGAAAATATCAAATGAAAAAAGTAATAATTTTTGATTTAGATGGTACATTATTAGACACACTAGCTGATCTTCATTTTGCGGTTAATTTTGCTCTATCTAATTTTGGCTATCAAAACAGGTCTTTGGAACAGGTCAGAAAAGACATCGGAAATGGGGTCGCTAAATTAATAGAACGGTCAATTCCACTGGGGATTTTAAATGAAAATTACGAAAAATGCCTAGAAATCTTCAAAAAGTGCTACCGCGAAAATTATGATAAAAATACCCATGCATATCCGGGCATGGTAACCACTATTAAGAAATTATTAAATGAAGGTTATAAAGTAACTGTCGCCACAAATAAAATAATTGATGTTGCTAAGATGCTTTTAGACCACCATTATCCAGGTCTATTTTCTTATATCCAAGGCGATGATAAAGGCGTGCAAAAGAAGCCTCATCCAAATATGATTGATAACATCATAAAACACTACAATGTTAGTAAAGATGAAGTCTTATATATTGGTGATACTAATGTCGATGAAGAGACCGCTTTAAACTCAAAAGTTGATTATGCTTTGGTAACATATGGTTATCGCACCAAAGAAGAAATAAAAAATTCGTGTCAGAGCACGAACCTTATTGATACAACAGAAGATGTATTAAATTACATCCTTAATTTAGCGTAGACATATTCTTCGATATCGCTTCGAGGAACATCATAAGAGATTGCTAATTCATCTAATAGATTATCCGCAGCGTATTGCAGCATATCGAGGTCGACAGGACCATATTTAATGCCGGGATCATTTGCGGTTTTAAATAAGTATAATTGTTTGAATAAGAAGGCGATATCTTTAACATCACCAGACATCAGTCGTCTTTTTAAAGAATCGCGTCTTTGCTTTGTGTTGCTGTTATATTCAGGTTCGATACTTTTTAAGCTTTCGATTAATTCGTCAGCTTCTTCCTTACTCATTAAAGGACGGATAATAGCTTCCGCTTTGGCTATTGGGACATAAATATTTTCGCCACCACCGCGAACTGTTTTCACAACAAAATATTCGTTCCCTGCGATCATTGTGTCATCAACAACGACAGCAAGGCCATCGCGACAATGGATGACTCTTTCCCCTTTGCTGAATGCTATCATTAACTAAATTATCGCATTTTTTACAAAAAAATGTAAGAAAAAAGGCAAAAATACGGAACTAGACAATATTTATTTATTTTTGTCTTCACTATTATCTTTTTTAATTAAATATCTTCTTGGGTCATATGCTGATAAATAATATCGCCCCAATTTTCTAAATGTTTCTTTAGCTTCTTCTTTTTGTTTAACGGTGTAATTAGAGAAGATGGTTTTGTGGTTGCTAATAACTCGACCTGCTTGTAACAATAGATCGTAAATGGTTTTCGCTTGTCCAAATAATGTGATTAAAACATCCACCGCTAATTGACGAGATTCAATACTTTCTTCGTTTAACCAGTTCATCAATGCTTCTTCAGTGTATTTAGAAGACTTAGAACGATCTTGAGCATAAACAAATTTCGCCGTTCTCATACTGACTGACCAATAGAATGGGTCATGTCCACCTAATAAAACACCATAAGAATAAACAATCTTGGGATTTTCCGCTTCGTTATAGACAACACCGATCATATCTTTGGTGGTTAAATATTTTTCAAATCTTTCATGAACACGAGGATAGGATTCAAATGCTTTGATACCGCCTTTAAATCCTGGACCATCAAATGAATAAAATTTAGCTAATCTTCTTTCTAGTCTTTTATCCATGTTCATCACTGCGTAAACTGCGAGGTTACCACCTTTACTGTGACCACCGACATAAAACATTCCAGAAAATAGTCTGGCGGCTTCTTTTAAATAAGATGCTGCTTTTTCTTGTCCTGGCATCTCGTTTTTATAAACGATATATAAATCTTCTTTCCAACCGAGAATCGATGTGTCAGTGCCCCGAAAAGCGATAAAACCACTATTATCGGGCATCACTAATGTCATTGCGAAGAACTGAGTATAGTTCTTTTTATCCGTAAAAGCGCGACAATATCCAACCTTAACATCTTTAAATCTCTTGGATTTCTGCATCGCTTCAAGGAGTCTTTGATTCTTTTTGGAGTCGACGCTTCCTTCATAAAAGGCTTTTGGATCTTTAACCTTTAAATCTTTTAGTTTTATGAAATCCATATTTTTGATATACATGTCAAAGTTGATATAAGCTAATTCAGAAAATATTAAAGCGTCGACTTCACTAAACGGAAGATCGCTGAATTTCTTATTAGCAAAATAACGAACATATTGGATAAGATTCATATAACTATATTATAAGATATGGCCAATTCTTTTTAATAAAAAACCTGATTATTTATAACCAGGTTATTTCTTGGAAGAGAATTCTTCTCTTAACGTATCGTCTTTGCCATGTGATTTGGCTTTATAAAGAAGAGTGTCCGCTCTTTTGATCATCGCTCTTAATTCGAGAGGAGTTTCAGGCGTGCCATAGACGTATCCGCCAGAGAATCTTGTGGAGATGTTTTTGTTGCCCACTCTAATTTCATTGATGGCTTGCTTTAAGTCTTTGGCTTTGTTGCGGAAATCTTCTTCCGATAAGTCTGGTGTGATAATCAAGAATTCATCTCCACCATAACGATAACAGTTTTCTGTACCAAACACTTCTTTAGTCACTGCACCGATACATTTTAAGACGTAATCGCCCGCACCATGACCGAGTGTATCATTAACCATTTTGAAGTTATCAATATCAAACATCATAACGTGAACAAACTGAGAACAATATTTTTCAAAGTCCTTACGTAGGGCAAATCTGTTCTTGGTTCTGGTAAGAGAATCAGAGATAGAAATTTCTTGTAATTGTTGATTATCAAGTTCAAGGAACTTATTAATTTTCGATAATTTTTCATAAGAAGCCACTTTACGATAGTTGAGGAAAGCAACGACAATGTAGCATAAAGTGAGTCCAATAATCGCGATGATTAAACGGTATAAACCATCAGATGTATAACTAAAAAATGAATTGTCTTTAGAAAATATATACATCGAATAAACGATGCTAATAATGACGGAGAAACTTCCTGGGATAAAACCAAATAAAGCAGAGAAAGAAACAACACCAAAAACCAAGATCATATTTGGGTTTGGAACCTTGATAGCTCTTACGAAAAAGACTAGGCCGATCATCACTCCAATTGTAATAATTGATTCAATTATTAAAGCAATATATGGATGAGCTTTTTGAGCTTGTTGAACTTTCTGTAAGAAATCTTTAATTCGTTTCATATTTCAATTAATAAACATACTCTAATAAGGGATATAAATCAAGGTTATAGGCATGGTAAATAGGATAAATGAGACAAACTTTCATTAATTTAATTAATTATTTTTCAATATTTTGTTGCCAAATCAAAATCAATAAATTAGTATAGATGTAGGTTTTTTACGATGAAAAACAAAAAAGTATTATGGATTTGCCTTATAGCGCTTGATGTCGCGATTACAATATTCATGTTTGTAATTCACATCATTATGTTAGCTAAAACCGTCGGTGGTAGCGGCGTCTTAGAAAGCGAGAAAACAATGATTGGTTGGTTACAACGCAATCTTACCGCTTATCTATGGATCTTCGTTATCCCATTATTTGTCATTTTAGCAGGCAACATCGTTGGCTTAGTCCTCTATGTAAGAAAAGCTTCTAAGAAAGAAGCGGTCAAAGTTGACAATCTTACAGATGAACAAAGAGAAGCCCTTAAACAAGAACTTCTCAAAGACTTATCCGAAGGTAAAAAAGAATAACCGATCAAGCCGATCGGTTTTTTCTTACTTAATATTATTTAAATCTTTTATTTCTTTATATACTTCATAAGGATTATCGATATGAAGGAAGGTAAAACCACCACTGGAGTTTTTATTATTCTGTCCTAATGGAGTGGTTGCGCTACCAAAGATAATCATACCTGTATTAGGCTTTACCATTTTATCTAATAAGCCAACTTTCACATTAACAGAATTAATCGCAGCAATATCTAAAGCATTAAAGTCCACACCGATAAATCCACCACGGATAATGATTCTTTTGTTTGTTAAACAATAGAGTCTCTTTTTATAACTAACTACATAATATATATATGTATAAATAGCGATTAAAAGAATTAAGGCACCAAAGAAAATAAATATATAAGGAAACATCATTTCGCTCTTTCCTTGGTCATCGGTAATCTTAATAACATTAACAAAAGTTAAAACAGCAATCAAAATAAAGGTTATGGCCACCAAAAAGAGGGGGAGTAAGGATAATAAGCTTAAATAGACAGATCTCTTCTTATTGGGTCTATATTCTTTAATTATTTGTTCATCTTTATCTAATATCATCTCAAAGTTTTCCATAATAAAAACCTCCTCATATATTTTTCTATTTTTATGAGAAACATTCAAGATTAGTAAGAAAAAACAGGAAACACTAAATTGTATTTCCTGTTTATGATGCTGGATTGACCACAACTGTGGAACCGGCGCTCACTTCACTACCATTGATAATGATGTGATAACCAGATAAGACAGAGGTGATATATAAGGTAGTTGATTCACTAGATAAGTTGGTGATTGTGAATGTGTAAGTTTGAGTTGTGTATTCATAATCATAAATCATCTTCATGTTAGTTCCACTACCACTGGAGATAATGATGTAGTTGAAGACGGTAATTGGATCAGTGCCTTCGTAGATGATTTCATCTTCTTCCATGGTTTCATAGTCGAAGAGGTCTGGTGTAATCTCGCATTCATCTTCAGCGTTCTCGTACTCATCTTCTGGATTTTCTTTATAGCCAACGTTCTTAATCAATGTCGCAGTATCACTGTTATAAACATAACTTGTTTGTTTATAAATGGTCTTGCTACTTGAAGCATAAGCAACAACAGATATCGCTCCGTCAGTGCCCACTCCTGTACCAGGAGTTAGAGTGACATCTTTATTCAAATAAGTGGAAACAATTGTGCTACCATTAGTCACCGAACCACCTGTAGGTGGACCACACGTTAATATGTCATCAGAAGCGTTATAGCCATAATGAATCTTTCCACTGACATTATTTGGAATTCTAATCGCAGAGGATTCACCACCAATTGTTTCGACCACTGTCCAGCCAGTGCTAGTAACAGCAGCGAAGTCAACACCTTTAGGTGTGACATAAGTATTTTGAGTGATGGTCATTTGTTCTTCGATAAGAATGGTATCCATGCTGATACTTGCCGCACCAATATCAAGGTACATTAAGTAAGCACCACTCTTACCGGCGACAGAACCTAATGCATATTCACCCTTATTAGCAGGGATTTCAAAATAATAGACAGCATTAGTGATCATTTTTGGACTCATAACCCAATCCATATCAAATAATTCTGTTTGGGTGTTGCCGGCATATGTCATATGTGTCGCGGCATTTGGATCGGAATATGTTGAGTCACTATACAAATAAATGTATGGAGCATTTGCGATTGTGTACGGATTATTCTTTCTTTCTTCTTCATCAGCGATATCGCTACCGGTGTAGAAGTTTTTATAAATCTTACTGATTTGTTTAATGCTTTGAATATCACCGACTCTACGAGTCACACCATCAACAATGGTTTGCTCAGTATATCTATGAACGTGGTTCAAAGAGAAGAATGTGGTATTGCCAGTAAAATATGTTCCAGCGAAGAAGTTGATTGTACCTTTAGATGATAAGTTGAAGTCGATACTATCTTCTGGAAGTTCATAATTTGTGTATTCAGTATAAACTGGATCGCCTTCTTCTAATTTGCTTCTATCTTTATCAGCAACTTTAACATAATCGGCAATGGTAATATTGCTCATGCTAATTTGGGAATCCATAAAGTGGAGACCATAAATATTGGAACTACCATTAAGCATGCTTTGGAGACCATTTCTCGCACTGTTATATTTCTTAAAGCCAAAGTCTTTTGGATCTTTTCTGGTTGTATTAACACCAACAGTATTGTTGGTAATACCACTACTATATGTTGTGGTAGAAGCGTTGTGGGTATCTTTAATCAAATAGAAATCACCATTGGTTTCGGCACTAGCACTAATGACTTGCATTTTCTTATCTAAGGTAGAGTTATAAGTATCATTACTAGTAATGTTTAAAGCAGTACCAATATTACTTGTGTAATATAAGGAAACACGGATATCACCAAAGGCGATTCTGGAACCACTAACAACATAACCGGTGTTGTTATCATCAACGCCAGCATCATCATATGTTAATGGGAAATATGTTGGGTTAGTTTCATAATGAGCGGCTTCAGTAGTATTACCAGAATTATAAGAAGCGGCATTCATGTATGTTTTAACGCTACTAGCTGGTGATGTAATATCAACGATGTTAATTTGTGTTCTATTGCTAGTACTATCGGTACGAGAAATTGTTGTACCATTTTGAATTCTTATATAATAAGTTGTTGAACTCCAACCGGTACCAGTATAACTGAAATAGTTACCATTTCTTTGGAATCTATTTGATGTTGTGTTGGCAACTGTTACTCTACTATTTGAATACGCTAAATAATATTTAGTATCATTGTGTAAAACATATTGATAATTACCATCGGTGTACCATTCAGTATTATTGCTTGTAGAAGAGCTGGAAAGAGTTGGATTGTTTCCACTCCAAGTAACATTCAAATAATAAGTTGTGGAGTTATATGTACTTGTTAAATGATGGTATGCAAGAGTAATGCTTTGACTACCAGTCACTAATTTCCAACCACTGTTATAAACTAGGTAATAGGTGGTACCGCTAGAAACAACAGTCAAACTATTGCTTGTGCTGTTATATGTCCATTTATAGTTTGTACCAGTACCTTTTGTGGTTGAGTTAGCTAATGTAGTTCCGTTAGCGTATAAATAAGTATTTCTAGCTATATTCTTAATATATCCATCGGAATCCATTGCCCAGTAGCAGTAATTATTTAAATCGGTTCTCGATGCTACCGCGGTGTTGCTAGAAGAATATAAATAATTAACACCATCGGTAATGAGGTGACCATCGTGATAATTATGAACGGTTAAACCATTATTAACTGTTTTTTCGCTTCTGCCATATAGATACATGTATCTATTATTAGTAGATGCAGTACCAGAACTGTTTGATGTTCTAGCAAAAGAGAAGGAAGCAATTTTATGTCCACCAGCATTGGTTTCTGAATCAGCGTAGAAACCATAAGAAGTTGATCCACCAGAGTTTGTGGTAGAAAAGACTGGAGAATTGGCGGTGTTGTTTTCTACAGTTCTTGACTCATCAAGAGTGCCATCTTCGTTGTAGTAACGAGTTTCTTCAGAGACATATTTGGTTCTTGTGCTGTTTGGATATAAAGCCAAAAGCTTATTGAACATATCTTTCATACCGATAGAAGCGTTCCAGTCGGAACCACCGCCACCACCGATATCATGTGTTAAGTTAGGAACTTCCACTCTGACGTTACGATCATCGAGATATCTTAAAGAATCTTCGGTCGCGTAACCAACGAGAGAATAATCGGAAATATTGTTATAAGCATCCAATTTCTTCGAAGAAGAAGAGATGTCAAATGTCGCATCATCAATACTAATATTAGCTAATGTACCATCAACATAACCAGCTGCTAAACCAATCAACGTTTTTGCGGATGTTGTTTTCACTGTGAAATTAGTTAATCCTGTATCAGTAAAGGAAATCGCGGAGGATTCAAAAGAATAAGATTGGTTGTATTTACCAATGATGCCGAAGAATCCAACAATTTGAATGTTCTTGGAATTGAAATCTGAAGAGGAAACGGCACCTGGGTGTTTGACGAAATCAGAAAAATCGTTTGAGGTTGTGAAATTAGAAACGACGTGACCTTGTCCATCAAAAACACCGATGTATGGATGTTCTGGAGTTCCGATTGGAGGAATAACTAATCCACCCATATCAACGTCATCATCCATTTCAAAATAGTATTGTTTTCCTTCGTTATTGAAATATCCAAGATATTGTAACCACGCTAAGTTATAAACGTGTCTTGATTTAGTAATACCAAATGGGTGTTCTGCACTACCATCACCATAAGCAAAGTAGGCGCCCATAGTCGCACCTTCAACAGGATTGTTGCTATTGGTGATTTTCGCACTTGCGGAGAACCACGCCACAGAACTGGTCACTGCCGCAATAAGGGTGAAACCAGCTAAGATAGATAACGAAACAATGGTAGGTACTTTCTTCATATTAGAGCACCTCCAATGACCAGTCACACGCAAAGCGGAGATAATAGTCATATGTATCTTCTAGGGTGGTATCACCTAAGAATGTGGAATAAATATATTCAACTGCATCAATGTAATAATCGATGACGATAGCGACATATTGAATACTACCAGTATCATATTCAGCGATAGTAATTTTTCCATCATCATCAAAAGAAGAAACGTTTGTGTCGTTATTAACATAAACGAAGTTATCGGAATTACTTAAATAAATCTTATTTTGTTCTGGGGTTTGCACTTGTTTATAGAAAGTGAAATAAGAACCACTATTTAAAGTATTGAATTGGTTGGTGCTTAAACTAGCATTATAGAAATTAGCGACAGAACTCAAAGCATAATATGG
The DNA here is from genome assembly GCA_045114745.1 of Bacilli bacterium. GTDB lineage: Bacteria > Bacillota_I > Bacilli_A > RFN20 > CAG-826 > RUG13091. Next base: position 19,018 of record JBGULD010000062.1, read on the forward strand.
ATTGTTGTCCACTGTTCCTTTATATGTTTCGGAAAGTGGGTGAATTGGCATATTTGTGGAAGGATCTCTTTCGCCTAAGAAATCATCTTCGCTAGAAATGGCATCGATAACAAAGTGTTCTGTGTTAGCAACGTTATATTCTTTATCGTATTCAAATAAGACGAGAATTGGTTTTTCTTGATCCATTGGATCGTAGTCATCTAATTCAATTGTGGCGTCACCTTCAGTAACAGGAACGTATGTGCCAGTACGAGTAGACCAATCGTAAGTAATGGAACCAACATAGTTCTTGTTGAAAGAGAATGAGGTAGCAATACCAGCAGAATCTGTTTCTTTGGAATTCAATGTATGGAATGTGACCTTCTTTAAACGGCCAGTAATGTTATTGACTTCGAAATCGTCACCGCCATTAAAGACTCTCTCCATTTGGAACCAAGCGATGACACCAACAAAAACAGCCGCCAATGAGAAAATCGTCATTGAGGTGGCGGCGATAATGCTAAGTTGTTTGTTTCTAACTAATTTCATGGGACCAATAAATTAAAAGCCAGCGGCCTAATCATTGGCAGCTGGCTATCTCTTTCAAGACCCTATAGTTTTGCGTCACCACATTTCTGTGGTTTTGCCTTTATCGCCTTCTATTATATAGAAGTGTTTTTTAAGGTGCAAACATTTTTTATCAAAATAAAAATTGGCAAGGCTCAGTAATTTCTTATTAAAAAATGCAAAAATGATGAAAAAAGCCTGTAAATCTCAATTATTTCGTAAAAAATACGGCTTTCTTGAATGTTCTTTTAACACGAAAAAAAGCATCAATCTTTTTGGATTAATGCTTTAAAAATTATTAATTAATACGAGATAATTGCGCTTAAGAAGTCACTACGTGTGAGTGGTTTATAGAAGTAATAACCTTGTAGTAACATGTTCTTATCGATGTCTCTTAAGAGCTTGTATTGAGCTTCATTTTCAACACCGACAACCGAGATACCAAGGCCTTGTTGTTTAGCGGTTTCGGCAATCTGTTTGAAGCCGTTGAGTTTGACTGGGTCTTTATCAATTCCATCGATAACACCCTTCATAACTTTAATCTCTTTGAAGCCTAGTTGTTTCAATTGTTCAATGCCGACATAGCTACCAGAATATCTATCGCATGAGAAGATGATATGAACACCCGCTAATTCTTTAGCAAAGGCACGGATCTTATCAACGTTATCCGGAATCATTTCTTCTGGAATTTCAAATGATAAGAAGTTGTTCGGCATATTGTAATTATTGATATTAGCAATAATGGCTTTAATTAAGTCAGGATTACGGAAGTAAGTCTGGTCAATATTAATCGCCACACGTTTAAAGTCGTTAATCTTAAATGTCGTTTGTCCGTTTTCTTTGTAAAGATTACCGACATAATTAACGATAGATTCCGTAATTAAGTGGGTCTTATTCTCTTGAAGAGCAATACGAGCGATATCTTGTGCGGAGAAGAAGACATTTCTATGAACGTCGTTAATACGTAAGAGAATTTCCGCACCATAGATTTTCCTATTCTCAGCAATAACCATTGGCTGCAAGTTAACACTTGTGGACATCTTGCCAGAGAATTCGCTTTCGATAACGGATAACATGAAGGCACGCTTGCTCGCACTTCTAGAGATGGAGTAATCGGAGAAGTAAATGAAGTCTTTGCCTCTTTCGCATTTTTCAGAGTAGTAGAAGTCTGCGACGTGTCTTAAGAAGTCATCCGCGGAAGCATAACCACGAGGATAGGCTAATGGTTGATATGTAATCATCAAAGAATCATCACTACCATCATCGAAATAATGCTCTTTGGAAATATCATAAATTTGTTCACACTTTGTGATGACGTCAGCGTGACCGATATTTGGGAAGATAACAGCGATAGTTGATGGATTATAAATATAGACATCTTGTGTCTTGAGCATATTTTTAATCTTTCTAATGAAACAACGAACAACAAAGTTTGTGCCTTCACTACCTTGGTTATCTAATAATTCAGTGAAATTATCGATAGAGAGAAGCAATAAATATCCACGACCCTTGGAATAATAAGCATCTCTTAAAGTATCCACTAAAGTGGCAAATGAATAACATAATAAATCTTTATTATAAATATCCATTTCATGATCTGGAGCCTTGGCCACTTTTTCTAACAAAACAGAGCGGTTGTGACTCTTTCTATCATTAAGTGTTAAAGAGGCTATCATTGTGCCTTTTTTGGTCTCTACAACCTTCTTTTTGAAGGTTTTCATCAAACAGTCACTACATGGCTTTTCTAAACCAAATAAAGCTTTATAACACTTAACATCTTTTTTAACATTCGGGAAGTAATCCTTTAAGTTAGAGGAGAATTCGGTGATGTTCATATTGTCATCAACTTTATAGATGCCATATTTACCAATCGAGAAGACATAGTTAGCTTCGCTTCTCGCATTATCGAGTTGTTCAGTTAAATTTAAGGATTGGAAATAATGGGCAACTCTTTGGCAAATAACAAAGAATGATTCTCTTAAATAAGCATCGATGACAAAGTCTCTAGTGCGGTTGAAGAAATAAATCAAACCGATGACATCTTTGTCTTTTTTAATGACATAGAAGAAACCACTGGACAAACCATAATAATCTAAGGTTCTTCCTAATAAGATATTTGCGTGATTTCTCTTCGAGAAGTAATAGGAATTATCGTCATCTACTTCTTCCGCTAAAGCGTGGACAAAGTCCATAGGCACATTTTTCTTTTCTGGGAAAAGGGTCGAATCTTCAGTCGTTAAGAAGGAAGAATATAATCTCACATCATCTTCAAATCTAATAATACCGGCTTCATCGATATCGAGATATTTGCTTAAATCATTAAAAACTTGTTTTAATGTTTTCTTATCTTCAACGAAGTCTGCGGTATCATCACGTAGTTTTGCTAAAGCGGATAAAACACGAGACATATAGTTGATATTCATCGATGTATGCATGATGACTTTTTGATCAACATTATTCTTTGTTCTGTTCGGTAAGAATAAATTGAAGACTTTATTCTGTCTTTTTGCGTATCTTAAATCGCTGAGAATGGAATCTTCACTGGAATATGGATAAGCCACTATCGCAAATCTAGCAGGGATATTTGCTAATCCTTGCACGGAACGATGAGATACGCTCACATCTTTCGATTTCAAATTCAAAATCTCTTGAATACGAGAGAATGAGTCGATAACTGGAAGATAAATAAGTAATGAACGATGATCATCTCTAAAAGCGAATAAGGATCGTTCAAAATCGCTAAAAGCGTTATAGAAAACGTTTAATAAATATGATTCATTACTCGGAGTTAATTCCCCGTCTGGGAAATCATAATAAACCTCAATAATGACATTTCTAAATGATTGGGAAAGGAAGATAAGGTTAGAGAGGTTATTCTTTAAAGAATCAAAAGTAATAAGGTTTCTCTTCTTATCGATATAGTCCAAATCTAAAGTGTCAAAATTTGGTGTATGAGTCACTAAATAAGCATTTTCTAAAACGGTTCTAACTTGTTCGGTATCCGCATTTAAGTCTTTAATCTCTTTGATATTAACATCGGGATATTCCGCTAAATCAGCTTTTCCATTCACGATGGTTTGCAAATTCTTTGACGTAACTTCAAATAAACCAAAATAGAAGACGCGGTAGAACCAGCGGAGCATGAAAATACAAAGTATTAAATATCCTAAACCTAAGATGACTAATAAACCGATTAATAAGAAAAGGAAAACACTATTTTGTAATTGAGTGTATAAAACAATAAACAAGGTGAAAACACCAAGCATGGCCACTAAAACGACGATTGGAATGACGGTGAATAATCTAAACGAATGTCGTATGTTAATGTCTTTTTTATCACTCATACAGTGTATCCTCCTTTTAAGATATCGGCACGACCGATATCACCAATTGTGGAGACGACGGCTTTGCCTAAATTAATATAACTATCAAGGACTCCTAAATAGTCATCGACAGTTTCATCTTTTTCGATTGGTCTTTCAATGGCTTTCACGATAATAAATGGCACATCGGAAAGTGTGCACGCTAAAGCGACACCCGCACTCACGGAGTCAAAGACTAATTCATCCTTTTCCCCAAATATGGAGCGGCGTTCTTTTAAGGCCTTTAACGTTTCTTCACTTAAATTATCAGAAGATAAGAATGTCGCGTCAATCGCGGAAGCGAATGTTCTTCTACCGACACCTTGTTTGGTGTAGTTAATAATATCGTTTTGCACTTCAAAGACTCTCTTGAATCCTGGAATTTGACCGATTTCACAATGCGTTAAAATGGTTAAATCAACATTTACATCAATAACACGAGAAGAAATCATAATATTACCAATTCTAAGTTTTGGATCAACAGAAAGACATTTACCAACATTGATGACTAGAGAAATGTAATATTTTTCTAAAATATGGTTGATTAAAGCGGAAGATAAAACAGAAGTATATAAACCATCCATCAAGAGAATTTCTTGGTTAAAAATCGTTCCGATGGTTATTTCGAAACGTTTAAAAATCGTTTCTTTCCTTTTATCCGCCATAATGGATTCGAAATAAAGGATATCGTCATGAGAGGAGCCAACTACTGCAATCATTATTTAATCTCCTTTTCAAAAGCGTTTGTCTTTAAGAACATTTCATAGTCTTTACTAGATAAAGGCATGGAATAATAGAAACCTTGAATGGTATCGACTTTAATTCTCTTTAATAAATCAACTTGTTCTTTGCTGTCGACACCTTCGATAATAACTTCAATGTCATTGAGGTGACCTAAATCCGCTAATAATTTAACAATGGATCTGGTTTTGTTATCAGTGAGAATCAAATCAGTAAATGATTTATCGATTTTAATCGCATCGAATGGAATATTTCTTAAGTTTTCAATTCCGGAATAACCAACACCAAAGTCATCCATTAAAACACGGATACCCATATCTTTTAACTTCTTAATCATGGATACGGATAAGAATTGGTTGGCTTGTGATGTGGTTTCGGTAATTTCAATTTCAATTAATGAAGCGGGGACGTGATATTTCTCTAATAAAGCTACAACGTTATCAATAAAGTGATAAGAATAGAACTCATATAATGAGAAGTTGACGCTAACCGGCATAACTCTTCTACCTCTTTTTAAAGCATCGGATAAATCCGCTAACGATTTTTCAAAGATGTAGTTATCTAATGCGGACATTAAGCCAGCATTTTCAGCTTTATTAATAAATGCGGAAGGTCCTAACAAACCATATTTTGGAGAATCCCATCTCGCTAAAGCTTCCGCGGAGATAAATCTCTTTTCTCTTAATGAATATTTCGGTTGATAATAAACGACAAATTCATTGTTATTGAGTGCATCTTCAATTTCCGCGACGTCTTGATTCGTGGAGACGTTCTTAAATGATTCATTAAAGAAAGTGAATGTTTCAAAGTTCGATTCAGAAACACTACGGGCAATCATTGTGTCTTCAATAGAGGAAACAATATTATCTTCTCTAAACACTTCTTTAACACCAAAGAATGGTTGTACTAAGACTCTTAATCTCTTCTCTTCAACAATCTTAAACACATTTGTGGTTATGATATTAACAAATTCAGGTATTTGAGCTTGGTCTTTTAATGTTAATAAAACAAGGAAAACACCTCTATTAAAACCATAAACAGAACTCTTGGAAGAGAAGACACCTTTTCTATCTGCGTTTAAAGAAGAAAGGAACTGGGATGTATGATAGTTCAAAGAAGTAATCATATCGTTATGGAAAGCATTCGCCGTTGTGGATGCATTCGCAGTGGTAAAAGCCACTAAATACATATGCTTACGACGGTTAATTCTCTTTCTTAAAACACGAGATGCTTCAATCTTAAATGTTTCAAAATTATAGAAAATCACACTTTGACCTAAAGTATAGGAGTTTTCTAATGTTAAACGATTAATAAAAGCGATTTGGTTGAACATTCCTAATAAAGTAAATGATCCAAACACCGCGAATGGGACAGAAGCAATGAAGAAAATGACGCTTAATAATGTGGAATTTTCTCCAAAGATGGTTTTATCAACGTTAGAGATGACAGATAAAACAAAGACCACGATAAAAGCAACGGTAAAAACGATAGTTAACGCTAAATATCTGTTAAATCGTTTGTTTTTGATCATTTCTTTTTATCCTTTCCGCTTAACATTTGCTCAAGTAATTCTTTCTTTAATCTTTCACGATCCTTTTCGGAAATTCCTTCTAAAGAATCGACTTTTGGTTTATCACCACTACCAGCTTGAGCTTCTTCTGGTTCTTTTAAGGCCTTTAAGATATCAAAGACCGAGGTGATAACAAGATATAAGGCAGGAATTAATAGGAAGACTAATAATCCCCAAGGTGATGATATTATCGAGAAGAATGTACCTAAAGCTTGGTTACCAATCTTCACAACACCAAGTAATTCTTTTTCTGTAAAGGCTTGGTATTGGCTTTCTTTAGCTAATTCTCCACCGGTATTAATACCAGCACAGACAAATACATATTTGCCATTTCCTTTTTGGACACCTTCCACCATATGCATTTCTCTCAGTCTATGGGTGACAGCAAATGGTGTCGGTGGATAGGCGGGGTCAGTTAATGTTGGATCATCAGGTTGAATGGAGATGACGTTAATGCCCATGAATGTCAAATCAATATTTTTGAAGTTTTTGATTTGATAATTTCTCCATTCGTCACTGCTGATAATCTTTCCATCAATGACTTGGTCGGGGTGAGAATCAATATATTCTTGTTTCTTCACCTCATTATACTTTTGGTTTTCCAAATATCTTTGATATATGGTGTCAGAATCTTCTAAATAGGTGATAATCGCAGTTTTCTTTTTATAAACCGGATCCATAGAATCGGTTAAGACATAGAAACTACCATATCCAAACCTAATCATTTCACCATAGTGTTTGCTGCGGTTCATCATGCCATTGATTTGACCGACACCAGATATGACGAATAAGATGGCGAACAAACCAGTTAATATCCATTCAATGGTATTTCTTAATTTGCTCTTTTTCTTTTTTTCTTTTGCGGGTGTTTCCACCACTTCGCTAGCTACTTCATCAACAACTAAAGAACCTTCAGCGGGTTTTTCTTCCGCTTCTGCGACTTCATTATTCACTTGTTCGTTTAATTGTTTTTCTTCCATAACTATAACTTAATAACTTTACCTCCAAATCTAGCTTTAATTTGTTTCGCTACATTGAAGTCATTGAATATCTTCGCCTCATGTTTATAGACGGAGAATTTCTTATCGCTAATATAGTAGCCTTCGTAGGCTTTAACGATGAATTTGCCAGGAATAACTTCCGCTTTTTCTTTTGGAGCAGGAGCTTTCTTCTTCGGAGCAGGTTTCTTCTCCGCTGGTTTCTTTTCAACCGGCTTTTTCGCACGTGGTTTACGAGGTTTCTTTTCTTTAATAGGTTCTTCCTTCACTGGTTCAGGAACTGGTTCAGGAATTTCTTCTTTAGAAGGTTCCTCGACAACTGGCTCTGGTTCTGGCTCAGGTTCCGCTTCTACTGGAGCGGGTTCTTCTACAACTGGAGCAGGGTTCTTCGCTCTTGGTTTTCTCTTACGAGGTTTCTTCTCCTTAACTGGCTCGGGTTGTTCTTCCTGAACAGGTTCTTCAACTTGAACTTCTTCAACCGGCTCTTCAGCAGGAGTTTCTTCTGCGACTGGTTCTGGAGCAGGAACAACTTTCTTCGCTCTTGGTTTTCTCTTGCGAGGTTTCTTTTCTTTGACCGGTTCAGGTTGTTCTTCTTCAGTAGGTTCTTCAGGAACTTCTTCAATAAGAGTTTCTTCAATCACAGGCTCTTCAACAGGAGCTTCTTCTACTGGTTGTTCCTCTATTTCTTGAGGAATTTCTTCTTGAGATTCCTCTTCTATAACTGGTTCCTCAGCGACTGGCTCTTCATTAACCACAGGTTCGGGCTCAGGTTCGGGTTCAGGTTCTGCTTCTTGAGTGGCTTGTTCCGCTTGTAAGCGTTCTTCCTCTTCCCTAGCAAGGCGTTCTTGTTCGAGACGAGCCTCTTCTTCTTGACGAGCTCTTTCTTCAGCTTCTCTTTGAAGTCTTTCTTGTTCTTCTCTTTCAAGACGCTCCGCTTCTTCTTGAGCGAGACGTTCAGCTTCAAGTCTTTCCGCTTCTTCACGGGCAAGTCTTTCTTCCTCTTCTTTGGCCAAGCGTTCTTGTTCAAGTCGAGCTTCCTCTTCTTGACGTCTTCTTTCTTCTTCGAGTCTAAGGCGTTCCTCTTCTTCTTGACGGGCTTTTTCTTCCGCTTCTCTTCTAAGGCGTTCCTCTTCTTCTTTTTGCCGACGTTCTTCCTCTTGACGACGAAGTTTTTCTTGTCTTTCTTCTTCTTTACAACGAGCTTCTTCTTGCTTGCGTCTTTCTTTCTCTTCTCTTTGTTGTTGAAGAATTTCCTCTTTTTTAGCTTTCGCCGCGGCGATAATTTCTTGTCTCTTAGCTTCGATACGACGGTCTTCTTCTTCACGAATCTTTCTAAGTCTTTCGTTTTCCGCAGCAATTTCTTCTTGTTCTCTAAGAGCGAGAATCTTTTGCACTTCTTTCTCGAAGGCATTAATATCTTTATACTTACGGGCGAGCAAGCGATCGATTTGTCTTAATTCTTCTTTGATTTTCCTATTTTCTTCGTATTCATCCGCGTAATAAGCTTTTTCTTGTTTCGTTGGATGTTCAGGTAAATCAGTTCTAATCTTGCTCTCCAAGTATTTGCGGTATCCTTCATCGGTTCTCACAAATTCGAGTGGTCCTTTATATAATGGACCATAGACGAATTTCTCATCATCGATAGAAGTATGGACTTTTGGTTTATAAACCTTTTCCGATTTCTTCACTTCTTTGAAGTCTCTTTCATCTTGCAAAGCAAGATATTGAGATAACAATAAGTAGTTATATTGCTCCATTTCTTCTTTAGTGAATAAGGAATATTTATCATCGACTTTATAAGTCACACCTAAACTATCGAACTTCTCGATAAATAAGAATGTTTCGTAACATTTATGATATTTTGGATTCTTTCTAATAATATTAGTTTGAAGAATTGGTCTTCTGACATCCCTTTCA
>JBGULD010000063.1:0-3126 GCA_045114745.1 Bacilli bacterium
GTTTTGGGATCGATTGTGACGTATAAAGCACCGATGGCAATCATCTCATGAGAAAACTGTGTTCCCTCAAAATCTAAGAAAACGAGATATTTATGATTTTTTAATGACCTTTGTAAATTTTTGTTCATCTTAGAAATTATATCACTCATATTCTTTTTTCAAAAGAAAAAAGATTGAAATATACACTTCCTTACTATATTATAAATAATAGGTTTTATTATGGCAATTAAGCTTGTACTTTCTGCAGAACAAATCGGAGATAAAGTTTTTAAAGGCGTTCCACGTGGATATGACCCATATGAGGTAGATAAGTTTCTAGATCTCATCATCATGGATTATGAAAAGGTGGAAGCTAATCATCTATTGACTATCGCAGAAGTTGAGAACCTTCAAAAGAAGATTTCTAGTTTAGAAAAAGATAAGAGCAATTTGGAACTAGAACTCGGAAGATATAAAGCTAAATACGCAAATATTAAACCGACTGATAATGTCACTGATGACAATATCAACCTCCTTAAAAGGATTAATGCCCTAGAGAGATTCTTGTGGCAAAACGGATTTAATCCTAACTCTATAAAATAATTTAACATTCGATCTGGATAATTGCTGGCTTCGGTTAGAGGAAAGTCCATGCTCGCACGAGCTGTAATGCTCGTAGTGATTGCGCTAGCGGAAAAAATAACGCTAGGCACGCAGGAGTGCGTGACGGCGGAGTAAGACCTAAGGGTAACTATGGTGGAGCTCCTGAAAGTGCCACAGTGACGAAGTTTCATGGAAACATGAAAGTGGAACGCGGTAAACCCCACAAGCGAGAAACCCAAATTTGGTAGGGGAGATCAATCAAGGGAACAAAACTGAGATTGGTAAGCATAGCTTAGATAAATAATTGTCCTAGACAAAACATGGCTTATAGGATCGGATACTCACTTAGGAGAATCTTATGAATACACCGACAAAGATTACTTTTTCACGCATCATCGCTATTGTGGTGATGATTATCACTTTAGTGGTTTTATATTTTATTGGTTTAGCCAATCCTAGTTTTGTAATACCTGATATTCCAAATACCGGAATTAACTGGTTATATTTGGGATTATTTATCTTCTTTGTTCTTGCTAGCTTTACAGATTTCTTAGATGGATATTTAGCAAGAAAGAATAATCAAGTGACAGACTTAGGCAAATTCTTAGATCCAGTTGCCGATAAATTATTAGTTAACTCCATGGTTATCTTCTTAATCGTGCCTGCGAGTTATGCGCATAACGGACAAATGAATTTCTCCTTGTGGTGTGCTTTATTATTAGTGGCTAGAGATATCGTTGTTGATGCTTTAAGATTTATTGCCGCTCAAAAGGGTGTTGTCATTGCTGCGAATATATTTGGCAAAGCCAAAACAGTCTTGGAAATGATTGCTGTTTCATTAGTCTTATTAAATGGATGGCCATTTATTTACTTTGATGCAGAATGGCCAGTGAGAATTGCGGATATCTTTGTCTATTTATGTACATTTGCCTCTGTGATGAGTGGCATTATCTACATGACCAAATATGGTTATGTCTTAAAAGAAGGAAAGAAAGATGAAAGCGGAAGAAGTGAATAGATTATTTCGCGAAGCAAATGTGACCTTAGGTTCGGTTGAATCTTTTACGGGCGGATCATTTGCCTCTTTAATTACTTCTATCCCAGGAGCGAGCAAATTCTATAAAGGTGGATTTGTCACTTACGCGAGCGAAGAAAAGATTAAATTATTAAGCATTCCAGAAGACACTATTAGACAATATGGTGTTGTCAGTAAGGAAGTCGCTTATTATATGGCTAATAACGGAAGACATTTATTAAATGTCGACTATTGTGTTTCCTTTACAGGAAATGCGGGACCAGACGCAATGGAAGGTAAGCCCGTAGGCGAAGTACACATGTGTATCGCCAGCGCCTCTAAAGCGGAAGTCTATAGCCTATCATTAAAAGGAAATCGGAAAGAAATTCAGGACCAAGCGATTGACTTCATTTTAGAAAAATTAATAAATTTGCAAAAAAAGTGAGACAAAAATCGCAAAAAGTTCGTATTTATATAGTAGAGGAGAAAAATTTATGGCAAAAAATGAAAAAACCGAAAAAGATAATTCAGCGAATCTAGAAGAGACGTTGAAACAAATCGAAAAAATGTTCGGAAAAGGCAGTGTCATGAAACTTGGTGAAAGACCTGCCACGGATGTCGACGTTATTCCTAGTGGTTCATTATTACTCGATGAAGCTCTTGGTGTGGGTGGATATCCAAAAGGCCGTGTGATTGAAATCTACGGTCCTGAATCTAGTGGTAAAACTACATTAGCTTTACACGCGATTGCGGAATGTCAAAAGCAAGGTGGAAGAGCAGCATTTATCGATGCAGAACACGCAATTGACCCGGTTTATGCAAAGAATTTGGGTGTTAACATTGATGAATTAATCCTTTCTCAACCTGACTCTGGAGAGCAAGCTTTAGAGATCGCTGAGATGCTCGCCAGCAGTGGTGCAATTAGCTTAATCATCGTCGACTCAGTCGCCGCTTTAGTCCCACAAGCTGAACTTGATGGAGAGATGAGCGATAACTCAGTCGGTATGCAAGCCAGATTGATGTCCAAGGCCATGAGAAAGATTGCGGGTATCTTAAATAAGAAAGAATGTGCCGTTATCTTCATTAACCAATTAAGAGAAAAAGTCGGTGTCCTTTATGGAAACCCAGAAACAACTTCCGGTGGTCGTGCCTTAAAGTTCTATGCTTCTATCAGAATTGATATTAGAAGAACTGAAGCTCTCAAACAAGGTTCTGACATCTATGGCAATACCTGCCGTATAAAGATTGTTAAAAACAAAGTGGCGCCTCCATTCAAACAATGTGAAATTGACATTATCTATGGTCTTGGCATTTCTAAAGAAGGCGAAATCCTTGATCGCGCCGTTGAACTTGGCTTAATCAAAAAGAGCGGTTCCTGGTTCGAATACGAAGGCAATAAAATTGCTCAAGGTAGAGATTCTGCAAAAGAATACATCAAGAGCAATCCTGATGTCATGGAAGAGCTTGAAAAGAAAATCAAAGAAGCCGGTCCAAGCGAACAACCACAAGATTAATAAGAAGCACTTCGG